>VBKY01000146.1:0-34863 GCA_005879255.1 Deltaproteobacteria bacterium
GCCTCCTCGGAATTTTTGAAAGGTGGGAAGGGATGCGGCACGTTCTGGGGAAACGTCCGCATCGCGCGCACGCCCTGCGAATGGCAGTTGGCGCAACCGTTCGACTTCAACAGGTTGAGATATTCATTCTGCGTCAGCTTCTCGGGAATTTTTCCCTTGCCGCCGAACTCGCTCTTGTCCGGAATTTTCATCATCGAATACCAATAGATTGCCGGATAGTATTGGGCCGCCGCGGCTTCATCCGGCGCTATCACTGCCGTGAGGTTGACGATGGTCCCCGAGGTGGCTTTGATCTTCGGCGAATCGACCAGCCCGTAGCCGCGCACCCAAATACTGTAGCTGGCCTTAGGCAAGTCGGGCACCACATAGCGCCCTTGGTCGTCGGTGACCACGCTCCTGCTAAACCTGGTGGGCAAGTCCGTGGTTTCCACGATTACCCAGACGCCGGCTTCCGGTCCCTTCGTGCTCGTCACCACGCCGCCGATGTCGTCGTTATCGATGCGGACCGCAGCGCCGGTGCTTTGTTCGCCACCCATTTGCATTGCGCAAGCCGCGATAAAGGCGGCGACGCCGAAGATCGCAATCGCTAAGTACAGCGCTTTTGTCTTACTCATTTCCGCCTCCTTCGTGCCTGCCCGAATGCGTTTCGCTGGCTCCTAACCGCGTATCTATACAATACTCTTGGTCGCAAGGGCAAAGTCAACGTGTGGGATGATTAAATGACTACTGCCAATCGACAGGGTTGAGTTTCGATTAGGCTACGGCGTTGTCAGCAATTTTGCCGTTGATAATCAGGGAATATCGAGGCTGCCGATTTCCGCGATCGGTCGGCCAAGACAACTTTGGAGGAGCCCGACGATTTCTTGCAAAAAGTCTTCCTCGTCAAAGTACAAAGAACCCAAATATTCTTGATCGTTCCACTGAATAACTACAATGCAATGCGGAGTTCTCAGGATGCTGGATGCGGGCTCCACTCGTATGAGAATACCCACTTCGCCGCGGGGCAGCGGATTGTCCGGGCCGTATGGCCCCTTCCACTCGGGAGGCCAGTTGAGGCGGCCCAGACACGTCATGCGCGGATGCTTTCTTAGCTCCATAAGGGCCCATACTAGTATTGTTCAAATATTAGCGGGCGGAGCGTCGATGAACTCCGAAAAACGAACCATTAAGGCTTGCTCTCGATGACCTTGCGAAGGTTTTTAGGGTTGACGATGATGCGTCGCCCTTCCCTCAAAATAATCTTCCGGCGGTCGAATTCATTCAGATATTCCGTGACCTGCTGGCGGGAGGCGCCGACGATGCTGGCGAGCGTCTCGTGACTGATGGCCAAGGTGATCAAGGTTCCACGCGAGTCGGCTGATCCAAAATGTTCAGCCAAATTCGAAAGCTCAAGAGCTATCCGCCTTCGCACGTCAAGGCCGATGCCGCGGATGCAGTGGATGTACGATTGTCTGCTCAAATGCAGCGTCGTGGTGAATCCTGGGAGAAAATTTTCATACGAGGTGCCTAGAAGGGTTTCGACGAAAACACGCGGTTTGATGGAACCTATCGTCGAGGTCTCAAAGGCATCGCACCTGAAAGGGTGGCGCGATTCGGGCATGAGCGAGTCGAGGCCGAAAAATTCTCCCGGCGAAAGCAGGCTGACAATCGTCTGTCGCTCATGACCATTGTAGGAGACCCTAGCGACTCCCGAGATGAGCAGGTAAACGAGCCTAGCCTGCTCGTCCTGATCGAAAACAATTTCGTCCTTCTTGAAAGTCCTTACGGTCAAACTTCTGGCGAGTTTATCTAATTGAGAGGCCCAAAGGCGGGAGAGATTCTTGAGCTGTTTAAGAACTTTCGCATCGACATTAACCATAGGGGTGGTTGGCTCCAACTAACGTGAACGACTGTCAAACGTTTCTTGCCCGAGCGATGAAAGATCAGACCTCCGTGATTATCATCCGAGCGGCCACACTTCGTTTCTGTGAAAATCCGCAAGTTCGATCGAAATGACCAAGGCATATCTCAAAATCGCTTGAAGAGTCTGTCAGATACCTGACATTCCGTTAAAAAGCTCCCATTCTAGGGCGACGGACACAGACGTATGACCGCAGAGCTAGTTCGATTGCATTCAGACGCGGATTAAGAGTTCGCATCGACACAAAAATGGAGGCGAGAAAAGCTGAAGCTTTTCCCCATTCCGCCAAAAGCTTGGCGAGCACTACGATCAATTCCAAAAAGGGTTCCGGTAGATTTTCGGCCACTAGTTTTTGTGCCCATCCGATTCTACGGCCTACTCGACGCGCCAAAATTGTCTAACTCTGATCGTCCTCATCACGAGTGACATATCGCCTTGCTCTGTCGAATGTTGTCCGTTGCACAAAAAGCTAAAATTCTCCCGTCACTTCTCTGTACGCGTCGTCTACTGAATTCCAACAGCGCGCAGGTATTGCAAGTCTACAAAACGCTCCGCCGATGGTAGCGGCGGTTTGAGATCTCCCGTCTCACCCATGAATTGAATCACCTGGCCCAATCCTTTGATGTCCAGCTCACCCTGTTTGGGAAAGACGCCGCGGTCAGGTTCAAAATAGAGCGCCAGCGTTTGACGGGCGATCTCGTCGGACGACCCGGTAGTGTCCAGTATGATCTTCACCACATCTTCCCGATTGGCGGGATCGCGCATGAAGCGGAACGCGGCGGCGAGTCCGCGGATATAACGGACCAGCGCGTCTTTATTCGCCTCTCCCCACGAGCGTCTAACCGCGCTTACGATGAACTGAAAATTTGGCACGGCATCATTGGAGATCCCAAGCCTCCGATAGCCCTGCTTGAGCAGGGTAAAATCCTCGGGTTGTCCGAGCGGCACGGCATCGCACTCCCCTTTTCGCAAACACTCGGAGCGCTCCGGCGTCCCGACGAACTCGATGACGCGGTAATCGGAATTGCCCAGACCGTTTAACGCCAATAGCTTGCGCATGGAAACGGAGATCGTCGACACCGCGTTGGTCAGACCCACCACCTTCCCCTTAAGGTCGGCAAAGGTCTTGATCTCCGGCTTCACTATTAGACTATAGATCGGCGTCGCCGTCTCACCCGCGACAGCCACTCCCTCGGACCCTTTAAGCGCCGCCTGAATTAAGAAAAAGGAAGCCGTTCGCGTGATATCGACGGCACCTCGGTCCAACGCCATCATCATGTTAGCCGCGCCGCCCTCGATAGAAATCATTTCGATGTTTATCCCCTCGCGGATAAACAATCCCTTACGCTGAGCGATGTTGAAATGCAGCGCGGACACCGACTTGATCGTTGACGGAATCTGCCCATAACGTAGCGTCATCGTTTGAGCTTGAACCGTGTCGATACAACTTGAAAGCAAAACTGCCGCGACAACCGCTATCACTTGTTTCATGGAGGTTTGATGAGTCTTTTTCCGCCGCGCGATTAGATAACACCAGAAGCAGGGGTAACGTCAACGTAACCCTTTAGCCCTCTCATATAAACACGAGCCACGCTCTCTTCTCCAACGCCGGTCGCGTTGCGTCGTTTGAACAACGCGTGCCAAAACGAAATCATGGTTTGAGAAAAAATCGGCGACGGCCCAAAGCCGTTGGCCAAATTGCGTCCGAGCTCTTGTTCAGGTCAAGCGGCTCTTGACGGCACACCGTGATTGAAATAAACCAGCTCCCGTCGTTTGGTGTCATTTTCCGGCTGAGTCGTGATTGTCCGCTCATCTGAACTCGGCTTGAATGCTTGAATAGCGGCCTTCTCGTTGCGTTAGAAGCGATCTCTCGATGTGCCATCCCAGTCGCTCTCTGTCCTGGGAGAAAGGAACAGGAAATGCGAAAATTTTTCTTTTTGGCTGTTACCGTGGCCTGGATCGTTGGGTTTCTGACCGATATCTGGGCCGGCCAAGAAATCATTGTCAAAAGGGAGGAGGGAATCACTGCCAATCCCAACACTGAAGCCATTTACGTCGCCACCTTTGACTTCGGTCCCAACAGCAACAAACTCCTGCGCTTTGGGAAGAATGGACAGCTTGCCGGCCAACGAGATTTCGCTGGCACGCCGCTTCTGGGCCTTCAATTTAATGCGTTGGATAACAAAGTCTATATCTGCAACTTTGGTGCGTCGAAGATTCAGCGGATTGCAGCCAACTTTACCGATACGACGGCCATTGAGGACGTGGCTTTTATCCCAACGATTGGGCCGCCACCCGATCGAGTTGTAGATAACCCAGACACCAGTCAGGACAGGATTCGCTTTGGAAACAATTTTCCCGCCCCCAACGGCCTCACTTTTGATGGCAGCGGCAATCTTTATATATCGGACTCTTTCCAAGGAGCGATATTCCGAATCAATAACGCGCACACCTGTTCCACCCCTTGCCCGGTGTCTACGATCAAGCATGACGGCCTCTTGGCTACCGCTGGCTTTCCTCCCTTCGGCGCCAACGGTCTTGCGTTGAGCAGCGACGGCGCCAAGCTCTTCATTGCGAATACCGGAGACGATCGTGTTTTGCGGCTGGATTTAGGAACCGGGACCCTTACCGTCTGGGCTGAAAGCATCAACGGCGCCGATGGAATTGCGTTTCACCATGGCAGGCTCCTGGTCGCCGCAAATCAGGCGGACGAGATAGTGATTCTCAACGATAGCGGCCGCGTGATCGCCAAGCTGGGCGACTTCCTGGGGATCGAAAGTGATGGATCGCCTCGGGGACTGCTTTTCCCGGCCAGTCTCGTCATCGTGGACGACACGATGTATGTGACGAATCTCGCTTTGCCATTGACCGGCGCGGGCAACGAGCCCGAACAGGATGTGACCCAATATACGATCTCCCGAATCAAAATCCCGAAGCAATCACCGTAAGGCGCTTCGAATCGGTCCCCATCGTCAATAGCCCCGCTGGTTTATCCACCACCAGAACGTCCCGGTCCTCGTGTAGGATCACAAAACTTGTGATTCGAAGTGGAGCGTTTACACAGAAGCATTCTAAGCAAACGAGAAAGTCTTTTGTTGACTCATTGCGTCCTCCTTAGATCGTTCATCGTGCCCGACTCGCATATATAGAAAAAGCCACGCGCGGGTTCGAGCAAGTTTCGTAAGTCGGACTCAAGTTTTCCAGAGACCAATTTTTCACTCTTATTCAACTATTCCAATATCGCGCATCTTCGTTACGAGGGTGGCTTCGCCGGGGCGCCTTGTAATGCTTTTTGCATAGCATCCATCTCGGCTCCGAAAGTGCGCCAATCGCCTTTGCTTAGCGCATCGAACGCCCGACGATAGTGGTTAAGGGCTTCGGCATTGGCGCCGGTGGGTGGCAGTTCTTTTGTGCCAGCTCCGGGCGGTGGCGCGGATGTCGACGTGACAACCGCTGGCTTCCGTCCTTCCTGCGTGACTAGCGCGGCCAGCAAACTGTCGACATCCTGAGCCATGACCACACGATCACCGGTGGAGGCGATCAGGCGCTTCAACTCCGGTAACTGGCGGCTTTCGGCACTCAAGTACAAAGGCTCGACATACAGCAAGGTGTCGTCGATCGGTATCGCCAATAGGTTACCTCGGATGACGCGCGAGCCGGCCTGGTTCCAGAGGGAAAGCTGCTGGGAGATCGTCGTATCCTGATCGATGCGGGCCTCGATCTGTGCCGGCCCGTAAATGAGCTTCTCCTTGGAAAAGGCAAACTCGATCACCTTGCCGTAGTTGTCACCGTCGCAGCGCGCCGCCAACCAGGCGATCATGTTGTCGCGATTGTTGGGCACCATCGGCAGCATCAAAATAAATTCCTCGCGAGGCTCTCCGGGCAATCGCATAATCGTGTAATACGGCTGCATCGTCGTGGCACTTTGCCCTTTGTGGCTCTCCTTCGGAAAGTTCCACAGATCTTCTTTGTTGTAGAACACCTCCGGATCTTGCATGTGATAGGTGCTGTACACGCCTGCTTGGATAATAAAAAGATCTTCCGGGTAACGGACGTGCTTGCGTAACGANNNNAAATAGTGTCGGGAAGATGCGCTGGTAAGTGAGCACGATAGGATCCTTTGGGTCGGCAATATAAAAGATCGGATTGCCGTCGTAGGCATCGATCGCTATCTTCACCGAATTGCGGATGTAGTTGATGTTGCCGGGGCGGGTTAGTTGGGAGTATGGGAGCGAGTCGCTGATGGTGTAGGCGTCCTGCAACCAGATCAAGCGCCCGTCGCTCACGACCAGATAAGGATCGCGATCGAGGCGGAGAAACGGCGCGATCCGTCGGATGCGGTCCTGAATCAGGCGGCGAAAGAGAATCTTGCTCGCCGAGGTTACGTTGTCGCTGATGAGCAGCTTGAAGTCGCCGAAGGACCAGGCAAATAACGCACGCCGCCAGAGACTGCCCAAGGACACGCCATCGCGGCCTTCATACACGTTGTAGACATTTTCCTGACCCTTGGCGTAATCGAATTCTTTGGTGCCGCCACCCACCACCACATAGTTGCGGGTCTCTTCGCCGAAGTAGATTTCGGGCCGGTCGATCTTCAGCTCCGGCGGACCCACGGGCGGAATATCCTTGACGAAAAACACCGGCAATCCTTCCTCATCGAAGCGATTCACCGGGTTCATGGCGATACCGTTGCCGTGGGTAAACTTGAAACGCTGATTGATCCAGGTTTGCGCGTCGGCCGGCAGTTTCGATTGATTCAACTCTCGGGCGGACAGCAACACTTGCCGGTAGCTCCCATCGATGGTGTAGCGATCGACATCGATGTCATGGAAGTCGTAGTAGAGACGGAGTTCCTGCAATTGCCGGTAGGTATCCGTTAGCGGGCGCGGATCCCACCAGCGAATATTCTGGATCGTCGCCTGGTTTGCCGCGATCACCTCCGGCGTAAGCTTCCCTTTCGCCGGGAACGGCGCGCTGGTGATGTGATCGAGACCAAAGCCATATCGAGTGAGCTCGATGTTACGGGCAATGTAGCGCGACTCCAGCTTTAACTCGTCGGGCTTGACCCAATAGCTTTGAAACAGACCGGGGACGATCGTCTGCACAATCGACACGGCGAAAACAATGATCACAGCCGCAATCGGCAGGCGGATACCCGCAAGCCCAACATTGTAAGCGCATAGGGCTGCCGCTATCAGTGACGCGCCTGCCAGAGCTATCAACAACGGCAAGCGCAGATGGACGTCGGTATAGGCGGCACCGAAGACGATCCCATTATTGCTCGTCAGTAAATCATAACGCTCGAGAATATAGCCGCCGGCTTTGAGGAGAAAAAAGATTGCCAGCAGCGCGGAAAGGTGCCGGATCGCCGCGCCACTTAGCGTAGGAAATCCGGTCTGCTGGTAATTGATCTCGCCGCGTACCACGTAGATGGCAACGGCGATGACCGCGCTCAAAAATATTATTAAAATCCCCCAATCCTTAACCAACTCATAGACGGGAAGTGAAAACACATAAAAGCCGAGGTCATTTCCAAATAACGGGTCAGACCGTCCGAAGGGGGCGGCATAGCGCCACTTGAGAAAGGCGTCCCAGTTACCCGTCTGGGCAAGACCGATAAACAAGCCGAGTAACAAAGCAACTGCGGTGATGATCAGCCGCCACGGGAGTTTGTCGAGGGAAAGCTCAATGATCTCAGGGAGCCCTTGGGCGCCACGACCGACGATTCTAAAGTGAGGCCGTCGATTCGGTGCGGCGGTAGTCGTTTTGACGGCGATGAAGCCGTTGAGCAGTAGTATGGCCGATGACAGTCCCGTCGCGACGGCAAACACAGCGAACACAGTGAGCCAGGTGGTGGTAAAGACCGCGCGGAATCCCAGCCCGCTGAACCATAACAGGTCGACGAAGAAGCGGCTGAATACGAAGAACGTCACTAAAATCACGACGATCGACGCCGCAATTATGAGAGTCCCTTTTTTCATCATTAAATGCCTCCCTCGGACCGGAGTCTAGGTATATACAGAACAATGGACGAAGAGGGAAGGTATTAGAGAGAGGTGTCGGCGACGGGTCACAACCCGGTGTCTGATTTTAAGGCGCCTAACTTACAGAGCCCATCCTCTGTGGGAATTATCGTATCGCGGTCGAGACTGTGTCGCAATTGCCTCGGAGCTTTTCAACACGCTGCTATGTGGATGTCAAGTCGCTAACGCACAAATGCTCTTATGTTTTTTCTTTCTCCTATTCAATTAAACCATCTTTGACCAAAGAGAGAATTGCTGTGCTGTCGCTTTTTCCTTGGATCTGGGACTTTTCCCGGCAAGTGTTTCGATCTATCCGTTCCACTCGTAGTTCAAACCCGCGAAGTCGATCTCGTAACTGCCACCTTGTTTTGCCCCGCGCACAAAAGAGGCCGATTCTTTGAGCTTCGGACAATACATCTCGAAAAGATTTCCAGAGGGGTCACGAAAATACAAGAGTCCCTTGATGCCGTCGCGCGTCCATGGCTCCGAAGTGGTGACGCCGTTGTGACGGAGCCAGGCGACCATCGGCAGAAAATCTTGTGGTTCAATGAAAAACGCATAATGGGGATATTCAGCGTCGCGTTTGGTCGTACTTCCGGGGCGATCCGTAAACCCGATGATGACGCCGGCAACCATCACTTCGGCGAAGCCTGTGCCACCGTCATTGACGTCATGGATCAACTCACCGCCGATGACTTTGGTGAAGAAGCGCTTGGCCTGTTCGAAATCACGGCAGTAAAGGCTCGCGTGAGCGAAAGCAGTGAAGCGTGGCCTTTGAAATTCCTGCTTGGCGCCGAGCGCGGCGCTTTTGTCGTTCCATTGATAATTGAGACTGCGGAAATCGATCGGCTTGCCGCCGCGTCTGGGAGCCAACGCCAATGATGAGATTCCCTCGTAGCCGGTATCGCAGTAAAGCTCGAAAAGATTTCCCGACGGGTCGCGGAAATAGATCAGCGCTGTAGCGTCGCGCCTGTAGGGATAGTTGGGTATGCCGTAGCGATCGAGCAGATTCTTCATCAGCTCGAAGTTTGGTCCGTCGATATAGAACGCATAGTGAGGATATTCGGCTTCGCGGCCGGTCCCGCCGTCAGCCTGCTCGGAAAGTCCGATGATGATGTCTTCAAGTCGAAACTCGACGAAGCCTCAGATTGTGTGCACCAGCTCTCCACCCATGACCCGGGCGTAGAAGATTTTCGATTCTTCGAGATCACGGCAAGGAAGACTCACGTGACTCATACCGGAAAAGCGCGGGGGTATTGTCGGAGAAAGTTGCGCTACCGTCGCAGAAGTCGTTGTCGCCGTCTCCATTCTTACCTCTCCTCTTCGCACACCGGACCGAACCCAAAGAGCGGATCAGCTCTTTGATAAAGCTCACGATCAGATTGGGGCGCTTCTCGAGTATCCGCCTCGTGGCAGCGATACTCCGCCCAGGGCGGCCGTTGGGATACTGGTCCTTTGGCACCATGAGGACGCTGCCGCCTCTGAGGCCGTAGGCGGTGTGTGAAAATTGGCGCTAGCGAAACCTGCTAGGTCTCGCTTCCCTCTTGCCCGAAAAATTTCCCTTCCACCATCTCTCGCGGAAGCTCTTTCCTCGGCGAGTAATCGATGCGTTTTGCGACCGCCCCTGGCTGATACGCCATGACATGAAGGATCACCAACGGCTCTTCGCCCGAGCTTTCAAACCAGTAAGGTTTAGGGCGAGGAATCAAGATCGCTTGATGCTTTTTGAGCTTGCCGACAACCCCATCCCCCTGACCGTAGAAAGTCGCCTCTCCTTGCATAACCACCCAGATCGCGTCCATCCCGGTGTGGGCATGCAGATTCGTTTCGCCACCGTCGGTGACCACCTGAACATTGGCGCGGATTAGATCCGTGCGCACGAGTTCCGTCGTCTTCTTTCCTTTCGCCACTATCTGGGGGTTGATTTCGAAGACCTCGAATCCTTTCGGCTGTTCCATGTTCCCTCCTTTATCCAAGTTGATGTTGAGCCGTATCCTATCACTTCATTTCCGAGTTGGTAAAGCCCAAGGCTTCCGGGTCGTGGTTCAGTTTCGCAAACATTTGTAGGGGCGCCCCCCCGTGGTCGCCCCTCCCAGAGGGCAGACACAGGGGTCTGCCCCTACATTGACGGTTCGTTGAAATCTAATTGAACCACTACCGGCTTCCGTCCGGGGGTTCCGCGCCCAGGCTTCGGCGAATGCCTTGGTCAGATTCTTATTCGTGAGGTTCCTACTAACTCAGCCAATATTCATCTGTGATCACCGCTGAGAATCCGCGTTAGGAAAACCATAGGCCTCAAATATCTTCGCCGACCATGGCTGGAGATTCTGATAGCTTTCCCACGGCACGGCCGATAATTTCTTCCCCCTGAGCTCCTGTTCCACCGCGCTTCCACGCACGTAAACTGCTGAGGCCATCGGCTCGTGCTCATCGGCGATCTTCTGCGCCTCAGCAGTCGCAAGCCAGTCAAACCACAGGAGCGCCGCATGCCGATGCTGCGCCGTCGCCAGGATTGATTGTGCCAGCGCCAGCCTAAAAGGAACAGGCTCGACAATAGAATAATGGAGAACGCCGAGCGGGTCCTTTTTCTGTGCGCGCTTCAGGTCGTGAAAATTGGCTGCAACCATCATCGGAATTTCGCCAGCTAGCATACCTGTGATCGCCCTGGGATCACCTCGGACCCAGATGGGATCCTGACTTGCCAATCTTCGAGCAAACTCCACTGTCCTGTCCAGACCCCAGGCAGGTATGAGAGTCGCTATGCCTCCAGGACGAATGTCCAGGGAGAATTTTCTTTTCTTAAACTCAGGCTTCAAAAGATCTTCCCAAACCTTCGGAACCAGGGCCGGCGCAACGAGATTTTTATTATAAGCGATGACTTGGAAACGACTGTGAAAAGCCACGATATTCCGCTGGGTGGAATCTACCATTTGATGAGGGATTTGCAGGACACCTCGCTCTGCCATTCCCTGCAGATCCACCTTCCAGAGATGAGGAATATAGTCGTTGAGAAGGTCGGAGGTAGTTGAGACAACGTCCCATTCCTTAGCAGCCACGCCGCTCTTGATTTGCAGGATAAGCTGCTGCGCCGACTCGGAGCCTGTTCTCACCTGAACGCTTAGATCGATAAACGGGTATCTCGTTTTGAAAGCGGCCACGGAAGACTTGGCAGTTTCAGGCTCCATGCTCGTTATGACGCGTAGTCTTCCCTCCTTTTGGGCTTTTGCGACAATCTCCTCGCGGTCAGCCACAAATGAATACCCTCTCGCCTCCGCGTCCTGCTTGGCTTTCAAGAGAGCCGGGCTAAGTGTCGCAGCATGAACAGGCGGAGCAAACAAGAGAATGCCTAAGAAATATAGCAAAGCTTCTCTGGTAAAATGCCGCTTCACAGTAAACCTCCTTTTTGAGACAATCACTTCAGCTCGACCTGGGAATGCCCATAGGTCTCAATCGCCGGCCATCTCGCAACTTTGTCGATATCCACATCAGTCATCCGGCTTAGACAGCCAGGCGACTTGAGCCTGCTTGCTGCGATAATTCTTATAGAGTGGGCTCAGCAAACTGATCAGCCCAAAAAGCGCCGACCCCGTCGCAACGGCCACAGGAACTCCCGCAATACTTCCCAGGGAGCCTAGAAGCAGCGCTCCGAGGGAGCGAAATCCCAGTTCCATGTGATAAAGCCCCATTACCCTACCGCGGAATTCGTTGGGAATGTTGAGATGGATCACGGAGAGGCCGATGGAGCGAAAAATCATCGTGGCGACACCGGTTAGAATCAATGAAATAACGGAGAGCGGGAGCCAAAAGGAATGCGAGAACAGGATCAAACACATGCTCAACCCCAACGATGCCATTCTCAATAATGCAGCTTGGTTTTTCACCCCTCCAAAAAGTATGAGACCCATCCCTCCGAGAACATTCCCGGCGGCGAAGCTACCTCTTAGAAGTCCCAGACCCGTGGGACCGATGTTTAAGATCTCCTTCGCGTAAACAGGAAAGAACCTATTAAACGGCAGAGCTAGGAAAAACGAGAAGAGCTGGATCGCCATCACTTCCAGAACCAGCGGCTGGTTGCGGATAAAGTGAGCTCCTTCAATGATGTCTTTCCGGACGTTGAAATCTGCGCTTTTATTAATCCTTTGCGGCAGCTTGATGGACAGCAGGCTGATGATAATACCGCAAAAGCCAACGGCGTTGATAAAAAATACCGCTCCGATGCCCAACCAGACAATCAACAGTCCGCCAACCAGCGGCCCGATTACTTGACAAGCGTTATTGCCGACGCTGTTGATAGAAATGGCGCTTACCAGGCTTTGCTTAGGAACCAGCTCCGGGATGACAGTCTGGCGCGTTACGCGGCTGAGTGGCGCGACCAAACCGTCGAGCACTGCGAGAATTACGATGTGCCAGAACGCTATGAGCTTGGTTGCGACAAGACATCCATACGACAAGGCTAGCACTGCCTGGAAAAGATATACGCCGATAAGGATCTTCTTACGATCGACGCGATCAGCGACGGCACCAAATATCGGCGCCAATAGGACCCGTGAAGGCCCCTTGCAAAACGCCACCAATCCCAAGAGAAACGGCGAACCGGTCATGACAAACACGAGCCAATCCTCCGCCACCTCTTGCATGTCTTCGCCAAGGCGGGTGACCATGGATCCAGTGAAGAACACGCGGTAGTCGCGATGTGTTAGCGCGTTGCTCATCGGTGATGAGGAGTCACGTTTGTCAGGCCCGTTCTAAAGTCGAAGCTGAGGCGTGAACCCTGCCCTGGAAGGTACGAGTTGACGCCGCGAACCGGTTTGTACGTTATCGTCGCCTTGCTAAAGGATCAAGCCGATCGCGGCATGACCGTGCCCGGTCAGAACGGGAGGAATGGGTCAGGAAGGGGAAGGGGCAGGGTCAAGCCTGAGATAGTGATTCTGCTGAAAAAGGTTCCCGCCAAAAATGGTGCCAAAATTTTTCGCTCACAATTGCCCCACAACCGATTTTCTCAACACGGTTAATGATTTTCTTCATCCCGAATTTTCGTGAACAGGGGGTTTTTCAGCGGAATCATTGCTTATGTCTGACCCCGCTGAACCTCCTCCCCGCTGAACCTCCCCAAAGATGATAATATCCCCATCTAATAAAGATTGCTCGGACGAATAAGGGTGAATAACTCGGAACGCCCAGGAAAATCGAAGCCGATCGGAATTATTGATTTAGGAAGTTGTCGTTCAGTCCTCATTTCTTTGACCAAGTGGACCAACAGTGGTAATAGAGAGAGACAACTTTGCTGTGGTTCGAATTTTTTGCAGCGAGTCTTTCTGACCTGATCAAAATTCTAGAAACATTTAGTGGCGAAATAAGTAACGACGACTCCCGTTGAGTTTAATGGAAGTTATCGGACATTATCTTGCATATATTTATCTCCTCAGAGTTCCATTACTAACCTGGGCAATTCTCTTCATTCTTCCTCTCCTGGCTCTTCCCAAAGATGCGGCGCTTGGTTCACTACTGAAAGGCATTTTCGACGTTGGCGCCGATAACGTTTGGCAGACTGCTCTATCATTTTTTCTCGTAAGCACCGCGAGTCTGTTAACGGCCGCAACGATTGGTGTCACAGCTCGGCTCATTGTATTTGACGGAGAAGAACGGTTCGGGGCCGGTCACATTCCCCGCCGTCGAGAAACCGGGGCGGCTGGGATCAAATTAATGCTGCGCGTGATCCCTTTATCAGTAGCCTTCCCGCTGGTGATCGGCGCGTCTTATCAGACATTAAAGGAAAGTATTCCATCGATGATTCCGGCTGCTTTAATTGGAATCATTTTGGGAATCATCGTTTTCTACTTAGTAATGACCCTGCTGCAGGATGAGATTTGGGCGAAAATCTTTCCGACAGAAACTCCATACCAATCCTCGATCACGGCCCATTTACGAAATCTTAGAGTACCTTTCTATGAACGCATAATGAATTATTTCGTCAGCATGCTTGCAGGCGTTGCCAATCTCGGTCGAGCGCTAGTTTCTTCTATCGCGGTGATTAGTCCGCATGGGTATGTTGATTCTCGGACAAGACAATTGCGTCCTCGCCACGTTTTTGCAGTAATTCAATTTGTAATTTCCATCGGTTTTTATATTTTTCTATTTTTCATCAAAAAATATGCCCCACCGGGGGAGACTACTCCGGTCATACCCACCTTATGCTTGTTGCTAGTACTTGTGATGATGCTCTGCTGGGGACTTTCCGCGCTCACGTTTTTTCTTGACCGTTTTCGAATTCCTGTTCTAGCACCGCTCATCATTTGGGGCTGGACAGTTTCGTTCTTGCCACAAGGCGACAATTTTTACTCATCATTACCGAAAGACTCGACTACAACGACTCTGTCGCCCGCCGACGTATTGTCACCACGCGACGGCAAGCTGATAATTCTCGTAGCTGCCAGCGGCGGCGGGATCCAATCCGCAGCCTGGACCGTGCGTGTTCTATCCGGGCTACGTAAGGAATTTGAGAAGCAAGGCGAAAAAGCTGCCGAAGAATTCGATCGATCCATACGGCTAATCAGCTCAGTTTCAGGTGGTTCTGTAGGAGCAATGTACATTGTGGACGCCTACCAGTCTAACGGGCAACTACCACAAGTTGGTGAACAGCTTGATTATTACCGGCCGCTCAAAGCCGCAGAAGCCTCCAGTTTAGACGACGTCGCCTGGGGGCTCGTTTATCCTGATTTTTTGTGGAACTTGATCCCTTTCTGGAAGGGGTTTTACCTTTATCCGTTTTACCTTGTTAACGGCCCAAATCTGCTAAGTGATCGAGGTTCCGCGCTCGAAAACGCGTGGAAACGAACCGACAGTCTGGCGACAGCAACGCTATCGAAATGGCGGCCGGAAGTTGCGAAAGGCAACAAGCCTGCTGTAGTTTTTAATGCCACTATTGTTGAAACCGGCGAGCGACTTCTACTATCCACCACTGACTTTGGACCACCTCGCGAACCGATCAACAAGATCACGCCCGGTTGGCAAGATTTTAGCCGGTTATATCCAAAGAAAGATATTCCGATTGTGACGGCTGCTCGTCTCTCCGCAACATTTCCCTTTGTTACTCCAGCCGCTCGCATATTCCTGGGCGACGTATTTGCGAATCAGTATCACGTTGTGGACGGCGGCTACTACGATAACTATGGAGTTGCAACGTTGATTGAATGGCTTGATCAAGCTATGAACAACAGCAGTTCAAAGCCAAGTCGTATCCTAATTCTTCAGATTCGCGGTTCCCCGGCAGGTTTAATTAATCCTCCGAAGGGAGACTATGGATGGTTTTTCCAAGCCACTCACGCTTTCCAGACTCTTGAGAACGTTCGTGGCACCGGACAGTTCTCGCGGAACGAAGTGGAACTCAAGTTCCTAGAAAAGCTGTGCACGTATGTATACAACGTTCCTTGCCAGGTCGTATCTTTCGAGTATTACAGCACGGATCGCCATAGTGATCAGATACCAGCCCCTCTCTCATGGCATTTGACACCTTATGACATCGTGCTTCTCAGACAAGAATGGCATAGGCATTGTCCGTCACCGTCCCCCTATCCACTGATTGGACGCAATTGCGACAAGGTTCTGGAGTTCTTCCGTCAGTGAATCCTAACCCGAAATTGTATTTCTATTGCGCTCTCTTCGCCTTCCTAGCTATCGGCCTTGGAATCATCATGGGTTTAGTTGGAGACTTCGGTAAACGAAAGCTACCCGATGGGCTACATTCACCAGTGCTGGCGATGGAACTAATAAGGTATGACGGCGAGGATGTGTCAAAGATTCTGGGATCGGCAGGCGACCCAGGAGATGACCGCCCGCAAATGATCAGGCAGATTGAACTGGATTGGGTGTTAATTGTTTTCTACACGATCCTATTTTTATTTCTCAGCCTTATTCTCTACCAGCGAGATAATCGCAGACTTGCATTATTTATTAGGTTGCTGGTAATTCCCGCGGCCGTCTTCGACATACTTGAAAATTTAGCAATTTTGGGGCTACTCAGAGGTTCAGGCGATATCGCTATTCCTGCTGTACTCTTGGATATGTCCTCCCGTGACTCCGCGCCTCGTATTTGGTCGCTCGCAAAATGGGCCTTGATCTTCTTACTATTGATCCCCATAACACGGATCTACATGGACAAGGATCTACCAATCTTTCGCAGGTCAATTGGCTTTATCGCAGGAGGACTCGGTTTGATCGCTTCAATTTTGGGTATGTGTGGCGTTTTCTTTCATACCGATTCACTGATCGAAATGGGTGCAAATTTCATGGCTTCAAGCCTGCTGGTCGGTTTCGTTTTTTTTGCTACGCACTCGTGGCTCGCCGATGGACTGTTGCCGGCACTAGATCGGCTTGCAAATCAGAAGTTCCTGCGCAAGCTAACAACGTGGCCGAGCGATGACGAGGATCCTTACCATTGACTCCCGTCACGAGTTTTCTATCCCGCCTGGATTATCAATTCTTACGCATTTGTCGCCCTTACATGATTATCTGGGTGAAGTGGCGGTCGAATCGGTCGGTGTTTTTTCGCACATAAATTGGCTTAATAGTTTATAGTCCAGGTCGCCAATATGGCAAGGATAGCATGGACTCGCATACCTGCCGTTTTGCTCAGCACCCGTTTTTCACGCGGATAGCGAGCGGGCCGTCTGCGGCAAGTTCGTTTTGATAAACACTGAGACTCGCCCGGCTCCTATAGCATGTTTCTACGATGTTTCCGTACCAACCCCACTGAACCATAAGAATGGCTCGATTCCTGGTTTATGCGCCTTGTTTTTGTTTCTTTTTTTCTCGTTGCGGTAAGCTACAAGGAAGATTATTGTTTTTCGTAATCCAGTAGATCGCTTCGCGCGATTGGAACAACTGATTACGAATCGAGGACGGTCTGTCACGATAGCCGGGAGGACCCGAACATTCCTGGCGATTTCAGCAAACTGGGCATCTGATCGTCGGGTCTGTTCGGGTCACTTGGCAAGCAGGTCTCGGACACAATTCGGACACATACTTTTACCGGACTCTTGCGAGTATCGACCGTGATGGCCGACCAAAGGGTTCGCTGGAGGGCCACACTGCCAATTTCGACTGTTTGTAGGTACGCTACGAGCGGACAGCCCTAACTTAAAAAACTCGTGCGATCACGCTCCACCCAATCTTTTCAATTCTATCCAATCGCACAATTGTTGGCGTGAGTTAAACTGTTTGCGGTTTTTAATCATCCACTCCGTGACGTACAGGGCGGCCTCCCTAAGCCATGTAAGATCTGAGTCCGTGACGGCTTTACGGCCGCCGTGTGATATGCCGCTTCTTATTCCGTAAAGATCCTTGACCGTCTTTTTTATGCCAAGTCGGACTGAGGCCTCTTGAGCAAGAACAATAGCTACTCCCTCAGCAATAGAAGGTGCGATCGGGTCCTTATTTTCTGGCGTGAAAAACGTCTCCAAACAAACTACAAGATTAAGAAATTCATTGTCACTCTCGGTTTGTGCCCGTGCCGCCGCATACCAGTGAATACCCCTTATCAAAGTTTTCTCAAAGTCGGTCAACATACGGTCAGGTTTTTTCAACAGGTCACTAACCTCAAAGATGCCCATTTCTCGCATTTCGCCAAGGACATCTCCACGTATATGGAACGGCAGAAACCGTCTTCGTGAATTAAAAGCGTAAAATTTATTTTCACATAAGACAGACATATTGATTTCCCCAATTTCCTCTATGCTTATGTGGAATCTGCTGGCGGCCCGGGAATCGGGGAAATTAACAAACAACCAGAGCAAGTCTAGGACTCTTCGGCATTCAGCTACGGCACGCTCGACCGCTCGTTTTTGCTCTGCTACGACGTGATATTCAGCAAATACACGTCCTTTGTGCCGTGTAAACCTCTTTCGCTCCAGGTTACCCAGAGATTTTTTTGCAGGATCGGGTTTTTCGCTGGCATGTATAATGGAGTCCATGCGACCGGCTAGCCTTTCGAGGAACTCATCCGTTGCCTTCCTAAGAATTATGTTTCCAATCTCAAGGGATTCAACTTCCATACTCAAGTCATGGATAGCGATATATACGGCAAGTTCATCGGAATAAGCGTTAAGTTCACTTATAAACTGGTCTACTAGCGGATCAATGGCCGCTCTGGTCGGCTGTTGACCGATTTTCGCCAAGATCCGGTCTAAGGCTGTGCGAATATAATGTTCTGAAAATTTCGGCCCCCAATCTTCTTCTTTGATATAGGTCCGCACCAGTTCGATATAGTCCCCGTATGCGGCTTTCGAAAGAGCGAAGATGCCATCTTCTCCGTGATACGTTTTGGGCCGTGATTTGCCTAATTCGGGAATTTCTGCTTGACAAGCTATCTTGACTAATCGCTGAACAATTTCTTCTTTCTTCCTCGGGTGCATTGTATCAGCTCCGGCATCAAACCTAGGTTATGTGGGAAGGTTATACTTTCAAAAAATCTAACATCTTTAACGTGACATTGGCTTGTAGGCTCCAGCCATTGATGCTAGCAGCCGTCCTATAGATCGGCAATCCGCACGCGTCGTCTATGGGGTCGCGTCTTTACAGGCTGTTGAAAAACTCTCTAGGAGTCCTTCGACGAGTCTCAGGACGAACGGGGGAGTTTTTGATATCATTGACGATTTTCCGTTCATGCTGAGGCTCTCGAAGCATTCCGAACTTTTTTCAACAGCCTGTTTACTTTTGACGTTTCTCGCCTAAACGATTGTCGGAGGCACAAGGGCGATTTCAACCTAACTTAACCGTGAGAGGATTGATCGTAGGAGTAGAACCACACGTTTCGGTGCGCGCGTTCGTCCCGCTTCGCGAACGACGCGCGAAAATTCGTCGACGGTGCGCAGATGAAACAGCGTCCGATTGTCGAGCTTATCCAAGCGGCCGTCGCAGCGAATTTAGTCGCTCTTCTTACTTTGTTTCCTGCGCCGCTTTGACTTCTCGGCGGCGCAAGTGAAGTACCGGTTCGGTGTAGCCGTTTGGAGCGCTTCGACCATTTAAGACAAGATCCAACGCCGCCTGAAAAGCGATGCTTGCGTCGTAATTCGGTGCCATGCTTCGGTAGTTCGGGTCGCCGCGATTTTGCCGATCGACGACTTGCGCCATCCGCTGAAAGGTCTCGACGACCTGATCCTTCGTGACGATGTCGTAGTTGAGCCAGTTGGCGAGATGTTGGCTCGATATCCTGAGCGTCGCCCGATCTTCCATCAACGCTACGTCGTTAATATTCGGAACTTTCGAACAGCCGATCCCCTGATCGACCCAGCGAACGACGTATCCCAGTATGCCCTGTGCGTTGTTATCCAGCTCGCGCTGAATTTCCTCAGCCGTCAACTTTCGGTCGAGTAGCAGCGGCGGCGTGAGAATATGCTCGAGGTTGGCGCGGCCTCGCTTCGACAGCTCGGCCTGTCGCTTAGGGACATTGACTTGATGATAGTGCAGCGCGTGTAGCGTCGCCGCGGTCGGCGAGGGCACCCATGCGGTGTTCGCTCCCGCTTGAGGATGAGCGATCTTGGTCCGGACCATCTCACGCATCTCATCCGGCATGGTCCACATCCCCTTGCCGATCTGCGCTTTGCCTCGAAGTCCCGTTTCGATGCCGACGTCCACGTTCCAGTCTTCGTAAGCTTTGATCCAAGGCTGCGCTTTGATCTCTTCCTTCGGCAGCATCGCGCCTAACTCCATGCTGGTGTGGATCTCGTCGCCGGTCCGATCCAAAAAGCCGGTGTTGATGAAAACCACCCGATCTTTCGCCGCCCGGATGCATTCCTTCAAATTGACCGTGGTGCGTCGCTCTTCGTCCATGATGCCGATCTTGAGAGTTTTCCGTTTCAATCCGAGCGCGCCCTCGATCCGTTGGAATAGCTCAACGGTGGCCGCGACTTCCTCCGGTCCATGCTGCTTCGGTTTGACGATATAAATGCTCCCCGTTTTGCTGTTGCGGTATTTTCCCTTTCTCTTGAGATCATGGATGGCGGCAAGCGTCGTGATCGTTGCGTCGAGGAAGCCCTCGGGAATCTCCTCCCCATTCTTAGTGGTCACCGCGTCGGTGTACATGTGAATGCCGACATTGCGCACCAAGAGCAGACTTCTCCCAGGCAAGGCGAGCTTCCTTCCTGTCGGCGTGGTGAACACTTTGTCCGGGTTGAGTTTTCGATCGAGCGGGCGGCCGTTCTTTTCAAAGGTCGTTTCGAGGCTCCCTTTCATGAGGCCGCACCAATGCCGATAGATCGTTGTCTTATCGGCGGCGTCCACCGCAGCGACCGCATCCTCGCAATCCTCAATCGTTGTGATCGCCGCCTCAAGGACCACGTCTTTCACGCCTGCAGGGTGGGCCTTGCCGATGGGATGGCTTCGGTCGATTTGAATCTCGATGCGCGAACCGTTGTTGCTTAACAAGATGCTCGTCAATTCGCCGGCATTTTCCTGATATCCGAGAAATTTGCCGCCATCCGCCAGTCCGACCGTTTTTCCGTCCTTAAGCGTCGCCGCCAACTGTTTCTTACGACCGACGCGCTTGAGAAAGAATCGCGTGACATCCGAGAAACTGCCGCGTTTCAAGGCGACGACCTTGTCTAAAAATTCCTCGGTGTAAGCGATCACCTTGGCACCGCGTCTGGGATTGTAGGACTCGCCCTTTTCTGCGCCGCCCTCCTCGGGAATGACATTCGTGCCGTAGAGCGCGTCGTAGAGACTCCCCCACCGCGCATTCGCCGCGTTCAAGGCGTAGCGAGCGTTGTCAAGCGGCACCACCAGCTGCGACCCCGCGATCTCGGCGATCTCGGGGTCGACATTGGCCGTGGTTATCTTGAAATTTTTGCCTTCGGGGACGAGGTAGCCGATCTCTTTCAGAAAGGCGGCGTATTCCTTCACATTGAAGGACTGACCGCTGCGCGCCCGATGCCACTGGTCAATCTGCTGTTGCAGCTGATCGCGCTTTGCCAGCAACGCTCGATTCTTCGAGCCCAGATCTCTCACGATCTCGCCGAGAGATTTCCAAAAACCATCGGCCTTCACCCCCGTTCCCGGCGCGATCTCATCTCGCACTAGGCCATAGAGCCGTTCATCGATCCTAAGGCCGCCGATCTCGACTCTGTTGGCCATGGTCTTCTCCTTTTCGTGTGCATCCGAGGCGAGCACAAAGGTTCATGGCGACGCAAAAGTTATTAGTGCGCCGCGGATGGTTTATATTTTTAAGGCGTAACTCTCTTTTTATCCATTTTGCCAATTCTTTGAAAATAGCTATACCACAAGTTCGCCAAACCGCATTGCCGACTTTTCTTTGTGACATTCATACAAATGTTTGATGAACTGAAGAACCCTGAATTCTACCCGACTACACGCGTTTCCGTTCCAGGTCCACGCGACCCATAAATCTCGGCGACAGCTCACGCAGCCGCTCGTCGGTCATGCGCCCGCTGCGCTTCATGTAATCGTAGGCAATCTGCCATGGCTGCAATTTCATTTTATCCGGCAGGCGCTCGTACCAATAGGAACTCGCATTAGCTGCAAAAATAATCTTTTCTACAATCGGCCGGTGTTCGCGCTCGAACGCCGCCAGCGCGCTCGGCACATCCGTGCACGCTTCCGTGAACGCACGGTCAAGAGCGATGGCGTCCTCAAACGCCAGGCGCGTGCCGGAGCCGATGGAAAAATGCACCGTGCGCAGCGCGTCGCCTATTAGCACAGTATTTCCAACATACCAACGTCGATTAACCAGCAAAGGAAATTGGCGCCAGATCGATTTGTTGGACACCAGCGGATGGCCGCCCAGATCCGGCGCGAACACGTGCTCGCAGTATGCGCGGCTTTCGTCGTCGGATTTACGATCGAGTCCGGCGCGGCGCCAGGTCGCAACATCGCACTCGACCACGAAGGTGCTCATCGATGGATTATGGCGGTAGTGGTGCGCGACAAAATGGCCGTCTTGATTCGCGCGGAAGGTCAGGCTCAAGCATTCAAATAGCTGCTCCGTGCCATACCAGGCGAAGCGATTGCTGAGCCACTCGATCCGCGGTTCGAATTCGGATTCCAACACCCGGCGGAGCCATGAATTTGCGCCGTCGGCGCCGACGATGAGATCGCAGTCTTGCACTTGATTGAGTGAATCGATGACCTGTTCGTATTCGATCACGATGCCCACTGCCCGGCACAACTTGTCGAGAAATTGATTGAGCTCCAGCCTGCCAATGGCCGAGAAGCCGTTGCCGTCGATGTCGACGCGCTCATCCCGGTGAACGATGCGCTGGATCGGCCAGCTTTCAAGCTGAGGCGTAAGCTGCTCATACAGATCCGGCGCGTCACGCTCGAGGAACGCCAGCGCATTCAGAGAAAACACCACGCCAAAACCGAAAGTGGCGTCGGGAGGATTCTGCTCGAAGACACTGACGCGCCACGCCGGAAACCGACGCTTGATCAGCAGCGCAAACAAAAGACCGGCGGGACCGGCGCCGATGATGTTAATAAGCACGGCAAAATTGGACTACTGGAGTAATGGAGAAATGGAGTGATGGGCCTAAACCCAATACTCCAACATTCCAGTACTCCATCACTCCAATTCCTTCACTTTCCCTGTTCACCGTAGAGCCGCTTGACGAACCCACTTGCTTCGATCTCGCGCAAAAGGCGTGGATCGACGAAGTCCTTGGGGTCGACGCCGCGAACGCGCGGATTGGTTTCGGCTACCTGCGTTAAGCCGAGCTTCATCACTTCGATGTCCGGATAGGGAACCCGCTCGAAGGCTGAGGCATAGACTCGTTGGGTTTCCTCGAGCATCGAACGGTCGGTGGTCTGGGTATATTTTCCGATCACGTTCATTGCGAAGCTCGGATCGGTCTTGAATCGATGCACCGCTTCGATGTGCGCCTCGAGGAAACGGCGGACGGCGGACTCCTGAATGCGCAGGAGTTTTTGCGTCACGATGACGGTGGAAAGTGGATAACGGTACCCTGAGGCATTGTAATCGACCAGAACGCGAAACCCCGCGGCGCGCGCGTGAAGCACCGCGGGAAAGCCGAAGGTTCCGCCTTCGATTTGTCCCGCCTTGAGCCCGGCTACAATCTCAGGCAGACCGCCCATCTGCCGAATCATAACATCACGATCCGGCACGAGTCCGTTCTGTCGCAGATAAATCCGTGTGAAAAAATCCGTGACGGTGCCGACGCGGGTGACGCCGATGCTTTTGCCGCGCATCTCCTCGATCCGCTGGATTTGCGGCGCCGCCACCGTGAAGACAAGCACACGGTTGACCGGGATCGCGACATAAACCGTGTCCGCGCCGGCGAGTTTGGCATCCACGCCCGCCGGGCCGCCGATCGCCGCAATGTCTATGCTTCCGCCGACCAAGGTCTGGACGGCGCGCGAGCCGGCGGCGATATAAACCAGCTCGACATCCAAACCATGGCGCTGAAAAATGCCGGCTTCTTTCGCAATCCACGGGATCGAGAATGCCGCAGTGATTGCCGCGTAGGCGACACGGAGTTTTTGTAATCCCTCCGCAGCATGAGCTGCATCGAATGCCCACAGGAGTGGGAGGCAAACTGCCAAGAGAAGAAACTTACTTATCGAGTGCGAAACGGTTTTCATACGTTTCTCCTCTGGTTAGAACTTCAGTCTCCGTGGGTCGATCCCGCAACTTACTGCGATAGGTAAGTGTCGGTCCGAATTCCGTCATTCCCGCATGCTTTAAGCGGGAATCCAGGCGGATCCGGAACTGGACCCCCGATTAAAACATTCGGGGGTGACGCCTTAGCCAAATCTCATCGCCGAATTCTGATACGCCGCAGCTTGCTGCGGAGTTATTCGTTTTCGAAATTCGAGCTTCGGACTTCGTGCTTCGAAAATTACAATTAGTAATGTCCTTCGTCGCCGCCGGCGTCACCGGGATCGGTGTCGAAGAAAAGCTCTTCGATGGTCATCTCCCTCTTAATCAGTCCTTGCCGATGACAGTACCGAATAATGGTCTGGAGATTTTTTCGGTTGGCTTCACCCAAACCGTAAACCCAGGGATCTGGGCCTAGCACTTTGCGCTCGTCGTCCCACTGATGGGAAAACCATGCGAGCGGCACAATGCGGGGGTTGACTACGCGCTGATAACAAACCTGCTTGGCTTTCTCGAATGCTTTCGCCAAGCTCACCGCAGCCCACGGATATTTATCGACGATCTCCTGCTTGATGACGGTCACATGCATGATCGGAAAAATCCCGGTTTGCTGGAAATATTCGCGCTCGACTTCTTCGTAATTCGGAAACAGGCGGGTCACTCTTGGGTCGCCATTGACGACCGGCCGGGGAATATACGGGTTGATCATCGCCGGGATTTCGCCCTCGGCGAGCATCGTGTCCATATGTTTTCCGGGTGGGATCATTTCGATTTTCAATCCCGGCGGCGGCCCAAACTCGACGTCTTCGCTCCGATCGACCACCCAGGTGATCGATTTGTGCGGCACGCCGTACTGCTCTTCTAGAATACCGCGCAGCCAGATATTGCCCGCCGGTTGAAAGTTGGTGCCACCCACCCGCTTGCCGATCAAGTCCTTCGGCGTCTTGATGCCGGCATTGACGTTGACGAACGCAAAGCCATGGCGAAATCGGCGATGGAGAAAAACCGGAATTCCGGTAATCGCCAAGTTATGCTCGCGCGCCATGAAATAGGCGCCGACATTGAATTCGCAGACGTCGTACTCGAGATTGCGCGCCATGCGCCAGTGACGTTCGCGGGGCCCGTGAGCGGTCAATATCACGAGCTCCAGGCCGTCCGCCTGAACGGTTCCCTCTTTGAGTGCTCGAATGATTTCATAATCGCCGCACGCGACTGCCAGCTTGAGTTTCGTTGCCATCACCAATCTCCCCTGAACGACACTACGGTCGGAGTAATGGAGTGCTGGAGTATTGGAGTATTGTCTTTCGGACCCATCATTCCACTACTCCATTACTCCAACACTCCAATTCCGTCGCTCTTCAATTCCCGTACAGTTTTTGTACGAAGCCTTCTTTTTCAATTTCGTCGATCAGACTCATGTCGACAAATTCCGCCGCATTCCTTTGGCCGGCGCCGATGGACGTCAAAATATTTTTGATCCCTTCTAATTCCGTCCGCGGCGAGCGAGCCAGGCGCTTGGCAAAAAATTCGTACGTCCCCTCGACGGCTTCGGAGTCGGTGATTTGCAAATGTTTTCGGAGAATCTTGAGACTCCCCTCTTTGTTGGTTTTGACATAGTGCATGCTTTCGATCTGCCCTTTGATGAATCCCTTAATGGCGGCGCGATTTTGCTGTAGATAGGCGCGAGTGACGATGTTCGACGTGTTGGTGTAATAACCGAAGTCGCCGATATCCGCCAGGACGTTCATGCCAAGTTTGCGCGCCTGATATATTTCCGGATAGGACTGAACGGTAGCGTCGACTTTTTTACTGATTAGCGCCGCCATGCGCGCCGACGTGCCTCCGGTCTGCAACATGGAGATGTCTTTCGGCTCCATTTTCCATGCTTTGATCGCCATTAGCACGGCCGCGTCATTGGAGCCACCGAACCGGTTGATACCGATGACCTTGCCGCGCAACTGCTGCGGCTCTTTAATTTCCGGGCGCGAGATCAGCAGCATCGGTAGTTTATTTTCCAAGGTCGCCACAATCACCACCGGCGCGCCCTGCGTCGCGCCGATCACCGCCGAAGATGCCGCCGTTTGAGTCAACTGAAGGCTGCCGCCGAGCAAAGCCTGAATGTTCGGCGATCCCGCCTGGATCAAAATAATTTCCAGATCGACGCCGTGCTTCTTGCTGAAGCCAAATTCCTTGTTGACCCAGAGCGGCAGCTGGTAGCCGGCGGTGCCTCCGTAGCTCACGAGAAAGCGGGTCGCTTCGGCCGCCGAACCCATCCGCGCGGGTCCCGCGAAGGCTAGCCAAAGAATGAATTGGCCAAGCAGAACTCTTCGCCATCTTCGGAACACGTTCATAGGTTCACCTCGCGGGCAGAGTCATTAAGGTTGAGCCTGCAACTCACCGTCCGCTGGCACAAAGCGCGGAAAGAGTCTGAGAGCATTCATTTGTTCCACGTTGCGCCGCGCCGTTGCATCGAAGCCGTCGTAGGCGTCCCAGTGATCAACTTCCTCCTGCAATCTCTCGCCGTAAACAAACGGTAAGTCCGAGCCCCAGAGGATATGCGCCGGATCGGCGAGCGCTTGCAATGAACGAAGTGCGAACTGGGCGGTGGTGCTGGCGATCTCGTAGTAGAGCGAGCGCAGCGTGGGCAGCACATCCGTCACGCCTTTGACGTGTCGATGTCCTTCCATCATCGCGATTCTCTGGGCGAGAAACGGCACAGTGCCGCCGCCGTGGGCGACGATCAAGCGAATATTCGGGCAGCGCTTGAGCGTGCCGGTGAAAATCAGATTCACGATCGCCCGCGTCGTGTCGAAAACATATTCGACGACGAAGGGCGGCGCGCGCAAGCCGGTATTCTCGGCAGCTTCGCAGTGAGTGGGGTGAATAAACGCAACGGCCTTACGCCGGTTAAGCTCGTCGAAAACGGGATCGAACGACGGATCGCCCAAGTAGCGCTCGTTGACGCTCGAAAACAGCCCGACGCCGTCGAGGCGCAAGACGTCAAAGGCGTAAGCGATTTCTGCCAGTGCGCCATCGACATCGGGTAGCGGCAGCAAAGCGAAGGAACCGAAGCGCGTCGGATGATCGCGCAGCATTTGCGCTTGGAACTCATTGCACGTCCGCGCTACTTCACGCAGTCGATGCGTGTTTTTCAAGATTACTCGCGGCGTGAGCGACGTGATAGCCGCTTGAATATGCCAGTTGTCCATCGAGCGCAGTTGCGCCGCCGTGTCGGGAACCTTGATCGGCAACGAATCGTCGGCAAACTCGGGCGGCACCACGTGGTGGTGCACATCGATCCGCCAATTGCATGCTTCGTTCTCGCTCATAACGTTGGTGTTGGCGTGTTCTCCGCGCCGGCTGAAAAACGCTTCGCCGAGATCATGTCGTTATCGAGCCAAACCTATTTGATCGCGATTAGCTCTGTCAACACGGATCTAAGCGCGCAATTCAAAAGACCATAAATCCAGAACGCGTATGGACATTATTCGCGGCTTGCGGTATTGGGTTCGAGGCCGTAATGGACGACCAACAGCTTGTCGGGCAAGAACAAACGTCGAGTCATCGGCGTTTACGAAAGGGGATCGCCATGACCACTTTTCACAAGATGCTCGCGCTATTCGGGATTGTCCTTGCCACCTGCATCGGTTCAAACGACGAGAGCACCGCGCAATCGCAGAGCCTCACGGCATTTTACACCGCTCCCGTCGTTTCCATGTCACCCATGTGGATTGCCAAGGAAGCCGGTTTCTTCAAGAAGCAGGGCCTCGACGTCAAGCTCGTCTTTATCGCCTCCGGTCCCGTCGGCACAGCGTCGGTGCTCGGCGGAGAAACAGATGTGGGGATCATCGGCGGATTTGCGCCGACGCGGGCCATCGTGGGAGGCGCCAAAGCTTTGGTGATGATCGGTCAAAGCAAGGTCAGAATGACCGGGAACATCGTCGGCAAAAAAGAGATTGCCAGCGTTCAAGACCTCAAAGGGAAGCGATTGGGCATTGACCGGATCGGTTCCAACCCGGACATGTTCGCTCAAGCAGCCCTATCCCGTTTTCAGATCGATACACTGAAAGATCTTCAATACGTTCAACTCGGCGATATCGGTCAGGCAATCGCGGCTCTCAAGGCTGGGGCCATTGATGCCGCTATTGCAGGCGCGCCCCACGATCTGTTCGCCCAGCGGCTGGGCTTCAAGGTGATTGTCGATATTACGGCCATGAAGATTCCTTTCGCGGTGACGGTGCTGGTTTCCTCCCGCGACACCGTAGCGCGCAAACAGCCGGAGCTTACGAAGTTCATGCGCGCTTATGCCGAAGCAATGCACTATTTCCTGACCAACGCGGAAGGGACAACCCAGATTGTCGCCAAATACACCAAGGTCACGGACCGAGAGGTTCTGGCTCATGCGATCGAGTCGGAATCGAAGGCGATGGAAAAAACCCTTCAGGTAGACCCGAAAGGGCTTGAGCTCATTTTGGGCTTAATCGGCAAGACCGTACCCCAGGCTGCGGCAACGAAGCCGGAGGATTTCTACGATCGGCGTTTCACCAATGAACTGCGAGACAGCGGCTTTCTCAAAAAGTTGTGGGGCGAGAAACTATGAGTCACGAGCGTCTGGTCACAGAACTTGGTTGACGAAAGGCTGTCATTCTGAGCCGTAGGCGAAGAATCTCGATCGAATACGAGATGCTTCACTTCGTTCAGCATGACAGCCCATATTTTCTAAAGCAGTGAGGTGCCCAATCAAAAGTGAACTACCCTTCGAGAGAATGGAAGACGTGTCGAACTGTTTGGACGGGTTGAACATTTCCAACTAAATAGGAGACCGCCATGATTGAAACCGAAGGTCTTACTGGAGCGGATACTTTGTTGCGCGTGCTGGCACACATGGGAGTGGACAGAATTTTCTCCTCCCCCGGCTCGGAGTGGTCGCCGGTGTGGGAAGCTTTCGCCAAAGCCAAAGCGCAAAGCGAGGGCGTGCCGCTGTACATCAGCTCGCGCCACGAAGAAGTTGCCGTCGGCATGGCAAGCGGCTATGCCAAGTCCACCGGCAAACTGCCCGCCGTCATGATCCACACCACCGTCGGCGCGCTCCACGCCACAATGGCCCTGCGCGGCGCGCTTCATGAGCAAATCCCCATGGTCGTGTTCACCGGAGAGTCACTCGGATTCGGCGAAGAAGCGGGGCCTGACGTGGGCGCCCAGTGGCTCGGCGCTCTAGCCGATACCGGTGGGCCGGCGCGGCTCGTCGATCGCTGCTCAAATGGAGCTACGGCATCAATGCGAAATCGCTCTTGCCATCGACGATCCAACGAGCTTGTCAACTGGCGATGGGCACGCCTAAGGGACCGGTCTTCGTTTCCATCCCGATGGAATATCTCTTCGACAAAATGACCAAAAACGCGGCAGCGGAAAATGTTCCGCTTCCCGCACCGATGGCCGATCCGGCAGCGATCGCAGAGCTCGCCGAACTTCTATCCGCCGCAAAAAACCCGGTGATCGTCACTGAAGAGGCGGGAAGCAGCCCCGCTGTGGTCGAACAGCTTGTCGAGCTGGCCGAGCTCCTCGGCGCCGGCGTGGTTGAGAGCCGAGCTTCGAGCTACGTCAATTTTCCGCGCACGCATCCGTTGCATGACGGATTCGAGCCGCAGGAATTTCTCCAGGAGGCGGATGCGATTCTTCTGCTCGGCGTCGTCGCGCCCTGGCATCCGGCCTCAAAGAAATTGAACCCGGGAACCAAAGTCGCGGTTTTGTCTGACAACCCGCTGCGCTCGGAACTTCCCTACTGGGGCTTTCCGGTCAATCAAATCCTCACCGGAGAGATCGAAAGCTCGATGAAATATTTGCTCGATGCCGTCAAGAAAAAAGTTTCCAAAGGAACCGGCGACGCCGCGCGCCGCGCCGAAACCTGGCGCGGCCGACACGATGCGCGCAGGGCGAGTTGGAAGGAAGACGCCGTCTGTCGCAAAGAACAGAAACCCATCGACACCCGTTGGGTCACCTACGAATTGGCGCAGGTCATACCCCCCGATGCCATCGTCGTCGAAGAAACCATCACCCATCGATTGTCGATCCATCGCTATCTCGACATGCTCAAGCCGGGAACGTTTTTCGCCGGCTGCATCGGCGGCCTCGGCACCGGCACGGGTACTGCTCTCGGTGTCAAAGCGGCGAATCCGAAACGGCCGGTGCTGTGCTTGATCGGCGACGGCGCATTTAATTACGACCCGGGACTCGCAGCGCTGGGTGTTTGTCAGGAACACAATTTGCCGATCATGATCGTGCTCTACAATAATTATGGCTATCATTCGCAAAAGTCCGGCGTGCCGCGCTTCTTCCCAGACGGCTTTGCCGTAAAGAACCAGGACTTCATCGGTATATCGATCAATCCAAGTCCAGACTACGCGACAATAGCCCGCGCATTTGACGGCTACGGCGAAAAAGTCGAAGAGCCCGGCGAAGTCCGCGCGGCTTTGCAACGCGGGCTGAAAGCCATTGCCGCCGGTCAACTGGCGCTGATTGACGTCCGTTTAGCGAAAGCGGCAGAAACTAACGAGCGACCGGATCGAGCGAATTAATACCGCACTATTGTCTGTCGGAATGGATTTAGATTTTGCCTTTGAGGCGTAACTCTTCGAGACGGAAGTGAATCATCTCACTGGCATTCTGCGTCGGCCAGTGGTCGGGAAAAGGTTGGGGATCAGCGCCGAGCGTGGCAAGGCGTTGGTTAAGCTTCAGGAGTTCCGCGTGTCGGCTTTGATACTCGCCGATACGGTCGAGACAGCTTAAGATGCTTTGGTCAATACGCGCGAGGCACTCAAGCAACGCGGTTTGATTCTGTTTCGACTGTTCGCGCAAGCGCTGTATTTCTACCTCGACCGTCTGCTGCGCCAACGGGCGCACCCGTTCTTCGATCTGCGCTTGCATATCATGCAGTGTTTGAACTAGCCGGTCGTACAAGCGATCTTCGCCAACCTGAATGGATTTGTCCTGCCCGGTGGGGACAGCTTCCGGTGGCGCTTGCGGCGCTGGTGGTGTTGAGCCGGTCGAATTAATGATCGAACCAAGAGCGGAATGAATGCTGGATATTTTTTCAAGCACCTTGCCCCGGTCATCGATGAGACTCTGCAGCTGCTTGATTGGATCCAGATCTTCCTCTCAACTAACCGAGAGCCAAAGCTGAATTACTTGGCACCGCCGGCTGCCGAGCGCATCACGGGATCGGCGCTCTCAGACAAGCCCATCGACTTGGTGGAGACCAGCTCCAGGACGTCACTACGGCTGAAGCGCCAGCTGCGCCCGATGCGGTTGCCCGGAATCACGCCTTTTTCAGCAAGCTTATACACCGTCTTGAGATGTATCTTGAGCAGCGCGGCGACTTCTGAAGGTGTCATGATTTCTTCCATCTGATCATTCTCCTTTTGTTAAACAAAATGTCTAGTGACTATTCACCGACTGGGGAGTAGGAGCAGGTCTTATGCCAAACCGCTTTAGAAGTCTCCCTACATTCGATAAGGCTCGATTTTTCCAAAGATTTCCTTGGCGAGGCGGAAAAATGTAACTAACCACCCAAAAGCGCGACGGTGCACCTACTGCGGACAAAATTGGCCAACTAGTTCGGTTTCGGCCGCTGGGCGCCTAAAATCGGCAAATTAGACCACTTCCATTGTGAAAGAAAAAGCAAGAGAACTGATGCCGAGGAGTCGCCTTGAAGGCGGGCTAAAGACAATTTTGACAAAGCCTCTGACGAATCAGTCGCGATTCTTAATCTCCGCGCCCTCGCCCTTGCGTATGGCACGCCTGGACCTGCGCGAGTTGGCGTTGCCATTTTGTCGAATATTTTTGTCGCGTTTCGTCGCTGATGGCGCTAGTAGCAGGAAATTTATCGCGCCATTCCCATGGCCGCACTGCTTCGATGATCATCCGCGAGTTATGGCCCTTTTGCTCGGGCTGGATGATCGGATCAAGAGGGCCGCTCCAAGTGCGCCGGAGAATATCCACGGAAGTTGCCGGGTCGGAACGCGTGGCCATTGCCCATAGCACTTCGTTGACATCGGTGATGTCGATGTCGTCGTCCACGACGACGACATAACGCCCTAAATAGGCGCCGGCGTGACACTGGCAGGCAACCAAGGCAGCCTGCTTTGCGTGACCCGGGTATCGCTGTTTAATCGCCACCACGATCATAAAGCGCTGCGCCGGCGGCGGCAGATAAACGCCCTTAATATCCGGCACGCCTGCTTGCTCCATCCCATTCCATACGGTCGCGGCACGCAAGCAAGAGCGGTACATGCCGTGGATCGTCGGCTTGAATGGCGCCGCGCCGCAGATGATTGGGTCGTTGCGATAGTAAAGCGCTTTGACGCGGACAAAAGGTTCGGCCCGTTGCGCGCTGGCGTAATAGCCGGGCCATTCACCGAAGGGACCCTCCTGCATGGATTCGCCCGGAATGATTTCTCCTTCGATGACGATCTCCGCATTGGCCGGAAAGTGGAGCCCGGTCAGCGGTCCTTTTATAACGTCAATCGGTTGGCCGAGCAGTCCGCCGGTCCAATCATACTCGTTCACGCCGAAAGGAACTGCCTGGGACGAGGCGATGAATAACAAGGGATGTTGCCCGAAGGCCATCGCCACCGGAAAAGACTGGCCGGCCTTCATCGCCTTTTCATAATGCATTTTGCCGTGCTTGCCGGGCGAGATATACAACCCAACCTTATCCTTGTCGTGCAGCATGACGCGGTAGCAACCGACGTTCTCGATACCGGATTCAGGATCCCGGGTAATGACAAGATCGGCCGTGCCCAGATAGCGTCCACCGTCGCCCGCGTGCCAGCGCGGCACGGGAAACTTCGTGAGATCAATTTGATCGCCGCGCTCGACGTTTTCAAACACCGGACCGGTGGAAACGATGTTGGGTTTGATCGGCTGCATTGCGCGCAATCGAGCACGCAATGCATCGATCAAAGGAATGGTTTTCAAATCCGCCGGCAAGTTCAGCGTCAACGCCGTGCGCTCCAAAGTTTCGAGCATATTCGAAAGTACGCGGCGATTGGGATCAAACCCGGGAACGTTGTCAAAGATGATCGCCGGCGGCGTCGGTATTCTTTCAAGAATGATTTCCGTCAGTGCGCCGATCTCCAGGTCCCAATGGGCGCCGGAGATATGTTCGAGTTGTTCGAGTCGTTTGACTTCCTTGAGCCAGTCGCGCAGGTCGCAAGGATTCGTCGTGGTGGGGTTACTTGCCGTCGCGGTCGCCGTCGCCATAGGAAACTCCCTTCGATGAACTGCGAATATTACTCGGCCAGCTCGAGTGTGCCTGGATGAAAAATTTCTTCAGGAGCGATGCTCCTCGCCGTAATGCCCTGGGCGTGGCAGTACTCGAGAAACTTGTCGAGCACATGCCGGTTAGCTTCCAACCCGTAGGCCCAGGGATCGGTCTGAAAGATTTGCTGTTCGTCCGCAAGATAATAATTGGGCCAGGCCTCGACGAGACTGGGGATCGCCAGTGTTGCGCCCAGCGTTTTGCCTCCGCATAAAGACGAAAGAGTTTTTCCGGCAGCTCGGGAAAATTTTTGACCAGGCGCTTTTGCATCGCCATGACATGCATGATCGGCAAGATTTTCGTCTTTCGAAAATAACTTGCCTCGACCTCGTGGGAGTTCTCGAACAGCTTCCCTACCGAATCGTCGGCGAGCAAAGTCGTAAGCTGTGACTCGGTAACACCCAACGCGTCGACCTCGCCATCGAAGAGCGCGCGGCAAGCACGCTCGGAGGTATTCCTGCCGCGGTTTTGCATCAATCGAATCATCGAACCGTCGCGCGGCTCGATCGTCGCGCCGCGATCATGCTCGTCCCAATGATGCATCGACGCGACGTACCATTCGGTTTCTTTCGCCGACACGCCGTATTCGTCGATCAGCATACCGTGCATCCAGATCGATGCGGTCTGCACCCAGCGGAGAAAGCCGATCTTCTTCCCGTTCAAATCTGCCGGTCGATTGATGTTCGAATCTTTACGAATAAAAATGAAGCCATGACGAAACACGCGCGAGGGAAAAACCGGAATCGCGACAAAGTCGGCTTTGTTCCTCGAAGTATAGTAGATCAATTCGCCAAGCGACATCTCGGAAACGTCGTACTGTCCTCTGAACATGCCCGAAAACATGCCCGGCACATCCTCTGTCTCAACGATTTCGAATTCGAACCCGGGAATTCCCAACTGACCGCGCAGGATCGGCAGTACGCCGTCATAGGCGCGGCTCGCGAGTTTAATTTTGCTTGGAGAGCCCATGCGTTATCTTCGGCACAAACCACGTCGAAAAGACAAAAAAGGGAATGTTAGGGTGCCAGCTCTTCCCGGTAGAGCTGCAGCGCATCCATCACCGGCCGGTCACTGATCGAAAAAAGAATCGCCTCGTCGTTCGCAAGATTTTCGTGCCCGTGCCACTGCCAAAGCGGCACGACGAAAGTGTCGCCTTTCTTCCACTCGAGATGGCCTTCGCCTACCTTGGTTCGGCCTTCACCTCTAAAAACATGATAAATTGCCGTGCTGGTGTGGCGGTGAAGCCGTGTCGCTTCCCTGGCCTCGAATAATTGCACCTCGCAGGACATCGTCGGATAAGTGTACCCGCCGCTTGTCGGATTGATATAGCGCAGCAATGCTCCGTCATATGGATCGCGGTCGCCTTCACCCATCATCTTGAGTGCAGCGTAGGTATCCTTCCAGGCGTAGCGGAACGGAACGCCGCGCAAATGCGTCTCGTCTTTTTTTGGTGCGCGCGCAAATCCCAAACGACTCAGCGACTCGCCGGTTTGACGAGTAATCGATTGTTCAGGAATTTCCGATTCCTCAAAGAAAAGTATGTTGAGCGACTGAATCAGCGGTCCGTCCAGACCATCCAGCCAGATAATTGGATCTTCAGACTCGTTGTGATGATCGTGCCAAGTCCAGTTGGGCGTGAGAATCAGGTCGCCCTCTTCCATAAAAAATTTTTCGCCCTCGACCGTCGTGTAGGCCCCCTTGCCCTGCACGACGAAGCGAATCGCCGCCATGTTGTGCCGGTGCGCCTTTGCCACCTCGCCAGGATTTACGATTGAGAAAGTCACCTGCAGAGTGTGCGACGTCGACTTGATCGGCAGATGCGGGTTCACCACCCGAATGGCGCGCCGCTCGGCCTGCTCGATGCCGATCGTTTCGCTCGCCTTAAGCAAGCCGTCGAGCAACGGCTCCCAGTTCCAAAGATAGGGCGCCTCCGATGCATGCGACGGCACGCGTGTGCGCCAAACTCCTGAAAGTTGATTCTTTTCCAACTGGCTGTCGA
>VBKY01000146.1:34903-72918 GCA_005879255.1 Deltaproteobacteria bacterium
GTAGGCGCGATGAATATCCATCGATTCCTTTGCAGTATCGATCACGTCTTGATCTCGGTCTGGAGCGACATATTTTTCGAGTACGTCAATGAACATGTCGGAATGTTTCACATCGGCTTTGCTGTGCGCCGTGAAGTTGGGCATCTGTGTGTCGGCGAAATTCAGATCACGTTTCCAGATTTTATACAGGCGCGTGCAGTTTCCCCCGCCGATGTCTCCCAGTAACCGGTCATCGTTGGTCCACTCGGCGATGGTCGAAGCCGCGATCGCTTCTTGCCATGGGCGATTGCGCGCGATCCAAAACCAAGCATAGATCGCCGCCCTGGTTGTCGGGAGCGGTTGCGCATTCAAAACATCGTCGACGCTCAGGCCCAACTCTTTTCCCTGTCGAAAGATGAGATCGAGATGACCCGCTTTAGAATGCTCGTCCTCGACCAGTTCCTCATGTTCGTGCTCCATGATGCGCTGCTTGACCTCGAACTCCGGGCAGTTGGCGGCCACCTGAGGCCAGAAATTTCGGCGCTGGCGAACGTAGAGACTTAATTGCAGCAGGTAAATCCGTGCTCTCTCCGTGGTCATGGGAATCGAGTAGAAATGTTTCATCTCCGGCGACAGAAATAAATCTCGCACACAGTCGCCCAATTTCTGCCGCCACTCTTGTGGTTTCATGACAACTCCTCCTTAACCAACACCGATCCATCGTTATTACTACGCTCGTGGAACGAAGCAGCCACAATCGATGTCGAAAACGACTTGAGAATTTCGTCCCTCATGGCTTTTTACGACTAACCGATAGGTTGAAGCATTGTCAAGCAGTCCTCACAATATCGCGTCCCGCTTTTCGATCACATAGTAGGCACAGTATCCCGGCGCGAAAATTTGAGCTGTTGTGAGGCAAGCTTATGCCAAATTTCTCTGGCTCAAATCAACGATCTAGAAATGACTTCCGAACCCGCCGGCAAAGTCCGCTGAGGCGGACCGAATTGGTTCGTTCTCGCTGGCCGACCAAGCGATCGTCTCAAGTTTTTGCTTTCGGGTGGCACCGCCAGCACGCGGTCGGCGCTGAAATAGTTCGGGCAATACGGTGCGGTTTAGAGCAGCCGATATATAGCGGGTCTAGGAATGTGATTCTCGGAGATGCAAGCGCATGGTCCTTCAATGCACCAGTTTGTCATCGTTGGGGGCAGGCAGGTAGCGCAGTAACACGGTCTGGAGTTCATTGACAGAAACGGGTTTGAAGATCACCTCACGGGCGCCGCATCTCAAGGCGGCCTCGCGGTGTTTCTCGGCCATCCAGGCAGTGCAAATGATGATTGGAGTGTTCCTCGTTACTGAGATTTCTCGCAAGCAGGTTGTTGCCTCGATACCGCTCATGTTCGGCATACCAATGTCCATAAAAATTAGGTCGGGCCTCTCGCTCAACGCCTTTTGCACGCCGATTTCGCCGTCGTCTGCCTGGAGAACCTGAAAGCCTAAATGACGAATAATCATGGCGAAGAGTTCACGGCAGTCGGTATTATCTTCGATCAACAAGACTTTGTAGGCCATATACCCATCCTTGGTAGCAGGCTATGTGCCAATCGCAAAAACCTTTGTCTCACCAGGGATGGCCGCTGTCAACTCGGCTAGAATGGAGCGTTGATTGATAGCGTTGTCAAAAGGCGTCATGCCAGTTGACAGCGCACGCCTGCTGTTTCACTCAGTGTTTGTTCAACGTTTCGGAAAATGGCAAGCTGATCGCGTTAACGGTGACACGGATAGTCAACCGTCGAATCAGCCGGTGCGTAGAGACATGTCCTTTCGTCGAGCCTTTGCGGCACCCGCTTTCAACTTCAACGCGGAGACGTCTTATGTTGGAACTCTCCCTTGCGCCGGTCAGATTCCCCGGCGCCTTAGCGCCAATGAACTTCAGTTGCTGACATCGATGGCTGACCAGATCGGCGTCGCCGTCGAGAATGCCAGACTATTTGCCGGTATGAGCGACAAGTCGATCGCGTTGGAAAAAGCAAACTTTGAGCTTCACGAGGCGAGTCGTATCAAATCGGAATTCATGGCGGCTATGTCGCACGAGTTACGCACAAACTTGGCTCTTTGATGACCCCAAGTCATATTACTTTTTTCGTTTTACGTATCTCTTAACCGAGAAATCGTAGAGCGTCGAAATCGGGTACTCTTCCAGCTTGCGAACACCGCCCGTCGTCTCGTACAGAATGACCACGTCTTGACCACGATTGGAGGCAAAGAGCAGTTTTGCATCAGGCTTACGGTCTAAAAACTCCCCGACGGCTCGAAGAGTGTTTGAGTGACTGTAGGGTTCAGGCATCGCGTGGGAATCATGCCTCGGCCCTTTGCGCTCTTCATCCTGGCGTTTTAGCTCTTCCACCGAATACAAGAATTCCACATTCATGAAAGCGCCCTCGACCAGCTTGTCACCAGGACTTGGATCTTTTTTTGGCTCTCTCCATACTCGTAGAAACGCTGCCAGCCCTCTAACCTTTTTTTCTTCTTCTTTTTTGCCTTGCCTGTCCTCCTTGACTCGACACCGAACGAGATAACAATCAGCGTAGCACACCACTTCATATGTCTCAGGTCGCAAAGGCTCCAACGCCTGCCCAATAACGCGAAGGATTGTTGAATAATTCATGGGCGCTGACCGGAAAGCTCGTCTAGATTAGAATTGCGGCCCTCGTTCATATTACCTCCCACACCGATTTGGCTTCCCTCATGTTACACTCACGAGGATCAATTCGTCCACCTCCCACCCGGCGATCTCCGGCGGATCGACGCCCTCGCGCCGGATGAATAGCCCATGATCGGCGATCTTTCGCTCATATTTGACGATCAGTTCTTCCGCTAGGGCCGCCGCCGCAGGATTACGTGTGGCGATCTTTTGTGCGCTTTGAATCACCAAGTGATACCGGCTGGTGCGGTTGTGCACATGCATATCGAATGGCGTCGTCGTCGTGCCTTCCTCACGGTAGCCGTTCAGATCGAAGCGCTCGTTTTGTGGTCGCTCCCAAAGGAGCTGCTTGATTGCGGCGGTATAGCCGTGAAAATTGAAAATAACCGGGCAATCAAGCGGGAACAATCTCGTGAATCTCCCTTCTTCCAATCCATGCGGATATTTTTGCGGAATCCCTAGAACCAGCAGATCGATGACGTTGACGACGCGTACGCGCCATTCGGGAGCTTCTTGTCGCAGGATATCCGCCGCGGCCATCGCTTCAAGCGTCAAATTGTCGCCGGCGCAGGCGAGGATCAGCTCCGGGTCTTCACCCTCATTGGTGCTCGCCCAGCGCCAGATCGACGCGCCGATGTCACAGTGGTCGATTGCCTCCTCCCGCGTCAGCCACTGCGGCATCGGCTGCTTGCCGGCGATGACGACATTGATCATATATGTCACGGTCAGGCACTCTTCGATCGTGTATATCAAACAGTTGGCGTCAGGCGGTAAATAGATCCGGTAAGTGTGTCCTTTCTTGGTCAAGAGATTATTGATAAAGCCCGGCCCCTGGTGCGAATAACCGTTGTGTTCTTGTCGCCAAGCTTCAGAGGTCAGCAGGTAGTTCAATGAGGAAATCGGCTTGCGCCAAGAAATCTCCAGTGACGACTTCAGAAACTTGGCGTACTGATTCATCATCCCGTCGACAATCGGCAGAAATGCCTCGTAGCAGGGAAAGATGCCATGCCGTCCCGTGAGCAAGTACCCTTGCAACCACCCCTGACAATTATGCTCACTGAGCACCTCCAGCACGCGCCCGCTGGGCTAAATATGCTCGCTGTTTGCCGGCAACGGCCAAACATATTGCCGATCAGTGACGTCAAGAATCGCCCCGACCCGGTTCGACTCCAGTTCGTCGGGGCAAACGATGCGAAAGTTGCGGCTCGCTTCATTTAAACGGACGACGTCGCGCAGATATTTTCCCAGCTCTTCGACACTGCTGGTGTGATTCTGTCCGCGTGTTCGAAGATCGACGCCATAGTCGCTCACAGGAGGCAATTTGAGCGGACGGCGGACCTCGCCGCCGAAGGAGTGCGGATTGGTTGCCATGCGGTGAGTCCCGCGCGGACAGCAGGCCATAATATCCGCTGCGGGAGAACCATTGGCGTCGAAAAGCTCGTGCGGATTGTACGATCGCAACCAGTTTTCTATCACTTTCAGATGAACGGGGTTGGTCTTGGCATCCTTTGCCGGCACCTGATGGGCGCGGAAAGAACCTTCGATAGCGTGGCCGTCTACGATGCTGGGACCGCTCCATCCCTTCGGCGTGTGCAAGATAATCATCGGCCAATGTGGTCTTTCGACGATATCTCCGGAGCGCGCCGCTTTTTGGATCGCGCGCAATTCGTCATAGGCTCCGAACACCGCCTCGCTCATTGCTCTATCGATGTGGTCGCTCAAATCGACGATCCGAACTGAATAACCGTAACCGCTGAAGAGCGCCCGGAGCTCATCGTCGCTCATGCTGCCAAAAATAGTCGGACTGGCGATCTTGAATCCGTTGTCATGGAGAATCGGCAACACTGCGCCGTCGTTCTTAGGATTCAGGAACTTATTGCTATGCCACGCGCCGGCCGTCGGGCCGGTCTCCGCTTCGCCGTCACCGACGATGCAGGCGACGATCAATTCCGGATTATCGAGCACAGCGCCGAACGCCGTCGACAAGGCATAGCCCAACTCGCCGCCTTCATGGATGACGCCGGGATAACCAGGGAAAAGATGGCTCGGAAAAGCGTCGGGCCATGAGAACGATTTTACAAATCGTTCGAGACCGGCGCGATCACGTGTCAAATCGGCAAAAAACTCAGTGATCGTTCCTTCCAGATACATGTTCGCTAGGTTCGCCGCCGCGCCGTGACCCGGACCAGTGATGAGGAGAATGCTCGCGTCGGTCGCCAGAATCAGCCGATTGAGATGCGCATAGATGAGATTGATCCCCGGGGCAGTCCCCCAGTGGCCCAAGAGTCGATCTTTAATGTGCTCGGGGCGGAGTGGTTCCTCCAGCAAGGGATTGTCCTTCAAATAGATTTGCGCCGCGGCAAGATAATTGACGGCGCGCCGGTAACGCTCGACGGCCTGCAACGCGCCCACGCCAAGACTGGTTTCACTAGATGTCTGCTGCCTCATGGGTCAACCTCCGATCAAGAGAACTGTCTCACGCGCAATGATCATTTCCTCGTCGGTGTGAATAACGGCAATCTTTAGACTAGAGTCGTCACTCGATATGATTCCGTCTCTGCCCAGGACCGCTTCATTAGCAGAGGAGTCCAAATGCAAACCGCACCAATCCATATCGCGGCAAATCATTGCGCGCACTGATGAAGAATTTTCGCCAATGCCGCCGCTAAACATCACCACTTCTACGCCGCCAAGAACCGCCAGATACGCGCCCAGATACTTGCGCGCGCGATAACAAAACACTTCGACGGCAAGGCGTGCGCGTGGGTTCCTATCATAGGCAGCGGCCAACTCGCGCATGTCATTGGAGATTCCCGAGAGACCGCGCAGACCGGAGCGCTGGTTTAGCCATTGCTCAATTTCCGCCGCATCCACTGCTTCCTTGCGCGCGAGATAACTCACCAACGCGGGATCCAAATCTCCGGAACGGGTGCCCATGACCAAACCTTCGAGTGGCGTAAAACCCATCGAGGTATCGATCGACTGTCCATTGCGGATCGCGCTCGCCGAACAGCCATTGCCGAGATGCAAGGTGACGGCGTCGATCTGGTCCGCCCTCCTCCCGACGATTTCTGCGTACCGAGCGATATCGTACTGATGCGCCAAGCCGTGAAAACCATAACGACGAATCTTGTGTTTCTGAGAGAGTTCATAAGGAATGGCATAGAGCGCCGCCTGCTCGGGAATGCTGTGATGATATGAAGTGTCGAACGCCGCCACCATCGGCACGGACGCGCCGAGGATATCTCGCGCCGCGCGGATGCCGCTGAGCGCCGCGGGATTGTGCAGCGGCGCGATCTCGCACAGCGCTTCGATAGTGGCGATAACCTCATCGTCAATTAAAACCGATTTGGTGAATCTATCCCCGCCGTGCACCACGCGGTGGCCGACGGCGTCGATGGAATCGAGTCCGGGTTTCGACCGCAGCCAGTCGATAATCAGTCGCACGGCCTCTTCGTGAGTGGGAATGACGGCAGTCTTCTCCTGTGAAACGGCGCCGCCCGCTTCAAAGCGGTAAGACGCCTGTTTGCCGATTCGATCGACAATGCCGCGCGCCAGCTTGCGCTCTTTGTCCTTTACGCTGACGGTTTCCATCAGCTGAAACTTGAGCGTCGAGCTTCCGCAGTTTAAAACCAGAATCGTCATTTGCAGAAACCTCTGGCAGGTTGCTGGGTGGTTGGGTCGCCACTACCTCAGTATGCCTGTGGACTCCCGTCTCAATTCAAGTATGAAACGCTTTGCGCTTGACGGCAACTCACGAGCTCACAGTTTGTGTTCAGCAGCAGTGCAAGAAAAAAGCTTTCTGCTAGTGCGGCCGCGGTAAGAGAAAACAATCTGTCCAACAACGTGAACTTTGGAAGACCGGGACCCGCGCCTGGAAGAGCGCGAGAAGCATAGTGACATGATGACGGCTCCTCGGCTCGCCGTTGCCTGCCGCGAAAAAATCCGACATAGTCCACCCGTCAGCTTATGAATCCATGAAAAACAGCGAGTTTTTCAATCTTTATAATCACGGTTTCGTTCGCGCCGCGGTCGGAATACCCGAAGTACGTGTGGCGGACCCGGCATTCAACGGAGCGCGGATCATCGAGTTGATGGAAAGAGCCGAGCACGAGAAGGCCGTTCTCGTGCTATTTCCAGAGTTGGGTCTGACCGCGTACTCATGCGAAGACCTCTTTCATCAGCAGGCGTTACTGGAAGGCGCGCTGGAAGCTCTGAGCAGAGTTCTGAAAGCTTCCGAAACGTTAAATTCAGTCGCTGTTGTCGGCATGCCGCTTCAGGTCGACGATCTGCTGTTCAACTGCGCCGTCGTCCTGGCTCACGGTGAAATACTGGGGATCGTTCCTAAGACATTCTTGCCAAATTATCGGGAGTTCTACGAGTATCGGCAATTCGCGCCGGCATCGGCGGCGCGCAGCACTGCCATCGACCTCCTAGACCAGCAGCAAATCCCTTTTGGCGAGCATCTTCTCTTTCAGTGCCAAACCCACCAAGATTTCATGTTTTTCGTGGAGATCTGCGAGGATCTCTGGGTGCCGATTCCACCGTCCTGCAACGCCGCGCTGGCTGGCGCGACGATTATCCTGAATCTTTCCGCCTCGAATATCACCATTGGTAAGGACGAATACCGCCACAACCTGGTCGCGAACCAGTCAGCCCGCTGTCTTTCCTCTTATCTTTACGCCGCTGCCGGACCAGGAGAATCTACTACCGATCTCGCCTGGGACGGTCATGCACTGGTTTATGAGAACGGGACCCTCATCGCCGAGTCCGAAAGGTTTCGCTACGACTCCCAACTCGTTGTGGCCGAGCTCGACCTGGAACGGCTCACGCAGGAGCGCATGCGGCAGAACAGCTTCGGCCAAAGCATGCAGCGCCACCGCGAAGAGCTGCGCCAATTTCGCAGAATCGACTTCAATATTGATTTGCCCAGCACAGGCAGTTTGCTGTGCAAACGCAGGTTCGAAAGATTTCCCTTCGTACCATCGGATCCGGTATTACGCGACCACCGCTGCTATGAAGCCTACAATATTCAGGTGCAAGGACTGGTGACGCGGCTCAAGAGTTCCCGCATATCGAAGATTGTGATCGGCGTCTCGGGCGGTCTCGATTCGACTCATGCGCTCATCGTCGCCGCCCGCGCGCTGGATCTCTTGGGACTACCGCGGTCCAATCTTCTCGCTTACACGATGCCTGGTTTTGCCACCATCCAACGGACTCTGCTAAATGCTAAGGCGCTGATGGCGGCCGTTGGCTGCGCCGCCCACGAAGTGGACATTCGGCCGAGCTGCGAGCAGATGCTCCGCGATATTGACCACCCCTACACCCGTGGCGAGCCGGTGTACGACGTGACTTTTGAAAATGTCCAGGCAGGCGAACGAACCAGCCACCTGTTCCGATTTGCCAACCTCCATCAGGCCTTGGTGCTGGGAACAAGTGATCTAAGCGAGCTCGCTCTCGGCTGGTGCACCTACGGGGTTGGGGATCACATGTCCCATTACAGCGTTAACGCGAGCGTTCCGAAGACGCTCATTCAGTTCCTCATCCGCTGGGTGGCTGACACAAACCAGCTGGGCGAGAAAACCAGCGCGATCTTGCGTTCGATCCTCGGAACCGAATTCAGCCCTGAACTGATTCCCAGCGATCCTAACGGCGAGCAACCTGGCCAGAGAACAGAGGATGTTATCGGTCCCTATGAGCTTCAAGACTTCAATCTCTATTACATCGCTCGCTTCGGCTACTTGCCTTCGAAAATCGCGTTCCTCGCCTTTTGCTCCTGGCGGGATCGGACACTGGGCCAATGGCCCGATATTCCCGAAGGCAGACGAAATCAATACACCATCGCCGACATCAAGCACTGGTTGTCAACCTTCGCGTGGCGGTTTTTTCAGGAAAGCCAATTCAAGCGGAGTTGCATTCCTAACGCTCCCAAAGTCGGCTCCGGTGGTTCTTTATCGCCGCGTGGCGATTACCGCGCACCAAGCGATAGCGAAGCCACAGTCTGGCTTGAAGAGATCAAACAGATTCCGGATAAGGACCCGTAGAAGGCAAAGACAGGTCAAACCGATGAATGTTCCGACGCGACCCAAACCTAATTCAGTTGCAGTCAAAGAGTCGGTCAAGGTAAGCTGCGTCGCTCCGGAGAGAAGAATTGCTGTGTGGGTCAACCCGAATAATGTAGTCGATGCAAGAAATCGTCGACTTTGAACGACTTGAATCGTTTGATTGCCGAGTGAGAAGACAATCATGTTGGAGCTTATCGGACAACTGCTCGGTCCTGTTGGGACGTTCGTTGTCATCGCCGCAATCATTCTCATCAGCGGCATCAAGATTCTGCGCGAGTATGAACGAGCGGTGATCTTCCGTCTCGGACGCATGGCCGCGGCGCGCGGTCCGGGAATTACTTACGTCATACCGTTAGTCGAAAAAATGGTCCGCGTGGATCTGCGCACCGTGACCATGGACGTGCCGCCGCAGGACGTCATCACTCGGGATAACGTCTCTGTCAAAGTGAGCGCGGTGCTCTATTTCAGAGTCGTAGATCCCAACCGCGCGATCCGCGAGGTGGAAAACTATCTGTTTGCCACTTCTCAGCTTGCCCAGGTGACTCTGCGCAGCGTCTGTGGTCAGGCTCCGCTCGACGAGTTGTTGGCGGAGCGGGAAAAAATCAACAGCCGGATTCAGGAGATCATCGATTCGCAGACCGAGCCATGGGGGATCAAAGTTGTTTTAGTTGAAGTCAAGCACATCGACCTGCCACAGGACATGCACCGTGCCATGGCAAAACAAGCGGAGGCTGAAAGAGAACGGCGAGCGAAGGTCATTCACGCCGACGGTGAGTTTCAAGCCTCCCAAAAGCTTGCCGACGCCGCCGAAATAATTGCCAGGCAGCCGAACGCCATGCATCTGCGTTTTCTGCAAAGTCTCGTGCAAGTGTCAGCGGAAAAAAACAACACGATCGTGTTGCCGATTCCTGTCGATCTCCTGACCCAAGGGCTCAACAAGATCAAACAATGAACGGGGAGTTTTGAATTTCCGGGAACACGCCGTTCAACGGATACCTTCTAAAGGTAATACGCTTCTCGTGGCTTAACCTGATTTTTTCTCGTCACCTTTGCGAATTGCGCAACGTTTTTTTATCATTGAGGCAACATCGCGTCTCGATGTTCTACGGGAAATCGACGGGATATTTTTCATTACTCACTTCAATCTTGGAGAATCGCCATGAGTTTAAAGAAGCAGTACCTCAAGAAAGCTCGGGTATGTAAGGTTACATTTTCTATTCCAAAGGAGGCTGTCGGCTCGGCAATCGATGTAAGCCTGGTGGGGGATTTCAACGACTGGAGTCGAGATACGACCCCTATGAAACGTCTTAAAAACGGAACCTTTACGGCCACGCTGAGCCTGGAGCCAAACAAGGAATATCACTTCCGCTATCTCGTGGATGGGCAGCATTGGGCGAACGACTGGAGTGCCGACAAGTATGTGCCCAACGCGCACGGCAGCGACGACTCGGTCGTCGTCGTGTAACCCGTGACGCCGATGCGGCTCAGACGCGCTGCGGTGAGTCACGCGTGACCAACATGCTGAGCTGACACGGGGAGCGCAAGGGTTATGTGCTTTTAGGCATAGTAATCTTATGCCACGGCCGGGGCGCTTGCATTACTCTTTCGCAATGCGGCAATCACATCCTGCTCCGACACCTGGGTGAAATCTTCGAAGAACTGCCCCACGGCAAAGAAATCCGCGGACACATTCAAGCAAACCATGGCGTCGCACTCGTGCACCATGGCGCGCGCCGCATCCAGCGATGCTACGGCAACTGCGCCAATGAGCTTTTTTGGTTTCTTTGCACGCACCGCGCGAAAAGCCGCCGTCATCGTCGACCCTGTGGCGATTCCATCATCGACGATAATGACGATCCGATCGATCGGATCGATGGGCTCGCGCCATGGTGTGTAGCGAGCGCGCCGCCCGCGCAGCACCGTAAGCTGCCGTTGTTTTTCGGCTTCGACAAATTGGGGATCGACGTCGGCGGCCCATTCTGCTAAGAAAGTGTTACCACTCTCATCGACAGCGCCGATAGCGAACTCGGGCTGATCAGGATGGCTGAGCTTGCGAACCAGGACGACGTCAAGCTCGCCTGCCAAAGCGTCGGCGATCATTCTGGTCATCGGCACAGCGCCTCGGGGGACGCCCAGCACTAAAGGATTCTGGTTCACGCAATACGGGCTCAACTGCTCGATTAATTGCTGTGCGGCATGTTCCCGGCTTTTGAATCGCATCTTCACCTTCCCTACTTACGCAATGGCTTTCGAAGCGATCGACTTTTTTTCCATACTGATCGAAAAGCTCCTGCCTTGATACCAACTCCTGATCCCTCGGAACGCCGGCCACTTTGCGCTTCATAATCAATGCTAACATCGCCGCGGCTCAGTGTTTTGCTCACTGGGTCGTCCCTATCCATTCGGGATCGACCGCTTGAATATTTCATCTTTGACCTTTGGATAGGCAAATCCGGGGGTGGAAACGCTCCATATATGTTATACGTTTTCATGACTTCTAGTTCAATTTTGAATGAATCGGAGTAGAGTATTATATCGATATATAGGGGTATTCTTCAGCCCCTGGAATATCCGTAGCTTCACAACGCGATTACGGGGTGATTTTTTTCAAGTTTTGCGAACTCGCCTTGACAGGCCACACTGTGGTCATTATCTTTAAATTTGGGTGTTTCTAAACTGGCGCAAGCCTTTGATATATTTTGGATCCGAAATGACCTGTGCCACTTTTGGCGTACCGACAACTATCATTAGTAAATTGCGTAACATAAGAACATATGTTGAACGAAAAGGTCGCCCGGAGCGTCTAACTTCTTAACCCCAGAAATTTCTTATCAGCAAAGCGCCGGAGCATGGAAACCAAGGAGATCATAATGTCCCCCCCTTTCGACACGGAAAGAGAGATAAACGAGAATTTTGAAGACCGCGAATTGAGCGACGGTTCATTCGACGATCAAGAGCAGAGTGCGCCCGATATCGAGCCGGTCGAAGATACTGAGGATAGTGACGAGTCAGAGCCGGCAGGTTCGGATATCGCGCTCGGCTCGGTGCAGCAGTACCTGCGCGACATCGGCTCGGTGGCACTATTGACGCGAGAGCGGGAGGTCGAACTGGCTATGCGGGTCGAGCAGGGTCAGAAACAGATCCTCGAAGCGCTCTTCTCTACGCCGATGACAATGCGTCAGGTGCTTCGACTTGGCCAGGCTGTGGCAAGTGGCGAGCTGTCGCTGGGCGAGATCACCGACAAGCACGATGGCGATGAGGAAGATAGCGACGAGCAGGGCGGTGACGACCCAAAGACATTTCTCAAACTGATCGCAAAACTGTCGAGAATCAGCGAGCGGAATGCAGCCATCGCGCGCGAGCTAAAGCGCTCCCGTGTGTCTCAGCAACGACGTGCCAAGCTGCTCGGGCAACAACAAGTGCTGGCGGCTAGAATGCTCGCAGTCATGAAAGAATTGCACCTCTCGTCGACAAAAATCGATGAGTTAATTGGTCGAGTAAGGCATGTGGCCGATCGACTCAATGTCTTGGAACGACAGTACCGTGAGTTCCGCAACGGCAAGCGTATCAAAATAACCGCCGAAATCCATGCATTGGAAGAACATGCTGGGCTTCCTGCGGCGGAGCTTGTGAATCAGGCGCGCCTGATCCAAGACGGCGAAGCTCTGGTAAGCACATCTAGGAAGGAATTCACCGAGGCCAACCTACGCCTAGTCGTGAGCATCGCCAAGAAGTATATCAACCGGGGTTTGAGCTTTCTGGACCTGATTCAGGAAGGTAATCTCGGACTGATGCGCGCGGTCGAGAAATTCGACTACCGGCTTGGCTTCCGTTTTTCTACCTATGCGAGTTGGTGGATTCGCCAAGGTATCACGCGCGGGCTCATCGACACTGGACACACGATTCGCGTACCGGTTCACCGAGTCGAATCGCGCAATAAGGTCCTCCAGACTGCGCGCCAGATGCAAACAAAGCTCGGTCGCGATCCCAAGCCTGAAGAACTGGCCAGGGAGATGGAGTTGTCCGTTCAGGATTTGCTAAAATTGGTGCAAACCCATGGGGAGCCGGTTTCATTGCAAACTCCGATTTGGGAGGACGGTGATCGGCTTGAAGACTTCGTCGAAGATCGCATTCGGCCCAAGCCTGAAGAACAAGCGTTGGACGGTACTCTCCGCAGGGAAGTTAGAAAAGCCCTTTCTCTGTTGACGCCGCGCCAGGAAACCGTGCTGCGTAAACGCTTCGGTATCGAGGAAAAGCGCGATTACACTCTCGAGGAACTCGGCGAGATGTTTGCGGTTACGCGCGAGCGGATTCGGCAGATTGAGCAAAGATCACTGCAGATTCTGCGCAATCCGAAGCGGCGAAAGCCGCTGGCGCCAAGTGGCAAAGCGCTGGCTGGAGATCCAACCCTGAATTAATCGGTCTTTTACATCCGTAGGGGTACGGCGTGACGTGCCCCGAAGAGCAAACTTTTTTCAGCGCCTAGAGATCCTACCAGTGGCACATGCTCTGCCTTTAAAACTATTGAGACGATAGACTGGACATGCGAGTTCTTTTCGGCCGGAGGTGTTTATGGCAAACGAAACCGAACTCATTTATCTGGTGCTCCTCGCGCTCTTGACGCTAGTCATCCACGTAATTCTTTCGGCAAAGGATCGTCGGCACGATCGACACGCACATCGGTAGTCAGCGTGCGCAACGTCAGATGGCGCCGGCTGGGGTTGATTTTAGGTGACTCAAGCGGGCGTTGTCCGATCTGCAACATTTTTGCGGCAAGATTGCAGATTCGGCAAAGCGCAGAAGCGTTCCCGGCAGCCGTATCTGTCCGGAAACCGGTTTTGATCGGCTGAGTGGGCAACGCTTCGAGGCTCCTCCGGCGAAAGTTCGATGCTGTTTTCGTTCATTCCATTCAAATAGCTTTTGTTGAGTTTGCGGTCAGCTTAAGTAGCTCAAATGAGACTGCGGATCGCTTCTCATCAGCAGTTCGCGGAGAGTGTCGCGGTGTCTTCTACCGTCTTCATAGATCCGCTCCAAGACTTCGGCGACGGCCGGCAGCTCTTCGCGGATGCTGCGCGCCTGTTCGATCAGCTCCCCTGAGTACCGCTGCTCCTCGTTCAGATCTTCCAATAAGTACTGCCAACTAGTCTTCTCGGTACTGGTAAGCGGCGGGACGTCAGGCAATGTCCCACCTAACAACTTGATCTTTTCAGCAATCCATTCGACATGTTTCGCTTCATCCGCGGCGATCGCCAACAACCTATCGCGAAATTGACTGTACTGCATCCGATCCGCGTGTTGCCTGTAGTGCGCGATATGTTGGCTTCCTTTGACGTATCGGTCGTTCAAAATTGCTAGTGCTTTGGCCCTTACGTCGAGGGAAAACCCGAGAAACCCGCGCCACCATTCACCCCAACTTTTACCGACCGCCATAAAACCTCCGTCGTGAAAGCAGTTTCTGGCAACGAGAACCAAACAAACGTCACGCAACGGACAAATTCTCAGCGGATATAAGTATCTTCAGATTAACGTATTGTCGAGCGTTGCTATCACAGAAGCGGCAATCAAGGATCGCCTCATCGAGGACAACTCTTAAACGCAAGTCTTGCTCACATGAATTCAACGGAGCACTAAAAGGGCATTTCTCACAATGGACGAAACTGAAGGTGTTTGGCGAATTGACGATGGACTCAGCCACGGTGCCGTTTGACTCCATTAAATGCTAAATTCGATCCATGATACCAACCGAGCTTCTGTCGCCGTCAGTCGAGTCTCCGGTCATTCAAAGCGGAGTCTGTTACGTCGTCTTCGCCTATGACGCGGCGCGCGTGATCGATCTCGAAGTAGCCGACCGCCGTATCCATGAGACCACCGAGCGGCCGGGCATTGCGCGCAAACGGCGCACGCCGAGTTATTTCGAATTTCAGCCGCCGCCGCTACGCGTGAGCCGGGACGCGGAGCTGTTCCAGATCGGCAAGTTCACGACGCGCCCAAGCCTGGATGTGATGGTTTACGATTTTGGCGCCGTCGCGGTCACCTACGCCCTACCCATTCAAGGGTCTTTTGACGATTTACTCGGGCTCAGCGAAGAGCTTTACGACAACGAGGTGTTGCTTGCTGATTCACGGTTGCGGGTGAGTCAACTCTTGACGGTCATCGGCGACGCGGCGAGCCAGGCACACGAGTCTCCTGTGGTTGAAGATTACGTGATCTTTCACATACAAAGCTTCGCCCAGCCCTTCGACGTCAACCGCTTGTGCGCAGACCATGGCCGCGCGATCGCCCAGGTTTTGCGCGCCGAACGACAAGCGCTTTCCGAGCAGGAAGTCGATGACGCGTTGGCCGTGCGCATCTCTTACGGGCTCCAGGATCTCACTATCGTTGATTGGAATGCCTCACTGTTAATCGACCGTGAGGGAGAGGATGTTCGCGCGGTGTTGGAGTTCGCCAACGTCGAATTATTGGAGATGCGCTACGTCGATGAGAAACTCGATCGCGCGCTGGATCAAGCCCATGAGACGCTGTCGCGGCGGTCGTGGGGCCTGCTTCGGATACTCGGACCTTACGGCGCCGACCTGCGCAGCGTAGCCGAATTGCAGGTCGACAATGCCGCCTTGTTCGAAGGCGTCAATAACACTCTAAAACTGCTTGGCGACCAGTATCTCGCGCGCGTCTACCGCCTGATCAATCGCCGCTTTCACCTCGACGAGTGGGATTCGAGCATTCTGCGCAAGCTACAGACGCTGGAGAGCATTTACGAAAAAATCTCCGATCAAGCGTCGAACCGGCGCATGGAACTCTTGGAATGGGTGATTATTTTCTTGATTGCCTTTTCCACCGCTTTGGAATTTGTTCGCTAGCCGTCGGTTGGCGAACTGCTCCTTGGCGGCTGAGCCATAGTTAACCTTAGGTCGATCCCGTCGATTTCTCTGGTACTGCCAATACCGGACAGCGAGCGCGGCGCAGGATGCGCTCGGTGGTGCTGCCGCGGAATGCGTCGAGAAAATCTATATGACCTTGGGTCGCCATAACGATCAAATCTGGCTTCCAGTCGGCTTCTTCTTTGAGAATGAGCTCGACCGCATCTCCCGGCAATAAGCGCTCTTCCCACTTCCAGTCCGGTCGGTGCGGTAGATAAAGCGTGGGCATGCCTCCTTCTATCCCGGCATGTAACAGCTTGAACTCGACCTCGGGGCACCTCAGTCCGGTAGCCAAGAAGTATGCCTCCTCAAGAGCTGCTTGAGCATTGGGCTCGTGATCCACGGGTATGAGAATTCGCCGTAGTGTGACAGCGCCATTGGCCGGAGAAATGAATCCCTTACTCTGGCTCGGTACGAACAGCGTCATCGCGCGCGAACGGCGCGCCAGAGGTTCGGCGACCGGCTTGTGGAGCCAACGGGAAAGTCCCTCCCTTTGGTATGTCGCCAATACGAGCAGATCAGGAGGATGCTCTTCGCAATAGCGCACCATCGATTCCAGCGGGTCGCTATCCGAGTTGAGGATCTTTTTCACGCGCAAACCGGTTTGGATCACGTCTTCCACCTTCGCGCCCGCCGGCAAGATTTTCCAGCGCGCCAAAGTCGCGCGAACGCCCGGGAATTCGGTCCAGTGCACGTCTTTATCGGCGCCGAGTTTATCGCTTTGCACATGCGCGATCTCCAACTCGGCCTTGGACAAGAGGGCGATCTTCAGCGCGTGGGCAAAGGCGACTCGGCTGGCCTTGGAAAAATCCGATGGATGTAAGATTCTGATTAGAGGCTCGCCGCCAGTTGTAGTGTCAGCCACGTCAACCTCCTTGCGCGGGTCTCTGCTCCGCGCGGCCGGTGACTTGAGGCTCACCGTCAGCACCGGGCAAGACGCCGCGACGAAATGCGAATAGGAGAGATCCCCCATAACCTTCACCCCGATCATCTTGATCACGGAGTCCAAGGTATGCTTACATTGTATCTATGATATCGGGCAGTATCTATGAACGGGCATCTCATATAACATAAGAGCAATTACTGGCGAGGTGCAAATGATAAACTCAGCACTATCCAATTTGTTTCGTGCCCACAGGCTGATTGGCTTAAGCGCTTTGCTGAGCGGAGTGATTTTTCTCGGGATACCTCACACGGGATTGCCACAAAGCGTACGCGCTCGCGAAGACATCGCGCGCATTTTGGCGGTCGAAAAAATTAATGTCGCTGATGGCATGGTGTCGGGCGAGGTTTACAATCGATCTGCCAACACGGTCCGCGATGTGCAGCTCTTCGTTCGGTACACGTGGTTATGGGACAACGAAACGAAACCCGGCAAGGACGACCCAGGCACATCGACTTATTATACTCTGCCGAAAGAGATTCCCCCCGGCGGAAGCTTGCCTTTCACTTACAAGCCCTCGCCTCCGCCACCCAAGATGGCGGGCGGCCACTTCGAAACCACGGTTTCCGTTGCTGGGTTCACTGAAGTTATACCCCAAACAAGGTAACCCCCTTCAGACTAAACGCCTTCCGATTTGCACCTCTCGCAATTACGGCAGGGCGCGCTCCGCCTCTGTAACATGGACGAATTCATCGCGAGCTTCCCGGAATGCGACATCGGGGCAATGCCGCCGCTGCAAAGGAACGAATGCTGAGCTCGGACCGTCGAGTGAATGCGTAGTTAATTCAGATGATTTAAGCGCCACACAGGTCGTCATGGCCGACCTATAAATGAGGTGAGTCCGAAAAAAGTATCTATTGTCTTTAAGGAGGCGCAACCGGTATGAACATTCCTTTGAAGATCACCTTTCGCAATATGCCGCCATCGAAGGCTATCGAGGATAATGTCCGCGAGAAAGCCGCCAAGCTCGATAGCTTCTCTGACCGAATCATGAGTTGTCGAGTCATCGTCGAGGCACCGCATCGCCACCATCACAAAGGCAAGGCGTACGAGGTGCGAATCGATCTAACGGTACCGGGTGCCGAATTGGTGATCAACCGCGCACCGAAACGTTTGGCGGCGGCGAAACTGGAGTTAGCAAGTGACGAGAAAGCTCTGGCGGAGAGCCATGAGCCGAGCAAGCATGCCGCGCATGAGGATGTCTACGTCGCCATTCGCGACGCGTTCAATGCCGCCGGCCGCAAGCTCCAGGACTATGCGCGGCGTCACAGCGGCGCAGTCAAAGTGCATGACGGCGGGCCGCCTGCCCGGGTGACTAAATTAATTCCGGAAAAGCGCTATGGTTTTCTTGAGACCGCCGATGGGAGAGAAATTTACTTTCATGGCAATAGCGTCCTACAGCCTGGTTTTGATCGCCTCGAGGTGGGCACCAAGGTGTATTTCTCCGAGGAGCTCGGCGAGAAGGGGCCCCAGGCAAGCACGGTGCGACTCGCCGGCCGATAGCGTTCGAAGGCAAAGAGATCTGACATGTTCGATGGGATACTGCCTTGACGGCTCATCCTCGGCCGCACGACTGGCTCGTGCTTGGCGTTCGAACAGGACGCGATCGGCTATCTGGGTTGATTGACGGCCTTGAAGCGATCGAGCTTGATCTCGTGTTTTCTTAGAAGATCATAGAAATCGGTCCGGCACTTGCCGGCGAGTTTTGCCGCGTCGCTGGCTTTGCCGGCGCAAGATTCTAACAATTGGGTAAGATAGGCTTTTTCAAACTCGTATTTGGCCGTCTTGTACGTGGTCAGAGGTCCTTTGACAGAAATCTCCAACTCGCTGGCTGTCCTTTCAGCAGACGATTTTGTCGAAGAATCTTTTCTTTGAAGAATCAAATCCTCCGTAATGACATCCTGCTGGCTCATGGCGACCGCATACTCCAGAGCGTTTTCCAATTCTCGAACGTTTCCGGGCCAATCGTAGAGCATGAGTTTGCGCAACGCCTCGGGCGCGATTCCCCGTACATTTTTTTTCATTTGCTCCGACAGCTGCTTCAAAAAATGGTCGACGAGATACGGTATTTCTTCCTTACGCTCCCGTAGAGTCGGCAGATGAATCGGGATGACGTGCAGTCTAAAGAACAGATCTTGGCGAAACTTTTCCTTTTGAACTTCTTCTTCCAAATTTCGATTCGTCGCGACAATGAGTCGGACATTGACGTCCACAGGTTTTTCACTGCCCAATGGATAGAACCGTCTCTCCTCTATGACGCGCAGGAGCTTGGCTTGAATGGAGAGCGACATATCTCCGATCTCATCCAAGAAAATCGTTCCGCCATTGGCCTGGCTGAATAAACCTTTGGTGCTCTTAATCGCGTCGGTAAAGGCCCCTTTTTCATGACCGAAGAGCTCACTTTCCAGCAACGTTTCAGGTAAAGCTGCGCAGTTGATCGCCACAAAGGGCAAGTCGCGTCTGTGGCTGGCGAAGTGAATTGCTTTGGCAATGACCTCTTTGCCCGTACCGCTTTCGCCGTGCAGGTAGACGGTTGAGTCCGCCTTAGCGATTCGACCGACTACATCCAATACACTTTTCATCTTGGCACTCTTAGCAACAAGATTGGGAAAGGAATATTTTTCTTCGAGTAACCCTTGGAGCCGCTGGACCTCGAAGTTGAGCCGACTGTTCTCCACCGCTCTTTCGATCTGCAGCAACAGCTCCTGCGTATCAAACGGCTTTGTGAGATAACTGTAAGCGCCCCTTTTCATCGCATCGACAGCGCTTTCCACGCTGCCGTAGCCGGTAAGAATGATGACCGGCATGTGCGGGCTAATCGCGTGCAATTCATTCATGAGCGAAATGCCATCGCCGTCCGCCAATCTCAGATCGGCAACGCACAAATGAAAATTTTCATCCTCAACCGCCTTAATGGCTTCGCTTGCCGTAAGCGCTGTCTTGATTTCATACTCTGCGGCGCTCAGCTTCCGGCGAACGAGTTCCAACAGATTAGTGTCGTCATCAACCACCAGAAGTCTTTTGTCTGCCATTTCTTATGCCTCTTTTTTCGATCCTTCTGCTTGCTTTGGAAATTTCAAGGCCCGCGACTAGCAGCACCCAGAGAAGTCGTTGCCTTCGTCCGAAGAAAAAAATCTCGAGATGGTTGCTTCGCCAGCTAATCGCTAAGGCTGCGAATAATGGACTTAGCAGAAGACGTTCCAACTCGGCAAACAGCGTTAGGATAGTAAAAAAAGTCATACAATCCGCCACTTAATCGCCTGCTAATATTCTCGCCCCGGCAAGGGTTGTCAGAGATTTCCTACTTTTGCTGTTAGAAAAAGACTTACACGAGACAGGCTATGACATTTTCTTGTTCAATTATCATGTCGAGGCAAAAGAAACTCAGCGCGGCAGATCGAGGGGCTCAGCTTCGGCGAGCACGGAGAGTTGGGCCGCAGGCACGAACAAGCCAACCATGAGTGCGCCCTAGCATCGCACGGTTCAGTCAACCCGAGCGTCGAGACGATCTTTCTTTCCATTGAAAATAGTTGCGCCAGTCCCAGTTTTCCCGCTTTCGCGACACGAAAAAACCGACAAAAAACATTCCTCCTGCAGGTCACTGAAATTTTAACCCTCTAATATTAAAGCACTCTTGCCATGATCCAGTCCTGGCACATTCTTTGTACTAGAAACAAAGTGCGAAGTGCGTGAAGAACGCCGGAGCCGGCTGCAGATCTACAAACCCAGACGAAGGAGGGAGGTCATGAAAAAATATTTGCCGCTATTATTTTTGCTGTGCCTATCACAATGGGGGTGCGAGTTCCTGGGTGGGGCCGCTGTCGGAAGTCTGGCCACCGGTGCAGGCTACGAAATTAACAACAAGCGGCAGATGGACCGTCTTGAAGAGGACTACCGGAACGAGAGGATGTCTCGCCGCGAATATGAAGAGCGCAAGCGTCAGATTGAGCACGGCTCGATAATCTATTAGCTAGGAATGTAGCGTAAGGGGCGCGCGGCGAGCCAAGAGAGGAAGCTTCGACCAAACGGCAGGAAACCTTCATGAGTTTTGACAAGGAGAATCATATGGCATGGAAGACGATAATTTTTTCCATGATGTTGGCGCTTCTATTGTCAGTCGCCGGATGCACCTCGCTGACCGGCGAGACAGCCGGCCAGTACGTCGACGACTCGACGATCACGGCCTCAGTAAAAGCCAAACTCGTCGCTGAAAAGGTGGCGAATTTGACCAGAGTCGATGTTGATACAACCAACCGAGTGGTTTCGCTCAACGGCATCGTCCAGTCTCCTGATCAAAAGAAGCGTGCCGAGGAACTGGCTCTCCAAGTCAGTGGTGTAACGCGAGTGGAGAACAATCTGCAGATCCAGAAAATTAATTAGATAACCAAGGATGCCGCCGATCCGGGAATCGATTTATTAATCGAAAAGGAAAGAGAAAATACCATGAGAACGACTCGCGAAATGGGTATTCCGTATTTGATAATCGGTGTTGGCTTGGGGTTGGTGGCCGGAGTCTTGCTCGCGGCGCGTTCCCGGACGGAGAGCTGGGAACAATTTCGCCGCGGCGCCAGCGATAGCCTGGATTATCTGAGCCGGGAAGGCGAGAAAGTGCGTGCCGGCGCCGATGAGTTCGTCGGCAAAACAAAAGAATGGCTCACGCGCATCGGTAAATCGCTCCGCAGCGCAAGAGATAGCGAAAAAGCAAACTCGGGAGAATCGCCTTCATTCGATTAGCGGTGGAGAGCTGTAATTCTTTCTGGGGACTCGAAAGCACGATCGTAAAACAGTCGGTATTGCCGCGTGAATGGGATTAAATTCCGCTCTTCTCCCCAATAACACGGCAGCCAAACGATATTTTGCTTTGCCAAATGCCGTCGAACATTTTTTCCGACGGTACGTGGTCATGAGCGTCTGAATGATCTCCATGGCCGATTTCCGACTCGAAAGTTAGTAGAAAGCCGCAATGAACACATCGGTGTTGATTGTTGACGACGAAGAGAACCTGTTGGTGCTGCTTGACCGCATTCTCACCAAAGACGGATTCCAGGTCAAAACCGCCACAAACGCATATCAGGCCCTCAATTTACTCGAACAAGAAAACTTTAGTGTGGCAATCCTCGATATCAAAATGTTTCCTATCGACGGCATTGCCCTGCTCGCTGAGCTAAAAAAGCGCTCCCCTTCGACTCGAGCCATTATGATCACGGCTTATCCCACCCCGGATAGTCGCAGTGAATGCATTAAGAACGGCGCTGCCATGTTCCTCACCAAGCCGCTGGACTTGAATGAGCTAAAAACCGTCGCTCATAGTCTTGCGCTCGCCTAGGCATGTGCCCAAAGAAATCTCGCCCATCCGACGCTCTCTCTAATGCCCGTTTGCCGGGCCAGCCTTCCAAACCACCGCGGGTTATAATATATCACGCTGCGTTGGAGCACGGTCGATGATTGGCCGTGCAGCGCGCTTTCCATCGCCGCTTCGTGCTCCTGCAGATGCTGCTATGGTCGGGCCGCGACAATGAAAATTCGTGCCCACCTATTTTTCCTTGTGTTCGCGGCCTTGCTGCCTATCCTGCTCTTTTCCGTGACTCTCACCGCGCTATTCTGGCACGAGCAGCGCAGTGTGGCGCTGGTCGCGGCGGCGGGAGCGACTGCTGCGCTGCTCCTGTCGATCGCTCTGGCCTGGGTATTGGGAAAACGAATTGCTCGAGCGGTTTCCGGGCTTGCGAGCGTCGCGCGCGGGTTAGCCACGGCTCAGCCGGCACCGCCCGTTCCTACGGGAAACGTTGCCGAGATAAACGAAACCGCCAATGCCTTCGGCGAAACAAGAAAACAGCTCCAGGCCCGCGAGAGGCAGCTTCGCGAGAGCGAAGAAAAGTTTCGCACGCTGACGACGCATGCGCCGGTGGGGATTTTTCTATCGGATCTAAAGGGCGATTATTACTTTGTCAATCGAAACTGGTGCACGGTATCGAGAATGACAGTAGAGCAGGCGAAGGGCAGAGGATGGCAGCGAGCGCTTCACCCGGAGGATCGCGATCGCGTGATCGCGGAATGGCGAGCAGCGCTGCAACATGGGCTTCCCTTCAACTCCGAGTTCCGCTTCCTGCAACCCAATGGGACCGTGACCTGGCTTCAGGGTAGCGCCGCTGAGTTGCGCAATTCACATGACACTGTGGTGGGTTACATCGGCACGATTTCGAACATCACCGGATTAAAGCGAGCTGAGGAAGCGATGCGTCTCAGCGAAGAAAAACTTCGGCGCCAGGCGCAAGAATTGGAGCAACAGCTGATCGCTTCGGGCCGTTTGGTTTCCCTCGGCGAGGTCACTGCATCGATGGCTCATGAATTCAACAATCCGCTCGGAATTGTCATGGGCTTTGCCCAGGACATGCTGAGCAAAACCGACCCTTCGAGCCAGCACTACCAATCTTTAAAGATTATCGATGAGGAGACCCGCCGCTGCCAAAAGATCATCCAAGAGCTGCTCGAATTTGCCCGACCCAAAAATACTGATCTCGGACGAACGGATATAAAGCAGATAATCGAAAAGACGCTCACTTTGGTGTCGAATCATCTGTACAAGCAAAAAATCGAGGCTACCAGCGTCGTCGACTCAAACTTGCCGCACATCTACGCCGATGTGCAGCAGTTGGAGCAAGTATTGGTCAATCTTTACTTGAATGCCATCGATGCCATGCCGATCGGCGGCAGCTTGAACGTAGAAGCCAAGCACCAAAGTGCCGACGCTTCCGGTCCGATGATCGTTATATCCATCACTGACACCGGTTTTGGCATAGACGATAAGGATTTGCCGAGGATTTTTCTGCCGTTCTTTAGCGCGAGAAAGAGAAAAGGGTTGGGCTTGGGGCTGCCGATCTGCGAGCGTATCATAAAAAATCACGGTGGCAGGATTGAGGTCGAAAGCCAGTCCGGCAAAGGAAGTACGTTTAGAATTTTCCTGCCCCTCGATCATCGGCCGGAACGTCTCCCGGAAACTGACACGCAGCCGGAATGAGTTCAGTGGACGGCATCTTCCGGTTCATCGAGGTCGGTGCGACTAAAATTCAGCATGACAAGAATTGTGTACTGATTGTAGGCCGATTCTCCGACCGCTGTCGCAGATCCTTCGCCGTCATAGTTTGAAATTCCGCCCGTCGCGCTGCTTCGAGGTAACCGCAGGAAAAGCCCTACAACTTCGTAGAAAAATCCCGACGCTATCGGCGCAATACCACTAAAATCAGCAACTTATCGAGACGAGGCAACTGGCATTCGACTTGCGGCACATACAGGTGGTAAAAAGGCTGACTTTTACATTGCGCAGAACCTTGCCGTTAGCGATCTTTTTTGATTTATTTCTTTCCACGATTCCCAGAAGCGGAAGCTGGTTATGAGCCGCAGTAATAGTAATTTTGAGTCGCAGCACCCAACGTCTCTCAGCGGAGATTCCGAACCTCCGCCGTTTTACAGCAATCTTCATTACCAGGAAGTACTGACAACACTTCGCTACGGCATCATCGCTCGTAAAGGTCTCGTCCTGCTCATCGGCGCTGCGGGTACCGGCAAGACCACCCTGCTCCGCCAACTCACGCGTGAGCTGGATAGCAATGTGACTTGCATCTTTGAATCTGATCCTGATGTGAATTTTACTGATCTGCTTCGACTCGTCCTGGGAAATCTGGAAGTCGTTGGTAACACGCGCAATGAACTGTCGATGATGCAACGCTGCAAGACCATTTTGCGTTCTGAATTGGAGCGCGGCCACATCGTTTCTTTAGTCATCGATAACGCGCAACGCCTTCGCGATGAAACACTTGAATACCTACTGCATAATTTCTTTGCCGCTGTGACAGCAGATCGTGATGAGAATCTGTTGCAGATTGTCCTGGCGGGACGACCCGAGCTGAAGGAAAGACTCGAACAGCCGCGGCTACGCTCACTCAAACCTCGCTCCGATCTCCTATGTCAACTTCAGCCGTTGAGGGACAACGAAATCACCGCCTACATCGCGAATCGGCTTCGAGCCGCCCAACTGCCGGCACATGTATTCGATCACGTCGCGATCGATCGAATCGCCGGCTATACTGGCGGCAATCCCCAGCTAGTGAATGTGCTGTGCGATCGTACCCTGCAGATTACTGAAGGATCGCCGGTAAGCAAAGTTAGTCCCGAGACGATTGCGCGCGCCGCCCGGGACCTCGGCCTTTCTGAGCCCCGATTTCCGGCCAGAGAGACAGCCGAGCCAAATTTTGAAATGCCGATCGAACGCGACGAACCGTTCCGTTTCCAATCGGCCGATGGCGATACGACGGAAGTCGTGGGTCAAACATTTCTGAATTACACCTTCGAGGACCGAAGGCCGTGGCTTTGGCCGGCGGATCGAAATCGAAAGGTAGTTCGAGTTCTCTTGTTTCTGATTCTCCTTGGCGGCAGCGCCGCATGGCTGCAAAGTGAGGTAGGAAAAAATCAATTAGCCCTCTGGGTTGGCAAGCAAAACGGCCCCGTCGGCGCACCAGACGCGCCGCTCATAGAGAAGCAAAATCCACTACCCGCGCCGGCGCCAAGCAGCGAAAATCCTCTTCCACAGCCAAATATAGGCGATAGCAGCGAGACTTCGCTTCCAGCTGCCGAAAAACCCGTCGAACCGCTGTCTTCCGCCTTGACAGAAAAAGCTCCCGTCTTAACCGAAAAAGCCGCAGAAAAATCCCCGGCAGAAAAACCCCCGACGAGTGATCCAAAGCCTGCGCCGAAAAAAGCTCCGATGTCCGCTGGTAACAGTCGTCAAGCGCCGGTCGCGGAAAATGCCGATGCGCAAAGGAAACTTTTAGAAGCACAAGTTTACAAAGCGATTGAAAATCGCGCCATCATGGGCGTCGACGTTTCGGTGATCAACGGCACCGCCTACCTTGAAGGCCGAGTGGCCACTGAGCGACAGAGAGATGCCGCGGAACGAGCCGCTCGCAGCGTTGCCGGAGTCCAGCGCGTGCGCAACCGAATTGCGGTTCCTGTGAGCTGACCAAATAAAGTCCCGCCACATAATCCTCAGTCGGTCGCGACGACTGCGACAAAGTTGAAATTCTCTCTAACCGGCTTTCATAGATCGGAATCTCTCATCGGTTTGCTCATAGCCGCCCGCGCGGCCGTTAAAAACATTGAGCTGAATCGAGATTCCATTTTTTATTTTTGAATTCCGGCTCTCGTTGTCTAACGCCAACTCGGCCCCAATGACGTCCTGGAATGGCGAAAACGGTTACCGCGCGAACCCAAACGTGTTCCAGGAAATTCCCAAAGACAAGCTTCTGCCCGAGGCGCAAAAGGTGGAAACGGTGCTCGCGACGAAAGGTCCCCAAGGCGAAACGATCGCCACGCGCGTTCACGAGATCAAGGACAAAACCGTCGTGGTCGATTTGAATCATCCGCTGGCGGGAAAGACTCGACGTGAAAGTTACGGACATCAAGGCAGCATCTATGCACAATTAAATCTTGCTCTGCCCTCTTTAATTGATCTGACTTCTTCTCACATCGTGCTCGCGATTCTTGATCGGAATTTCGACGGAACTGTCACTGAGCCGCTACGGGTTTGACGCACATAGCAGATCGACCGGATTCAGAGATATCTCTACATTGGACTTTGGGTAAGTAGGGTTGAAAGAGAATTCCGAGGCACTTGCTAGCTTAAACAAGACTTCAGTCACCCCTGAAGTCTGACCGTCAGGTCGCCCAGAATCTTTCCTGTCTCTCGAAGCATTTAACATGACACTTATAGTCAAGTTTTGTTTCTTTGGTCGTGACTAGAGAGTTGGGCTTATCTCTTACGGTTTTTCATCAGATTACAACTTCGTTGTTGTAGAGATCCAAAATTGTATAGCGGACGCCATGTGGTTACGCAAATCCAATCCATTTTCCTAAAGAATACCGCGCCACGATCATGGCATAACTCCTGCTCTTAGCCACAAGTTACGAAACGCCCGCGGGCTCGGAAAACGATCCGCTAGGCTTGCCGACTGTAATTACCCGAATAGCAAACCAGTGCTGGTCTTTTCGCTGGATCAGTGGAGATCTTAAGCCGAGATCATGCGCTGTATTCGACTCATGGCCACCACAAACTACGAAAGGCTGCTTGTTATGAAACAAAATCTCTTTAAGCTTTGGATTGAATATTTTCGGTCTTTGCCACTACGTCACTTTCAGCGATTGATCCCACTGTTTTTGGTTGTGTGTATGGCAACACCCTCCGTTGCTGCGGTGATCGATGTGACAACTTACGGGGCGATCCCCAATGATTCAGTAGATGACAGCTTGGCGATTCAAAAGGCTATAGATGCCGCGCCAGATAATAGTACTATTTATTTTCCTCAAGGAACTTATCTGCTAGCGGATATAAAGATAAATAACCGAAGTGGTTTGACGTTGGCCGGAGATGGTTCAACATTGACTATTTTGAAACGCCATGGAACTTACCCAAAAATCGTAGAGTCGATCGGCTCGACGGATATACTTGTCACCAAATTAGGCTTCGATGTTAATGGCATCACTTCCTATGGAGGATTTAATTTTTATAACGCCAAACGAATCACCATTACAAAAACCCACTTTTTTGACAGTAATAAACAGCCGGTGGGAGGATATGACCGGTACTCGTGGGTTTTTGGCCGAGGAAGTGTTCCAAGCGAGGACATTCTCATCAGTGACAATTTAATTGAAGATCTCCAAGTCGAAATTGACTTTGGTCTTAGAGTCCGAATCGAAGGGAATACTGTTGTAAGACCTGTTAACACCGCTGGAATCGGCGTTTTCACGATTAATGACAATGCCTTGGCACAAGACTATACGATTCAGAAAAACACGATTGTCGATCCAGTGGTTAGCGCAGGAGGCATTGCCGTGCATTTAGATCCCCCGAGTAGCAGTTATTCCACAATGAAAACTTTTCGAATTCTGGACAATCATATTGTCTATACAAAATATATTAGTGGTAACCATGCCAGCGCAATCCGTCTTGGAACGGGAGATAACAGCCAAGCCACTAGGGGAAATGTCTTCGATGACATCGTCATCCAAAATAACGTAATCTACAAGGATCCAGGTAGCCCATACGATTTCGGCGACGTCAATGCGATCATTTTTGGCAATAGCTCTACTACTGCTAATTTTAAATTTGATAATACCAACGTAAGTAACAACCGAACTCATTATAATAATAGGTGGGGAATACCTATTATTGATATTCGTCAAAAAGGCGTCAACTATGTCGAAAGTAATAATCTAGGGTATGCCATTTCATCTGATATCATGCCTCCGTCGGTTCCTACCGCTCTAACGACCACGTATATTTCAGGTACGGAAATATATCTGGCGTGGAACTTGTCAGTCGATAACGTTGGAGTATACAGATATCGCATTTACAGAAATGGAATGGAAAATAGCTACAGCACTACGCCATCTTACGCAGATAAAAACCCGATCTCCGGAGCTACCTATACATACACGGTAACTGCCATAGATGTGGCTGGAAACGAATCGAGTCAATCCTCTGGGGTCACAGCCACGACAACCTCAACCGGTACAATCTCAACCCATGGACGTGGCCGTGGCAAGGGGCCGGCGACGCGGTGAGGAGTAACCTTCTGCAACTCCCTACCGCGATCATCACCATCACCGATAACGATACTGTGGCGGGCCCGTGCCGTTAGTGGAGCTAAAACAGACAAGTTTCTCTGTTGCTCGATATACCGGTCAAACGTTGGATCCAACCACGGCGGCGGAAAGATTGTGTCCCACTGAAAAAACAACCCGCGGAACGGTAGTTCAAAATCTTCAAATTGCGCTTCCCATAGGTTGCCGGAACAGAGACATAAAAAAAAGGCCCGGTCTAGGTAATCCCCAGCCGAGCCTCAATTGGAACAAAGCAGCGTCGCGATCATTTGCGTCACGCTGCTTAAACTGTGCTGTTTTTAGATGATCTCTTCTTCCGCGGCCAGACTATCGCTCCGATTCCGTGGGTCGCCTGTCTAATTTATTGCATGTCGCGGCCGAACCCGTTTATTGTTCAACAGCATCCGACGCTTTCAAATTCGACGACATCCATCCTTGTCTAGGTTTACCAACAATTCGGTTATTAGCCGCCTTATTCCCGCCCAACGAATCTTCAAGCCTATAGGCGACCTCGGACGCCTCAACGACATTATTACGAACCTCGTTGGATAGCAGGTCCCCACTCAAAGAGATGCCGCTCCCGACCCCTTTCACGGTATTGTCCGTCACAACGGAATTTTGGATACGTCTTAGATCAATTGCGTATCCCTTCTTGGGACCACTATTCTCGATTGTATTCCCGGTAACAGTCAAACGTTTAAACACAATACCGGCAGCGGAAGATGTGTTGGCGAAGATCATCGGTTCAGGTGGCGGAGCTGTGGTCTCGATCCCCATACGATTGTCTTTGATCACAAGATCTTCAAATACATTTCCGGTTGTCGTTTTAGAATTATTGGGCGTTCCGATACGGATTCCGTAGTCAGCTGTCTTAGCTCTAATGACTTGATTCCCCGCAATAGTAATTCGGCGGAATATGCAATGACTATCAGTTGGTGGGTCGATTCCGACGCTGATCCCCGCGCCGAGAGGATCGACCACGACGTTGTTGGTGATTTGATAATCTTCGGCTACGGCGTTATTGCCGACGGTAAAAACTCCAATGCCAGCGGTTTTCACGGCGCGATTCACCGCGTTACGGTCGATCACGACTTGTTTAGAGTGGTCGACTTCAACCTGAAGGTCGTCGATGACATTGTTGACGATTCTGATGTCCTGACTCGGCGCGGATCCTTTACCAAAGACGATCGAGTACCGGTCAGTGCCCTGAACCGGTTTCGGCGCGCTGTCCCAAAACCAGTTGTTTTCGATCCGTACCCGATTCATCGCGTAGAAGACGAGCCCGCCGTACGAGGTAACGCCATTGGCATCGAAGCCGAGTTTAGTGATTACGATATCGGATGAACGGTCGAACGTGGCGAACCGCTCGGCGCCGGCTTTCTGCTTGATCACGCTGTCGCGACCCTCGCCCATAAACGACAGGCCGAAGCGATTTTACATAATGGTGGCACCACTGGTTGCGGCATTAATGGCAGCTTGAATTGCAGCCGTATCATCTGAGATGCCATCGCCTTTCGCGCCATAGTCCCGGACATTTAAAACAGCGCCTTTCTGTTCGGCTGCGACGACAGGAGATGCCCCGATCTTCCCTTGAGCGATCGTCTGCCGAGCTCGCCCGAGGGGCATCGACATAAGTAAAATCAGCGATAGCACAGTGACTGCAGCGACTTTGAAATTTCGCGTATTCATTTCACACTCTCAGTTGCACGTGCTCGACAGCTTCAAGATGGATGGCTTTTTCGTCGAGAAGCTCACGGTAAAGATGATCCACGTCATGGACGAGCCTTTTGACGTCAAAGCGGTCGCGCGCCGCAATCATCGCATTTCGGCCCATCGCTTGGGCCATCTCCGGATGGTGCAACAGATCGAGAACCGCGCCGGCGAGCGCTTCGGCATCGCGCGGCGGAACTAAACGTCCGCTCTCATAGTCACTGATCAGGTCCGGCACGCCGCCGACACGAGTGGCCACGACCGGACAGCTTGTAGCCATGGCTTCAATGGCGGACAGCGGGGTGCCTTCGTTGTTGGAGGATACGACGAGCACATCAAGATCGGCATAGATGCGGGCGAGGTCCGAACGCCAGCCGGTGAACAAAACCAGGTCGGCGATTCCCAACTCCCGCGCTTGTTGTTCGAGCGCGAACCGCAACATGCCGTCGCCAACGACGACAAAGCGGGCGGCAGGTTCGGCGGCAGCGATGCGAGCCGCGGACTCGAGAAAGAGCGCGTGGTTTTTGACCGGAAAGATTCGGCCAACGATGCCGACCAATCTAGCGCCGCTGCTCAAACTCATTTCTCGGCGAAATTCCCCGCGCCGGGTCTCAGCATGGAGATACGGCTCCAAGTCGAGACCGAGCGGTATGACAGTTATCCGATCGGCGCGGGCGACACCGTACTCGATCAGCTCTTTTTTAACTTGCTCGCTCACAGTCACCAGCCGATGACTTAACCAGGCCAGCGATTTTTCCATGCGCCTGAGCGCCCAGTTCTGTACCGGACCGTAGTAGCCATGCAGCACGTGACCGTGAAACGTATGGACGATGATGGGAACGCCGGCCAGACGGGCGGCGATGCGCCCGAGTAAGCCGGCCTTGGCCGTATGCGTATGCACAATATGGGGCCGGTAAAGACGCATCAGTGAAAAAAGCCGCTTCAGGGCGACACCGTCCCGCGGGGCGAGATTGAATGCCGTCACGATTTCCTGGATGCGATGTGGCCACACGCCGCGAGACAAGGCGTAATCCAACATGGAACCCTCTGCCGGGCTCTCATGTCCGATGACGAGCAATTGCTCATAGCGGCTGGGATCCAACCCGGCCGCGAGATTGACGACGTGAATGCTCGGACCGCCGACATTCAGGCGCCCGATGACGCGTAAAACTCTGATTTTGTCTTGTGCTGAATGGGAATCCATGGACTCACCTCCCGGTCGATGAATAGCCGGTGCCAGATTTCAAATGTCAGCAAGGCCCATAATCGGTGACCATGATCGCGTCTGCCGCCGATATGTTCGTCGATGAGCAGCCGCAGGTTTGGCTCTCTGAAGTAGCCGCGTTGTAACGCCGCGGGGGACAGTAAAGCGTCGCGCAGAAAATCCTTCAAGCTCGTGCGAAACCATTTTCCCACCGGCACGCCGAAACCGTGTTTTTTGCGCCAGATGATTTTGTCGGGCACGAGTCCCTCGAGCGCGCGCTTCAGCACGTACTTGGTCGTCATGCCCTTGAGCTTGAGCCGGGAAGGGATGGTGCATGCGAACTCCAATAGCCGTTGGTCAAGAAAGGGGCAGCGAGCCTCCAAAGAGTTTGCCATGGACATCCGATCGGTCTTGACCAGCAAGTCGCCGGGCAGGTAGCTCATCATGTTGACCCTCAGCAGCTGGCCGATGGGATCGTCAGCTTGGCGCGAATCGAAGTAGGAGCGAAAGTGCTCTGTTGGGTCCAACACGATGGGCTCGATCAATAGTTCGCGCACAAGTTCGGGCTTAAAAATACCGACACACCCGAGATAACGCTCGGGCAGAGGCAGCGGCGCGCTATCGACAAAACGTCGGGCGCGGCGCACAAAACCGTTGTACGAAGTGGACTCCGGCAATGCGTGAACGAACCCACGAGCAGCGCATTGGAGTAACCAGGGAGCATGCCGATAAATTTCCGCAACGCGCGCCGCGGCGAAACGCTCGTAACCGGCAAACAGCTCATCACCGCCATCGCCGGTGAGCGCCACCTTGACGTGCTCCCGGGTTAGTTGGGCAACGTAATAGGACGGGATTGCGGAAGAATCCGCGAACGGCTGATCGTAGTGCCAAACCAGCTTCGGCACCAGCTCGATGGCGTCCGGTTTGACCATAAATTCATGATGATCCGTGCGGTAGTGATCGGCGACGATGCGCGCATATTGCAATTCGTTGAAAGACGGATCATCGGAAAAACCGATGGCGAAGGTGCTCACCGGATGATCGAGCAGGCGGCTCATGACGGCGACCACCGCCGCCGAATCAACCCCTCCGCTGAGAAAAGCACCGAGCGGCACGTCACTGATGAGACGAACTTTCACCGCTTCTTCGAAATGCTCGCGCAGCTGTGCGAAATATTCCGTCTCGGTTAGAGCCGGCTCAGCCACCGAATCTTGAGGCATTTCCCAGAACTGGCGGATAGCGATCTTGCCGTCTCCGACGCTCAGCATGTGCCCCGGTGGGAGCTCATAAATGTCCTCGAAAAGAGTGAAAGGGCTCGGCACGTAGCCGTAGGCTAAATAGAGCGGAATCACCGTCCGATTCACCCGCGCGCGGACCGACGGATGAGCCAAAATCGCTTTGATCTCGGAGCCGAAGATCAAGCGGTCGTCATCTTGATAATAGTACATAGGCTTCTTGCCGACGCGATCTCGGGCCAAAAACATCCGCGTATGTGCGCCGGCGCCACGATGGCCCGCGCCTTGGCGACGGTCGTAGATCGCGAAGGCGAACATACCGCGCAGCCGTTGCACACAATCTACGCCCCACTCTTCATAGGCGCGCAGAATCACTTCTGTGTCGGAGCGCGAGCGAAAGCGATGGCCGCGTGTCTTGAGCTCCTCGCGCAACTCGACGAAATTATAAATTTCCCCGTTAAACACGATCCAGCAATCTTCCGCTTCGTTGGCGATGGGCTGCTGTCCACCTTCGAGATCGATAATACTGAGCCGGTCCATGCCGAGGACCGCGTCGTCGAAAACCACCGCGCCGTGGTCGTCGGGACCGCGGTGAGTGAGGGCTGCATTCATCGGTTCGAAAACCAAGGTCGACGTTTGAATGTCGGACTTGCCGTGAAGTTGTACCCACCCACAGATGCCACACATGTTTGTTCCCTCCGCAGATGTTTGCTTTTACGCCAGTGATCTCAACTGAGATATCTGGCCGCAGGCTTCCTCATAGAGCGAAATCGTTTCTGCGGCCATTCTCTCGGCGGTAAAGTATTTTTGCACCCGCTCCCGCCCTTGCCTTCCCATTCTTTGACAACCACCGGGGTCGCTTAGGAGCTGGGATAAAGCTGCGGCGAAGGCCGCAGGTTTGCCTGGCTCAACCAGCAGCGCGCTTTGTCCGTCCACCGCAATCTCGCTGAGCGGCGCCATGTTGCTCGCTACCACAGGTTTTCCTGCTGCCATTGCTTCAATGACCACCTGACCAAAGCCTTCGGACCGTGACGCAAAGGCAAACACATCCAGAGCGTGAAGAAAAGAAGCCACGTCATCCAGAAAACCGACGAGGCGTACGTATTCTTGAAGGCCTAATGTTTCTATGAGTTCCCGAAGTTTTTTTGCGTATCCTGAGGGATCATGCCCAGCAATAAGGAGGCAGGCACTCGGGACACGATTAAGAATGGCCGGCATGGCTTGGATCAAGCAATCGTACCCTTTTCCTTGTTCGATCCGCCCTACGGATCCGATGACGGCTCGACCGTCCAACCCCCACCTCTTTCGGAGATCAACGTTCGGTTCGGCTAGCCGTTCAGCGTCAATTCCATAGTAAACCACCGTTACCTTATCAGGCGACACTCGCTGCTGTTTCAGCAACCAGTCCTTCACAGCTTGAGAAATAGCTATCACGATGTCGGCATGACGCCATACAAAGTTGGCCAGAGGGAGAGTCCAGCGCCCGGACCACGACTCACTATATATCCCGTGCACTGAGCTGACCCAGGCAACAGGGAGATGACGAAAACTGCCAAAGGCGCCTGCCAAGTCTGCACGCGGCAAGTGAGTGTGCAAAATATCCGGGTGTTCTTCTCTCAGCAAATGAGCAAACCGGCTAAAAAAGCGCCAATCATACCGACTGTCTGCTTGCAGACTAATCACTCGGATCTCTTCCTTCTCGAAATCCGGTCGAAGTGAACGGCTCCCTTCGACCTGCTCCCGCAGGCACACCACCACAATCTCTAACCCTGGCCGTTTTAGATGTCGGCATAAAGCTAAGAGGTGCAATTCTGCCCCGCCGGCAGAAAGGGTGTTGATGAGGTGCAGAATCTTCATCTCTCTTGTCCGCAGATTATTGTGATGTTTGAGGTTCGATGCGCTTCAGCGCGCATTCAGTCACAGGTCGGGTTCATCTGCATCCCCTTTGATCAGTACATTAAATTTCCAGCGAAGCGGAATTCTTCGCAAGACAGGAATGTCCTCACAGAAAACAAGCGTTTCTAGCATCCCAAGTGGTAGCTTCTTTTCTTTTGGAACAAAGAACGGCCGCCAGCGGACGTTCCGAAAACCTGCTTTTTTCAAGATTTCGATAGCTGCTCCCAAATCAGTTTTTCGCGGGTTCAAATCAAGAATAACCTTGGTGCGAATATAGGGACGGAATCTCTTCAATACCGCCAAGGGATCCCCGACATAAAAGAAAAACGTCCCCATATAAGACACGAGGGCATCGACTGGTTCTGACAAAGAAACTTGGCTGACATCAGCAACCACAAATTCGGCCTGTAATCCTCCCGCCCGTAGCTTCTCTTGCCCCATCGCTACCATTTTCGGTGAGATGTCCACCCCCCGATAATGCAAACCGTGCTCAACAAAAAGCCGGGCTAGATAGCCGTCACCGCAGCCGATCTCTAACACCGAATCACCACTGCAGAGGGTCTTTCCCCAAGTGGTTGAAATGACAAACCGTCGGCGCATATCAAACTGCAAATTCGCATAGGACTGTTCAGCAAACCCGTCGGCTATTCGGTCATACTTGCTTACAAGATCCAAGGACATCGTTCCTTCTCCTCTCTGAAAAGGTCCTCCTGAGCCAGGGTAGCTAAGGGTTTAAGAGCCTGCCTCGTGGAGATGGTGAACAAGCAAGAAAGCAATAAGCGATTGCGGAAAGACAGTAAGTCATAATCGTGAAGGTAGATGAGTTGATAAGACACTTTTCCTTCAGTCCTTACCTTTCTCCCCCACTTGAACCACTCTCCCAGACTACATGTGGTTGGCAGGCAAATTAGTCCGCCATGGGCATTGGTATGAACTTCGGGCGAGCGAAGCCAACGATTGTAAGGTGAATTGTGTGAGCCGCGCGGCTTCGGGAATTGCGCGGAGCAGTCATAAACAAAGCCCAAATCAACCAGCCTATCCAGAACTGTTGCGCTCACAAACCAACCACCAGCAGTGAACCCTTTGGGTGCGAAACCACTCTTCCGTAGCGTCTCAAAATCTCTATTCAAGCAATGAACAATATTTGCCTCGCTCAAGTCATCGACTTTTCCCGGCTTGTCGATCATCGTTCCGGCGTAAAAATGCGTATGCTGCCCAATCTCGTGCCCGAGCGCAGCGAGCGCCTGCACGCGCTGGGTAATATCCCTGTTTGCGACTTGCGCACGAAAAGGATAAACGAAGAAGGTCGCTCTTATCCCTCTCGCTGACATCCAGCGAGCAACCGGCTGTACCCGTCTCCACACCCGGTCATCGTGCAGTTTTTCAGCATGGAAAGCTAAGGCACTCGTGAAATTCATCCCTCTAGCCATAGAGTTGCCCCGTACTTCTACGCGTCAGGGACTTTTACCCAGGGTCCCTTCGTGTCGGCCGGCACTAATTCCAAGGGTTCTATCTCCCCATCTTTTGTAAGGCCAGATATCGAAAAGGGTCTCACCGACTCGAATTACAGAGAAGGCAAAAATCAAAACGACTAGCGCTTCGCCAAATTTTTCCACGGACTCGAAAAAGATCCTCATGCTATAGATCACAGCCAGTGAATAATATGCGCCGTCGATCTGCCCCTGTCTGAAACCGACATAAAGCACTTTCAGTATGACTCCCAGAATAGCGGTAACCACAAACACACCCGCAATGCCAAAATTTAGGTAGGCCTCACCAACCAATGTTGCATGAAATCCCCAACTCCTCTCGCTTTCACCGAGCAGCGTCTGCACAATAAGTACGCCTGCGCTTTTTCCAGGAAGGTCCAAAAACTGCGACACAGGCCACAACAGGTTGTAAGAGAAGGTCTGCCCTCCCAAGACACCCGGGCCAATGGCGATTGCTCCAGCTAGCGAATGCAGTTGGCCCCAATCAATCCAAACCGCGTAATTGACGTAATCAGCCAGTGCTGAGAGTGAAAAGATTTGCGTAAACGCATTCATTCCTTCTCCGCCGCGGTATGATAGCCCCACATAAGAAAGTACTGGCAGCAACACCAGCGTCAACGCAAAAACGGTCCTCATGGGAACTTTAAGTTCGTCTCTTCGGTACCACAGCAGCAACGCCACACAAGCCATTGGCACGAAAGCTCTTGATCTTCCCCCAAGCACCCAAAACGTGCTGGCAGCTAAGAGAGAAGGTAAGGGTGTAAGCCACCAAGCATAGCGCCTTCGCATAAGATAAGCGGAGAATACAACGCTACTCGAAATGAGCATCAAGCCCAGATAAAAATATTTGCCTGTGCCTTGATTTATTTCTGTTGATCGCATCTCACCCGTGCCAACAGCCTCAAGAATAGGTCCATGACTTCTCACAAACACGAGCAGAGCTGCAAAGCCTACGCAAATTCCTAGAATCGCAGCATAAGGAATTCCTGATCGTATGCGGAAGATCGCCAATATTCCTAGTAGCCTTCTACCTGGTAATTGCATGGGCATTAGCCAACCCATAACCACCCCTAAGAGGCCGGCCAAAGCTAAGGCATGACCTAGTATCCATGCCTCACTATCAAGTCCCATCATCTGAAAAAGCAGAAGATCAGGCTCCGCCCGTAGTGATAAGAATCCAGGTATGCTGAAACGAACAAATCCTAGAACTAGGACGAACAAAACGGGATTCAGGCAATCACGCCAGAAGTGAGTAACAGTAAGAGCAGCAAAACTCAGCATGATATAGGCTAAGGAAAAATATATCGGTATTAGCCAGTTAATTCCGGAGAATACTAAAATACCAGATACCCCGGCTAATAATACAAAGTATAAAAAAGCCAGATTCTTTATAACTGGCTTTGAATTAGCTCCTGTATACAAGATCTTTCCTTGCATGATTTAAAATGGCCCGTGCCCGGCGTTCCCATGTGAATCGATCTACGGCTTGACGTGCATTGGTTGCCAGTTTGGTGCTCAAGACAGCATCTTGAAGCACCCGGATGATTCCTTGGGCTAATGCTTCTTCGTTTCCTGGTTCCACTAGCCATGCATTCTCTCCATGGGCGAGCACTTCGCGAATGGAAGGCAAATCGCTTGTTACAATCGGTACCCCTGCCGCCATATATTCAAAGAGCTTCAGAGGGGACATGAAATAGGCATAGTGTTCGTTGGTAGGGAACGGAGCAACTGCAATGTCGAAGGCCCGTATCCAATAGGGGACATCAACGTGGGCAACGCGGTCTATGAATTTTAATCGTCTCTCTGGAACCCCCATTCCATAGGCCAGTTTTAGATATGCCGGCACAGCATCCATCGGTCCGCCGAGACAGACAAGGAGAGGCTCAGAACCATTGACAAAGGGTAACAATGCCATCGCCTTTACCAGCTCAGGAATACCTTTCTCCATTTCCATCGTCTGGAAGCGTCCTACGTAACCGATAATCGTGCGATTCGGTTCGAGCCCAAGCTGTTTGCGGCAGGTCTCTTTGCTCGGCAAACCGCTAAACAACGAAATGTCTACCGCATCGGGAAGCACAACAACTTGCTTTTCTGAGAAACCCAAACTAATGAATCTGGCTTTGATGAAAGATGTGACCGCTACGACTAGTCTAAGAGAAGGATGATGCGTAATTCGTCGGAGAAGCCATCTCTGCGCTCTTTTCGGTACGACATGTTCTTCAT
>VBKY01000122.1 GCA_005879255.1 Deltaproteobacteria bacterium
CGCCTTTGCCACGGAGATCTATTCAGAGCCCACCTTGTCCGCTTCCCAAGCATTCCAAACAAGAGCTTTATTTAATTTGGTTGTTCAGAAATCGAAAGTACTTAGCCTCGGTAAAAGCAGACTGGAAACCAAGAGCGCATTTGTCACTTACACCAACGAATTCTTTGCGGGCAAGACGAACGCATTGAAGGTCCAGTTTTTCACTCAGCCGATCGTAGAGGAGGCGAAGGCTAAGCTACTGAGGGACGACAACCACGAAATAAGCCGGGGCGGCTATGCCGCCCTTGTTCTGTTCTTGGATGCACGAAATCAGATTTGGCAAGTAAACTTAACCTATGTGATCCCAGGCACGACGGTTGTAAGGACGGTGGCATCGAATCGTGAGGAACTGACGAAATATTTTTCTGACTACCACTTCGATCAAAATCGTCTGCGACTGAAGAGCAAGGGAAGTCACAACACAGGACCAGATTCGAAGGAAGAAATAATAACTCTTTCCTGGGACACGGATCTAGATGTTCCGGTATTCGACCAAACTAAGAAATGAGTCTGCATATTCGGATGAAGCGAAACATCATTTGCAGACCAACGGCATAACAAGCCCTTTGGAGCGGACGCGGCGTGACGACGACGTGTCTCTTGTTGGGGCGCGGCCCGCGGGCGCTCAGCCGCAAATCGTTAGACGAAAAGGAGAAATTTATGAGGCGAAATGCTTTGATCTTCACCTTCACGCTAACGGTGGAATTCGCACTGACAGCGATAGTGACGCTAGACACGACCGGCGTGGCGATCGCTCAGGGCGGCAGCATCTATGAGGCAACGCTGGCCGAGCCTAATCAGAAAACCCAGGAAGTCAGCACGGAGGTAGTCCGGCGCATCTTGGCCGAGGGCAGCGCCATCGTCCTGGATACCCGGAAACGTTCGGAATACGTGGCTGGCCACATTCCGGGCGCGCGGAACGTTGACGCTCCGGCGTCCGGGTCCGTCGCCGCGGTCGAGCGTTTAGTGAGCGGAGATAAGAGCAAGGCGCTGGTGCTCTACTGCAACGGTCCGTTCTGCCAAGCCAGCAGGCGGCTCAGTGAGCAGTTGGTCGCCGCCGGGTTCACAAATGTGCGGCGATACCAACTCGGTATCCCGATTTGGCGCGCACTCGGCGGGCCGACCGAGATCGAGTTAGAAGGGATACTCCGAATCTTCAAGGTCGACCAGACGGCCGTGTTCTTCGATGCCCGGTCTGCCGAGGAATTTGCGAAGGGAAGCCTCCCAGGGACGCACAACGTTCCAGCCGACAAACTCGCGTCGGATGGACTGGCGAAAGCCCCGCTGCCGACAGATGACTTCAATACACGCATCGTTCTGTTCGGACGCGATTCTACTCAAGCGCGCACACTCGCCGATGCGCTTAGTAAGCGCCCTTGGCACAATGTGACTTACTTCCCCGGCACCTTCGAGACGCTGAGGACCGCGATCAAGTAAGAGGTCTTTGTGAACAGCGTTGTCCAAGAAACGGGAGCCAGTACGTTGTCACGCCTAACTAACCCGTTGTACCCGTCCGCGGCGATGCAGCGGTTCCGGATGAATGCGACAGCACGCGTTTTAGCCGCGGTGGGTGACCGCAGCATCAGACGACGAGAGACATTGTGCCCGCTGCCGATTCCGAATGGTTCTTTCCTGCGTTCGTAGTGTTCTGGTTGGCGATCTGTGGTTTGCTTTCGCTAATGGGCGGGTGGTATCAATTAGCCGAAAAATTTAAGAGTGATGAGCCAATTGACGGCGAACGATTTCGCTTTCGCTCCGGCGCTATCGGTTGGGGCGCGTTCCCCGTTAGTTACGGAAGCTGCCTTTTTGCAACGGTTGGCTCTACGGGCCTCGCGCTGTCCGTTCTGTTTCCTTTTCGCTTTCTACATCCTCGGCTTGTAATTCCTTGGTCCGCCGTTGTGCGATGTGAACACGTGAGGTTTTGGTTCATGAAGCAAGTGGCGGTTCACGTTTCTGGTTTTAGTCGTCGCCTTCTATTTGGAGACGGTCTCGGTAACAAAATTCTTGAGGCGTGGACCCAATCACGCGGAGCATCATGAATCGTCCTCTAACCCGCCGCTTGAGCCGCCGGCGAGTTTCAGGGCTGGGTGATTTTATTTCGGTAACGGCTCAGCGGCATAACGTTAGACAGCAGAAATGCCTCGAGCAATGGATGAATGGAGAAAGAGAATGCCGGAAAACTCAATAAGAATAGTTGCTATAGTAGCTAACCCGGATAGGGTGGACCAAGTCCGCTCAATCCTTAGTGACCTGGTTGAACCAACCTGCAATGAGTCAGGCGGTATCAGCTATGAACTGCTACAGAATCGAACTGACGAAACAGACTTTACCTTTGTAGAGGAATGGGAGAGTGATGCAGCAATAGATGCTCCTTAACGACAAAACCCATAAGGGATGCATTAACAAAGCTGCCGGGGCTAGTTTCAGGTGAGCCGGATATAAGGAGATATAGTTTGGTGAAGAAAGCGAACAAGGCGCGGACAGGACCAACCGCTGGCTAACAATTGCTTGAACCGAAGCGCGGCGGACGGGTTTTGCCATTGGCATTGCGCGCCGCGCCCAGTTAGGCAAGCGTTAGCCAGGCAGGTCGTCACGGCAACGGCAAGGTACACATGTCCATCTTCAAATTGATCGCCGGTGTCGTCTTCAATGTAGCCATCTTTGCTGGCTTACTATTTTTGCCGGCAGGTACGCTGGACTGGTGGCGTGCTTGGGTGTTTCTTGGGGTGGTTTTGGTTGGCACCGTGGCGAGCACAGTGATCATCTTCCGCGTCAACAAGGGCTTGCTCGAGGAACGCTTCAAACCACCCCTACAAAAGGGACAGCCGCTTGCAGACAAGGTCGTCGTGGTCCTGCTTATCGCCACATTCGTCAGTTTGATTGTTTTCATTCCCCTGGACCTGTTCCGATTTCGTCTAATGACCAAACCCGGAACACTCGTTTCGTTTTTGGGGCTCGTTCTTTTTGTCGTGGGTTGGTGCATCATGACCCTCGCCTTAAGGGAGAATGCTTTCGCGGCGCCGGTGGTGAAGCATCAAGAAGAAAGACAACAAACGGTGATCGATAACGGAGTCTACGGCGTCGTGCGTCATCCGATGTACGCGGGCGCTGTCCCCCTGCTGGTCGGCATGCCGCTGTGGCTGGAATCCTACGCCGCGGCTATGCTAGCCAGCTTTCCGATCGGGACGCTCGCTGTGCGGATCTTGGTCGAGGAACAGTTCCTTAGACGAGAACTGGCGGGCTACGACGCCTATACGAAAAGAGTCCGGTACCGGATGATCCCGTTTGTCTGTTAGCCAGTCAGGCTACGACCTCATATCGAACGTTAGAAGGTAGCGACAGGAAACGCTTATGACAAAGAAACTGGCAATTACTCTTGCGGTACTTATGCTCGCCATAGTTGCGTGGGGACTGTTTCTTGAAAGTAATGCCGTAACAATCGTAATCAACGGGCAGCAAGTGACCGGACCACTAAAGGGTGCGATCGAAGCGGCCGGACTGGTCGTGGCGTTGATCGCCCTTTTTTGTGCAGCAATCCTTTTGCTGTTTGTCTTCGCGGGAATTGGCGTTATCGTGTTGGGCTGCTTTATCTTTGTCGGTATAATCCTGGCGTGGCTTACATTTCCTTTCTTGCTTCCCTTGCTCATTCCCTTGGCTATCCTTTGGGGATTCGTCGCCATCGCGCGGAGGACGAGCACATCATGATTAGAACGGTCTCCTAACTATCACTGAAGCGGACGCGGCTGAGTACCCGCGTAGCTCAGTTTCTGTTTCAGAAGGAGTAGCTTTTATCTTTATGCAGATTTCGGAGCATGCGAGGCTCGCCAGAGTGCACGCGGATTACCGTTGTTTCGCGTGGTATTGCTTCTTGTCACGCTGCCCGTCGTCAGTCTGGAGGAGGTTGCTGAGTTCGTCGAGTTCGTCGAAGAGGCTGGTCGCTCGGAGGTCACGGAGCGAGTGTTGGGGGCATCTCGCCGCCACGACATTTGTCATTGCATGTCAGTTGCCGACGTCGGACATCGACGATGATGGCTACAATGCCATCAGCCACTTTCTTACATTTTTCGTGGAGCACTGCGGCGCATGATTCAGGCCGACGGCGAGGGTTTCTATGAGGGAGACAAACTGATCTTACCGTTGAAATGAGCAACCCGCCTAACAGGTGCTACACCCGGCGCCAGCTGCAGCTCGTAACTGAACGGGAGATTTAATGAACCTCTATCGGGTCACTCTGGACGGATGTCATGCAGCCAATGGTCTTGTGGTGGTGGTTGACGTTCTGCGCGCTTTTACAACCGCCGCGACTGCTTTTGCAAGAAAGGCGGAGGAGATTCTGCTCGTTTCATCTGTGGAGGAAGCTTTCGAACTTCGAGCACGATATCCTGACTACCTCTTGATCGGAGAGGTCGATGGCTTACCGGTGGATGGGTTTGATTTGCCAAATTCTCCATCCGCCCTTCAGGATCTCAATCTTAGTTCCAAGCGATTGGTTCAAAGGACCACTGCGGGGACGCAAGGAGTTGTGCGCGCCACTAGTGCTGAGAGACTTCTCGCCGCAAGCCTATGTGTGGCTTCCGCCACGTGTGAATACATCAAGAGCCTGAATCCGACTTCGGTCACATTTGTGGAAACGGGGGCTCGTGGCGCGGGTAGTGGAGACGAAGATACGGCATGCGCCGACTATATGGCCGGTCTTCTCGATGGAACTCCGCTCGCGTTCGATGAAATTGAGCGGCGTGTGCGGAACTCACGAGCTGCGCAGAAGTTTGTAGGTGACAATCATTCTGCATTTCCGAAGGCAGATCTAGAGCAAGCCCTGAAAATCGATTGTTTCGACTTCTCGCTGGAGGCACAACGTCGGAACGGCCAGCTTGTATTAAGGGCGGTTCGTCACGGGGCTACGACTGAGCTGCTTAAGCAGCAGTGTCGGCAGAATGAGGGTGCGGACTAACCACTTGAGCGCATCGGCGAGCAGGTTGTGATGATGGAGCAGGCAGTGCCTTCTGAAATTGAGTTATGGAAGCAACCGACTGAAGCTTCGGCTCGCCTCACGCTCAGCCGAGGCGTTGAGGCCGCAATCAGTGATTGTCGACTGAGGAAGAGCGATAACTTGGCAGTCAGCCCCGACTATGATCAGGATAACCGCAGATGGTATGATTCAGCCATAAAGCTGGACTTGGTCGTTGAATGTTTTAATTTAATTAGAGGCGGGCAAGGCCGTGAAGCTATGGGTCGGAACCAGCGGTTATAGCTACAAAGCGTGGCTGGGAAATTTTTACCCGGAGCGTCTCGCGGTAAAGGAGATGCTGCGGTTCTACACCTCACGCTTGCCGGCCGTCGAGATCAACAACACTTTTTATCGCTTGCCCAAAGAAAGTGTTCTTCTGTCCTGGGCCGAACAGGCGCCAACCGAGTTCCGCTTTGTGCTCAAGGCCCCGCAGAAAATTACTCATGTGAAACGGCTCAAAGACGCCGGAGCGGAAGTCGAATATCTATTTCGCGTCGGAAGAGCGTTGGGTTCAAATGCCGGGGCCATTCTCTTCCAGCTTCCGCCGCATCTGCGAAAAGATATCGAGCGACTAAAAAACTTGTTGTTACTCCTACCTGACGACAGCGCGGTGGCCTTTGAGTTTCGCCATCGCTCCTGGTTCGATGACGAGGTGTTCGCCTGCCTACGGGAACACAATTGCTCGCTTTGCACGGCCGAGATGGATGAGACCGAAAGTTCCAATCTGATCGCCACCGCTAGCTGGGGCTATGTCCGGCTCCGGCGCTCTGAATACAGCCGCGCAGATCTATTGAATTGGAAAGAACGAATCCTCTCGCAACAATGGGATCATGCGTATATCTTCTTTAAGCACGAGGATGAGGGCATCGGTCCGAAGCTGGCTGCGGAATTTATCGAGCTAGGCCGCACAACCTAAGCGGATTCTGACGGCGAAATCGGTACTCAAGGGAAGGAGAGACCCATGCTTATCGGCGCACATTCGGTCATCTACAGCACTAATGCGGAAGCGGACCGGGCTTTTCTGCGCGATGTTCTTAAATTGTCGAACGTCGAGGCGGGCGGTGGATACCTGATCTTTGGATTACCGCCCGCAGAAGTTGCCGTGCATCCGTCCGCCAAAAACGATGGGCATGAGCTCTATTTGATGTGCGACGACATCGAGGCACTTATCGCCGAGATGAAGCAGCGCGATATCGGCTGCACTCCGGTCCAGGATGAAGGCTGGGGTTTGCTCACGCGGGTGACGCTGCCGGGCGGCGGAACGCTTGGCATCTATCAGCCGAGGCACGCGCGGCCAACGGGTATGGATCCGAAATCGTCGAAGAAAGTCGCAAAACGAGCAACGAAGCGACCCAATAAGAGAAGCGAAAGAAAAACGCGCAAAAAGGGCAGAAGCCGATAACTATGCGGGTGACGTGGGTCATTTTGGATCACAGCCTCAGTTGGAGATTAGGTAATGGCAAGGCAAGACGACATCTACCAATTACCGGAAGATCTGCCGATACCGATCGATGACGGAGCGTGCAACCATCTTCCTGGTATGCAGCTTCCATCGGTGCTGCTGATGTCAACCACGGGGCGAGCGGTGGATTTGGCAAAGATTTCCGGTCGCACGATCGTTTATTGTTATCCACGCACGGGTAGGCCGGCCAAAGATCTTCCGCAAGGATGGAATGAAATTCCAGGCGCTAGAGGATGCACGCCTCAATCCTGTGCTTTTCGCGACCACTATCAAGAGCTACGGATGCTTGGAGCAGAAGTCTTCGGACTCAGCACTCAGGATAGCGCTTATCAAAAGGAGGCGGCTGAAAGACTTCACCTTCCCTTTTCATTACTAAGCGATGAAAAACTGATTTTCACCAAAGCCTTAAACCTTCCGACCTTCGAAGTTGAATCTCTGACATTGATCAGACGGTTGACGCTCGTTATCCGGGATGGATTCGTCGAGCACGTTTTCTATCCGGTATTTCCACCGGACAAGAATGCGGATGAAGTCATCGATTGGCTGCGCAAAATCACCTAACAGCGAGTTCAAGTCGGACGTTCCTGTAGTGAGCCTTAGTTAATGCGAGCTTTAAGCATCGTCAAAAGAACAGCTGCGAGATAATCGGCGAATGAAACCCAAGCGAAAGGCAAAGCCGGTTTATCAGGACCATCGCGGCCTTTTCCGTCGTGTCACGAGTCTTCCTGACAAGATGGATCCGTGGCTAGACTGATGGCGACGACGGTCTATAGCGACGCGCTTCGATATTTCAAGCGAAGATCCAGAGGCATCAAGCGGCGCGGCTGGAAGCTAGCTATTGTGTGGTACTGCATGCTCGCGATCGAGGGGTTCTTCGTGGTCAACTGGATCTATCAGGTTGTTCGGAAGCCCGGCGAGCTGCTTGCCCCGATCGGTTCGTCCCTATCAAAGAGCCCCGAGTTCACGTGGCAGAGCTATGGGCCATTTTTTGAGAAGCATTCTACAAGTATTCTTTCACCCGAATTTCTCGCTGCTCTCGCTCAAATCGAAGGCGCCGGGAATCCGGTCGCGCGCACGTACTGGCGCTGGCAGTGGTCATGGAACCCATTCGAAGTTTATCGCCCCGCTTCGAGCGCGCTCGGCATGTTCCAAATCACCGACGGAACGTTCGCTGAAGCGCGAAAGTATTGCATCCGAGATCATAACGTTGTGACTGATGGTCGGTGGTACGATTTACGGTCATGCTGGTTCAACAGCTTCTATACCCGGACTCTACCGAGCCATTCGAGCGAAATGACCGCAGCGTACCTCCACAAGAGCGTGGTGGATACATTGGCTGCTCGTCGCAGTGCAGGGGTCAGCCTGGCACAAAAACAAAAACTGGCTG
>VBKY01000123.1 GCA_005879255.1 Deltaproteobacteria bacterium
TTGACATCCTATTCTCTGAGTGAACATGGCGGAATCTTGTGGGCTTACATGGGTCCAAAGAAAGACATTCCCCAACTGCCGCAGCTAACATTTACCGAGGTTCCCCCGGGCCATCGTTTCGTGATGAAACGCTTTCAGGAGTGTAACTATGCGCAGGCGCTAGAAGGGGGAATAGACTCGGCCCACACGAGCTATTTGCATACCACGCTCGACTTCTATCAGCGCACAGAGTCTTATCTTGAAAAGGCAAAAGTGCTGCGCGCGAGATTTGAAACAGATCCTGACAAACTCAAGCCAGAGGATTTAGACTTTCTTTTTCGCACGCTAGACAAGGCGCCGCGAGTCATGGCTAAGGATACAGATTACGGCCTCATCATCGCCGCGCAGCGGAACTTGGGCGACCGATATTACTGGCGCTTCAACCAGTTTTTGATGCCCTTCTATACGATGCCTCCGCGCAGCCCAGGCGGTCACGCCTTCGTTCCAATTGATGATGGGCATTGTTGGGTTTGGACTTTCGGATGCAGACTCGATCGGCCCTACGCTGCCGACGAAATCCTCGGCATGAAGCGCGGCACAGTGAGCGGGCCATTCGGCGCTGAAGTGGACGACAACTACTTTCCATCGCATAACAAGTCCAATGATTTCCTCATTGATCGCGAAGTGCAGCGAACCTATAACTTCACCGGTATCGTTGGCACCGGCAATCAGGATATGGCGGCTCAAGTGTGTATGGGACCGGTCACTGACAGGACAAAAGAACACCTGGGTGTAACCGATGTAGGGATTATTGAAATGCGGCGTCTTCTGCTGAACTCAGCGAAAGATCTCTGTGAGGGGAGGGAGCCTCCAACAGCGCGCAACCCTGACGTCTTCTCCGGTGTCCAAGGAGTATCGCTGGTTCGGAGATGCGATGTGTCTTTGGACGAGTGTGTCAAAGACGCAATCGATAGCTTTGCCAAGACACGGAAACGGACGCAAGAGCTGATGAAATCGATCATTTGAATGCAAGCGTTACCGGGAGCGACGGCTCCACGACCCAGGCACCGGACAATCTGGGGCCAGGTCTTGCAATGACACATCGCCACAACGCAGGACGTAATTCCTTGATGAGTTAGTTGTGACCAATTACCTAGGGAACCTCTGAGCAGCGCGTGCTCGCGCCTTGGCAGCTTCTTCTGTGCGGTTCCTCGGCGGCGCATTCGTCTCGAGCGAGCTGAGAAGGTTACCGGAGATCGCTGCTATTTTGTCAACGGCAGCGAGGAATGCAGCTTCGTTGGCTTTCGATGGCTTGTTGAAGCCGCTGACCTTTCTCACGAATTGTAATGAGGCCACACGAATCTCTTCCTCCGTCACAGGCGGTTGGAAGTTGAAAAGCGTTTTGATGTTTCGACACACAATCGTTTACCTCGATCTCTCAGAGCCACCTAACTATGAAGCGCTGCTAGTTTGGCTTTCATTTGACAACCCCGATCGCTTCCGACGAGCGATTGAGAGACTGGCCTGAGGGCTTTTCCTTATTTCAAAGCGATATTCAGCAACCAGGCCAACCTCATTCCGGCCTGAGCCAGCCTTCGCCGGACAATCGCGCGGGCTTTCTCCACATAATCATCGGAGAGCTCGACCGATGGTCCGATATTGTATGCGTGCGACCTCACCAGCATTAACGATTCATCCGTCCACTGTTTGGGATCGCCGGCCTGCCATTTGAGACGCTCTTCTTCCGTGAGATTCGCAGTCAGCCGCTTGGCGATTTCCTCCTCGTTGCCTGTTTCCAGCTCTACGAGGTTTGTGTCCCAAAAGAAGTGAAGATTCGTTGACTGGCCTTTGTAAGATACAGGAATATCGATCCCGCCTTGATCCATGGCGAGACCGGCATGAAGCGGTTGGTGCACGTCGCCCACCAGGTGTGCGACGTAGTGAAGCGCGAGTGTCCTCATTATGATAGGAGCATTCTTATCTGCGATGACCGCTGAAAACCATTTGAGAGCTTCAACCATGCAGTTTCTCTCCGGGCAGTCGCGTCCTTGATCGTAGCCGCTGGCAGCCTCGGGAATCCTGACGTAATGGAGGGGATCTAAATCTCGTATGCTTCGCCCCTCATGATCCGGCCAAATGGCCGCGTCCGCCAGCGTCATGCTTCCGGGAAGTATCTTTTCAATCTCCTTGCGCGCATCGGGGGTGAGATTCGCCTGGGCGATCAAACCGACGATCCGATGGCCTTTGTCGTACCACGAAAGGGCCGAGGTAAGTGCCAGCAGATTGAACACGAAAAACGTCGAGAGGAAAGTAGCTGTCAATGGAGCTAGCGAGTTTGGCATCGTAAAACTTGTACGCTGACGAAGGCCGCTTGTCGAGATCGGCGCATCGGAAACAGCGGGGGTCGCGCAAACAACGCCGGTCGCGTCTTTAGTTTTGACTGTCGACCGTTGAGGCGGATATCACAAATTCACGGGGCAAGTTTTTAATCTTGATAATGGTTGAGTTGGTTTTTTTAATTTTTCTCATGTGTATTTCTTTTAGTCTGAATTTTAGACGCCGGCTACTTTGCCTTAACTTGCTCAAACGCTTCATACGCTTCTGACAGAATTTTTTGGACTTTTTCTCGGCTCTTCCGGCCGGTGGAGTCTTCGACGCCGGTGCGTTACCGAGAGGGTCTGGCATAACAATACAATCTTATCAATCTTCTCGGATCGGAGGGCGCGAGGCCGGACGCAATCAAAAAATCCATCAGTCGACTGAAAAATCGCCGGAACGGTCATGCATCAGCGCCGAAACGTGGGGCTGCTAATGCCGAGATTAAAGGGCTCGGGGATTTTTACTGCTCGCTTCGGACATCGTGGAATTTCATTGTCGACTAAGCCCCGATTTGTTTCGCCATAACAAATCTGTCCTACCGATGCAGTAAAGACCTGAGCATCGTTTGTACGAACACGATCACGTTTTCCTCGGCCCTTCGCCCGCTACTTTAGCTTGCCTTGTTGACACGAGATTTTAGTTTAGAGTATCGGTGAGGCACAATTATCTAAAATAATAATAGTGGAGGTGTTTATGCCCGCTAAGCGTATCGATGTTAACGAGCACCCGGCGTTGAAAGGAGCGGGAGCTGGCAAGCATGAGAGACTACTTTTCAATTCCGATAACTATCATGTCTGGATTCACCATAGTGTGTCCGGCGACAAGGGCCCGATGCACAGACATACGGCAGATCAGGCCTTCTATGGTCTCCAAGGGGAATGCTTCATCAATTTCCCGGACGGGACGAGGCAATCAATTACCCCGGGCGTGTTGGTCGTAATCCCCAAGGGTCAATATTACCAACAAGAAGCGCCAAGCCACACCGGCTATGTTTTCTTGGGCAGTAGGGCGGAAACCTATTCCAATTCTCGCTTCGGTCCCGAAGGCCAAGAAATCAAGGCCGGCGGTACGGCGCCAAAGGATTAGTTCCCGGCTTTTGCTTCGGGGAAAGAAGGGCAGGCCCCGGGGTCGGACCAGCGCAACATGTTGATTCAGCAATTGCCTTGGGCGGTTCAAAGTTCAAGGTTCAAGAGTTCAAAGTCAGATGGGAACGGGAACTTTGAAACGATTGCTCTAGGCGATAAGCGATGCCGCGCCAACCACATCAACGGTTGCGTTCAAACCGTTCAACCTCTGCGCTCCGTTCAAATCGTTCAAGAGGTTTGACGGATCACGAAACACGAACACCGCTGCAACAGGATCGGTGACAGCCCGAAAGCTTTGTCGATTTTCTTAGTTCTGTGCGTTTTGGCATTTCCACCTTGAACCTTGAACATGGAACCTTGAACGATGAGTGAGGGATCAGGTAGGTAGGTCGTGTTCAAATTGACTCAATTCACATGCGTGTGAGATAAGGATTCGAAAATTAACTCCGAGAATTCTCAAAAGATGGAAGTTCCGCATTCGAATCTGACCTTGAACTTTTGAACCACCGTTAGGATGTCGCTAGGATGAGGCTTCGGCTGTTGCTTACGTTTGGCAAGTTATCGCTGCAAACTCTCCTGGCTGCCAACTCAGTTTTCCTCAGCTTTTTCGTAACGTCCGAAATTTTCGCTGCCTCTGCCGGCCCATCGACTTCTATAGGAAAGGCCAAGCAAGAAGCTCAAGGGAAGGGATTCATATTCGAGTCCAGTCACGATGAAATCGTTGCCAAGGCAAAACGAGAAGGAAAACTTCGCGCTTTGATAGGATGGGACCCGCCGAATCATCCCCACTTGATCGCTGCCTTCAAGAAAAAGTATCCGTTCATCGACGTGCACCTGCACGTTCATCGACGTGCACCTGCAAGAAATCTCCGGTACCGACGGCGGGCAGCGTTTTTTCTTGGAGCTGAAAGCGGACCGGGTCAAGAACTGGGACGTTATTCATATCGACACCGACCACTACGGTGAGTTTCCTTCCTATTTAAAGAAATTTGATATACGGGGCATGGCCGAGCAGCGGGTGCTGGCGATTCCCGACGGCATGATCGACCCTAAGTCGCGCAACATTGTTGCTCTGGGCAATATTGTCGACGTGGTCGGATATAACCGGCAGCTTATTTCCAGTGAGAAGGTGCCCAATACGCTGGAGGATTTTCTCAAACCTGAATTCAAGGGCCGAAAATTTTTTACCGATATTCGTCCGCTTGCGTACGCGGCCTTAGTCCCGGAGCTAGGAATTTCTTGGATGGTTGATTATGCCAAAAAGTTGGCGGCCCAAGAGCCCGTTTGGGTAAGAGGTTTTACTCGAGCGTACATGGCCATCATGGCCGGCGAGCATGCGCTGCATTCGTTTGGGAATTACAATGCGATCATTCGTATCGCTCGCAATGATCCCAAAGGATCCCTCGCCTCTAAAGTGGTGGAGCCGGTGCCCGTGCGAATTCACGAGCCACAGGGTGTGTACCGCCTGGCCGAACACCCTTATGCGGCTCTCTTGTGGCTGGAGTTTCAGGCGGGTCCGGAAGCGCAAAAAATCATCGACCAATACGAGCCCTTGAAGTCTTCTATTTACGCCCCGGGCTCGGAATTGGAAAAGCTGATCCGCGGTCGAAGAATTTCCTTGAAAGGCTGGGACAATTGGGAGGCGTACACTCAATGGGTTGGGCAATTGACCGAAGCCTTCGGCTTTCCCAAGGCACAGTTAAAGTGACGGGGCACTGCGTGAATTTCCGTCGTGCGACGTGTTCGTGCTCGTCGGGATTTCACGGTCACGTTTCACGGACACGATCACGGTCTATGCGCGCCTCGCATCTGGACCTTTTTGAACAGCCCGGGATTCCGGGTTTTTCAACAGTCTGTTTACATCTCTTTTTTTGCTCCGTGCGAATGCCGTTTTCGTGAATTGCCCCAACGCCATAACGCTTGAGCACGGCACTCTCCTTCAGCTCAATTCCACAGCTCGCCCGTCGCCAATCGGGCGCCTTCCGCCAACGCGGCAAACTTGACCCAGGCCAGGTCGTTGCCATAGAGTCGCTGTTCCAAGAGAATTTGCGCGACCACTTCTCTAAGCCTTTTTGGAGGAGGCCCATAGTCCGGCTACTACGTTAAAACAAATCGGCCACAGCAAATAGAAGAGAACCACCAGAAACAAGACTTCCAAACCCTCGCTGAACGCCCACATACCGCTGGAGGCGTTTTGTTGATTGATGATTTGCGCTGTGGAAGTTCCGGTGGCGGCGGCTTCATACATGATCATGAGGTTACGCTTCAAAACCATGGTTTGATACGCACCAACCCACACGACCACGAAAAAACTTAGTTCATACGCAACACGCAGATAAATTTTTAGTTTACCAACAAATTGTTGGTACAAATCCCCGGGTGCTGGCGCGTTGTCGCTAAGCATGGTCAGGATAATCAATCCAAACGGACCAAGCATGGCCAAGGGCAACCACCCATACGATCGTTTCTTGGACTTGAGCAGAAAAAAACAGGTCAGAAACCACAAGCCCATTTCACCAGCAAGACTGCCAACATGGAAAGATTCTTCGCCAGGCTCAACAGCCGATAGTTGCGCTCGTAATTCGAATGACCCGCGGCGATTTCGGGATTGATGGAATTAATCAACATCGCGGCCAACACAGAGACCGCGGGGATCATAAGGAAGCACACAATCGCGAGAACGTAAGGTCTCTTGAACATACGGAGTGTCCTCCCTTAAGCTGCGAACCATTGTGACCACGGAGTGATGCACTGATCTTACGCTCGCCCACAAAGAATGAAAATGGCGATATATTGCTGCATCTTACTGACCTCCTTTCCCCTTGATGGGGAAAGGCCGGGATAGGGGTGCTCGGGAACCGATCAAAACCATCACCCCTACCTTTGTCCTTCCCCGTCAAGGGGAAGGATTAGGGAAGTCGTCCAATGACGCGGTCGAAACCCAATTTTCAAAAGAGTACACACGGACAAATCGTCCGGCACGTGCGCGCACGCGAAGGAAATCAACGGTGCAAGTTCAATCCGCCGCTCTGCCGTAGTCGCTAGTCGTAATTGAATGGATACCGATTACGTGAATTGACCGATACGATAATGCCTCAGCGCGTCGCTCTCCTTCAACTCAATTCCACGGTTCGCGGGTCGCCAGCGGGACCGACTTTGTGTTTTGGCCTTATCGGAAGTGCTCATTTCCAGTTCTAACCGAGTCATTCTCGATGCAAGGGTTTTCTATTCGCGGTAGTGGTGCAGTTAGCTCAAGATCTCTCACTTCGTTCGAGATGACAGATCACTTACTTTGATGTCATTCCGAGTCTTTTGGTGGGGGAATCTTTCCCAGGGTACGTATTTTGACTTTTTTACCATCTCACTTGCTTGCGATTTTCTCACGGAGACCAGCGCGCGTTCTGCAACACCACTCGATATCCGTCTGGATCTTCGAACGTCTTGCCCTGGTTGTCCCAATACGGGTTGAATGCCTTGACAGGTTTATACCCACGGTTCTCTAGGCGCTGTACGGCTTGCTGCCACTCAACTTCATCGGTGAGGTAGAACACTAGGAGATTGTCTTCGGTTGGCGCCCTCCCGGCTGTATGCCCGCGCTTATGGGTGAACTCTAAGTGATAGGCCGCTCCCTTGTGACCAAGCATGATGCCGTCGAAGCCGTCATGGTCGTTAAACTCATAGAGCACTTCAAAGCCGAGTCCATCTCGGTAGAACTGCACGACGTTGGTCAAGTTGTCCGTGGGGCGTGCCACCCGCAGATGGGCTTTCGCCAAACTTACTACTGCCTCGTCCATTGAATTCTCTGGCCAGGAGTCACAGGGACAACAAGCGCCACTCAAACGTGGAGGCAAGTCTTGCAATCACACTACTGCATGCCTTCGGTGATGTATTGAATTACATATCCGGCCGGATCATCCATGTAGGTTCCTTGGGTTCCGCCAGGCGTCCGGCCTTTAGCCTCTTCGATGCCGGTCTCGCCCTGCGGCTACTCCCCTTCAGGTTTGAAGCGTTCGGTCGGAATGACCGCCATCACTTCGAGCTCGACCATCAGGTCAGGATGGGCGAGACGGACGACGCCGATCAGCGCGCTGGTCGGAAGATCGGATTTGAAATATTTGGCCCGCTCGTCGTTCACCCGATGATACTCTTCCACATCCGTCGTAAAGGTTGTCGTCTTGACCACGTCGGCGTAGTCTCCGCCGACGCGCGGCCGATATTCTCGCAGCACTACCTCAGTTGCGCTCGCATATCGTCCCGATGGACCGGCTGAGAGCAGAGTGAGTTGCTACTTGTCCAGCCAGGCGTAATTGAGCCCGCCTCCATACACGCGGAACTCTCCGTCCTGGCCCGTACTGAAATTTTTAACGTAGTCGCGCAGGGCGAAGAAACGCGACACAAAAGTAATCGGGACTACAGCAACCTCTTCGCCCGCTCTAGTCAAAATCTGCTTAAACAGCTCCCTTCGCTTCTGCACATCCAACTCGATCTCGGCGCTTTTCAAGAGCGCGTCTACTTCTTTGTCGCACCAGCCGGAATAATTGCTGGACCTCTTCTTGAGGTCGGGTATACAGCCCAGTTCCATGCCGTAAGTTGAGGACGGGTCGGGATGCACGCCGCTGCCCATGAAATCGAACGTGAATGTGCCGTTTTGGATGAGCGTTCGCTGAGCCGAATACTCAAAGACCCTGACGTTGATGTTCAACCCGATCCTTTTGAGCTGCGCCTGGATGGTGCTGGCCGCGGTCTCGCTATCGCTTCCCTGTCTGATCATGATATCGACCGCCTTCCCGTCATAGCCGGACTCGGCTAAAAGCGCCCGTGCCTTATTCAGGTCGTTGGATGGCGCCGGCACTCCTTTAATGTGCCAGGCATGCCCCGGCGGATATTTCTGATCTGCAATTGTGCCGAACCCGAAGAAGGTCGCCTGCAGGATCTCTTTCTTGTCCAGCGCATAGGCGATCGCCTGACGAAATTTTTTATTGTTGAAGGGCGGAATGGCAACGTTGAAAACGAGCTGATGATAACTGGCGTAGGGCGCTTCCACCGTGGTCAGCCCTCTCAATTTTCCCGACTTGATCTGCTCCACCCATTCATAAGGCGCCCGCTCGATCATGTCGACGTCTCCGGCGCGCAGGGCGTTCAATCGAGTTGTCGTATTGGCAAGGGGTTTGAGGATGACTCTATCGAGAAAGGCCTTGTGCCCCCAGTAATCATTGAACCGTTCGACGACGATCCTCTGCTCCGGTTGCCATTCAACGAATTTGAATGGCCCGGTTCCCGGAGGAAACTGAGCGGGCTTGTCGATTCCCTCCTGGAGCGACCCCTTGGGAATCACGGAGAAGGCTTGAATCTCACTCAGGTCGTAAAGGAACGCGGCGCTGATTTTTTTCAACGTGACTTTCAAGGTGTTCTTATCCGGGGTTTCCACCCGCTCGACTACGTCGAGTCGCTCGTAGCCGCGCGCGCCGTTTTTAGGGTTCATGGTATAATCCATCGCGAACTTCGCGTCTTCAGCGGTCATTTCCTGGCCGTTGTGAAACTTAACCCCTTTGCGCAACTTGAAGACATAGGTCTTCCCGCCGCCTGACACTTCCCACGACTGCGCCAGGTTGGGCTGGATGATTCCCCGGTTGTCGACCGCCAACAGCGGCTCGAACATCAGATCGCGCACCGATTCGTCTATCGAGAACGTCCGTATCAGGGGATTCGTCGCGGTGATATCCTTGCCTATCGCTAGGGTCAGAACGCCGCCGTGTTTGGGCTTTTCGGCGCCTGCAACCAGAGCCGGCATCACAGCGCACGTCAACACCAAAGCCAACGACTTCGGTAAGAATCCGAATCTCATCTTAGCCTCCTCCGCGCAGTTCCAGTTATAGAAGGCACTGGTAAAAACCCGTAATAAAATTTTTTTTATCTCGTGGACGAGAACCAAAATTTCACAGCCAGGCTATCCAGAGAGCGTCGACTCCCAATTATGAGGGCGGCTCAACGTAGACAGATTCGGGCATCTGGAATTCTGCCCCCTCTTTTCGCAGGGCCTCCATGTAGTCCTTACGGATTTGGGGATCTTCGTCTCGATACTCGATGGAGTTACCGCCTTGAGCTTGGTCTAGATTAAATGACACCTCGTCGCCTGGGGCACCGTATAGTGCCCGGGGATAGCCTCCGAGAAAGGCGAGCACCCGGAATCGTTCCTTAGAGACACCGAAATGGGCGTGATACCAATCGTCGCCGCCTGGCACTGCGCTGACAACCCCACCCTCACCGTAATCGAGCCGCTGCACCAAGTGGCCTTTGCCGGTTTCCCAAGGGCGGATACCTATCTCTCTGGGCCACGTGATTAAATATCCTTTTCCGCGCACGCAGACCAAGGCTGGTCCCGATGGGTGGTAGTGGGCCTTGGAATACCGTCCCGGTGGGTACTCAGCGACAAAACCGATGAAGGTATTTCCAGAGAGCTTCCAGCTAAAGTTGCGATGACCGGCTCCCCGGTGGTTCTCCACGGGCAAATCGCAGTTCATAGTGTCAGGGAGCAAATTACCGGGATTGATGTGTCGCCCCGATTCCGGTCGTATCGCGAGTTTATCAGCGGGCTTGAAGTAATCGAGGTCTCCCCGATAGCGGTCGTCGAACTGATATGGGTTGTCGAAGATGAATTGGCGGCTTCGGAAGAGCGTCATGATCGGCGGAGCATTAGTAGCGGCTAATAAAAGCGCCGGACTGGAGGTCGCGTTCACCAGGCGGTGCCAGGTATTGAGTGGCGGCGAGAAAAGGCTGCTTTTCTGCCATTCGAAAATTTGTTTTTTTTCGCCGTTGTCCATCCAAATTTCAGTGGTGCCTCGTCCTTCGACGACATGGTATCTCGACAACGTAAAGGCCATTTTTGTTCCCCAAACCGCTGAGCTCGAGATAAGCCCCCTGGCCACCTGTGCGTTTCCAGGGACCCAAGGTAACGTCTCTCACATCGTAGACACCCAAACCACGGACGATCGGGATGTTCTCCTCTTCGATAAATGACTCGTATACTGAAGGAGGTCGCTTCCAGCGGAAACGTCCTATGGCCTGCAGATTTTCTTCCGTCATTATTTCACCTCAAGTTTCATTGTTGCGCGTTTCGTAAGATATATTTCGTTACCGAGAGAGGAGTCAACGGGTTAGGTTTGCTTGACACAACTTCTGGCTCGCGTCTATATCTGCAGTGAGAAAACCCATCTAAGCTTGAAGGAGATGGAGTTATGGTTTCAGCGAGCGATCTTCACGGGCTGATCGGCATGATGCCCGCTTTCACCACCGGGCCAAAAACACGATCAACGTTAGCGAGGTGGAGCGCAGCGTGGACCGGGCAATCCGGGACGGTATGAATAGCGTTGCGCCAATGGCGAGTTCTGGAGAGTGTTATACGTTGCTGTGGGAGGAGTTCATCACTCTCACGGACGCCACCATCGCGGCGGCGCGCAAACGCGTGCCGGTAATGATCGGGTGCACCAGTACGCACACGCGCGAAGTGCTGCGGAAGATGGAATACGCGGCCAAAGCGGGAGCGGAGGGTGTCTTGGTCGGAGTGCCTTATTATTTCCCCAGCAGCGTGGAAAATGCGATTCAATTCTACCATGACTTGGCCGATGCCTTCCCGCAACTCGGGATCATGATCTACCACAATCCCTATAATCACCGGATAACCATCCCGGTGGAGGCGTTCAAAAAGCTGGTGGAAAAGCCTAACATCGTAGCCATGAAAGACAGCCACCGAACACCAATGCAGTTTATGCATCTCGAGGAGATCGTTCGGGGAAAAATCAGCGTCTTCACCAACCAGATACAGCTCTATCCATACATGCTATTGGGCGCGGCTGGGTGCTGGTCTATCAACGCCTGGTTGGGCCCGGCGCCGGTAGTGCGGGCCCTCCAAGCGGCCCGCGCGGGAAACTGGGATGAAGTGAAAGAGATCTGCATGGCCATGGCCCAGGTGAGTTCGCGCGACAATCGTGGTGAAGCCTACATCAACAAGCTCGCAATGAATGAAGCTGGATACTGTCATCCGGGTCCGCCGCGGCCGCCTTACCGGGTAATTCCGGAGGAAGCGAAACGGAAAGCTAAGGAGGTGGCGCAGCGGTGGCGGGCCTTGTGTGAGCGCTACCCAGATAAGATTGCAGCGGTAGCCTAACCGGCCGTTGCGGATACGCCGCAGTTTTTGAATCAGCAAGAGCACGAAGGAGTTTTCATGGCCCGTTCATACAATATCGTATCTGGTGATTGCCATTTAGATCTTTCCTCGGAAAGGTGGGTTCCATGTCTGCCGCAGAAGTGGCGCGCAAGAGCGCCCCGTCAGGTGACGCTTGGCGATGGCAACCAAGCCCTCGTGATTGAGAATCGGCCTCCCATGTCGCCTACCGGACTCGTGGGCACAGTTCAGAACGATCTTCCCGTCAGCTTTGACTCTGTAGGCAACGGTCCACCCGAGCAACGGCTGCGTGAGCAGGACATGGACGGCGTAGAAGCCGAGGTTCTCTTTACCCATCCGATGTACATGAGGTTCTGGCGCGGCGTCAGGGAAGATGAAGGCTACAAGGCCATGATCCATGCATACAACCGATGGCTCATCGAGGAGTACTGCAGCTATGCGCCGGACCGGCTGCTGGCCATGGCGGTGATCCCAGATACCGGCATCGAAGACGCCCTCGAGGAACTGAAATTTGCCAGGGAAGCCGGGTTCAAAGGCGTATGCCTCCACCGGTTCCCCAACGGTAAGGGTTATCCGATGCCGGGAGACGATCAGTTCTGGGCGGCGGCCATCGACATGGGGATGCCCTTAACATCGCACACGGTCTCAGGCTCGACCAGATTCACCAATGAAGGGCCAGTCTTTCAATACCCTAAGCCGCCCAAGAGCTCGGGGGAGGGTCGCGACCCCATCAGCATCATCGGACGTTTCGCCAGCGAAAACGCCATAGCACCCCTGCAGTTAATGTTTGCCGGGGTATTTGACCGGTTCCCGACACTGCGTTACTACTTTGCCGAAACTCAGATAGGGTGGCTGCCGTATTGTTTGTCTCAGCTCGACGAGACCTATGAGCGGCATCGTGATTACGCCTATAACAAATGGGGCTTAGAACCCTTGGCCAGGCTTCCTAGCGAATACCTGCGCGAGCGGTGCTCTTGGGGATTCATCAAAGACCCCTTGGGCGTCCAGCTGCGGCACACCATCGGCGTCGACAACCTTATATGGGGTAGCGATTTCGCTCATGGACAGGGTTACTGGCCGCACTCGAAAAAGGCCATCGATGATTCGATGGTCGGCGTCCCTGAAGACGAGCGCCACAGTATGCTAGTGGGAAATGTCATGAAGTACTTTCGACTGGATGCTGCCTAGGAAACATGACGAAGCGCAGTGGCCCGGAACAATGACGCTTCACTCAAACGAAACGAAAGATGCGAGGTAAGATTCCATGAGCACGACTAGTCAATCACATCAAGCAGAGATGCAAGCCCTTAGAGAACTGTACGACAGCGTCGGCTTGCGAGGGTACTGGGACATGGACAGAAGAACCGGCGGTCCTGCGCCGATCCAAGCGAAAATCTGGCGCTGGTCCGACATCTACCCGGCATTACAGCGCGCGGCGGCCATCGTGCGACTGGGTGAAGATACGTTTCGTCGAGCCAATGGCATGAATACAGGCAGCAGAACCATTACCGCAGGGTTTCAGTATGTGGCGCCGGGCGAAACGGCCGCCGCACATCGTCACACAGCTTCAGCGCTACGTTTTGTGGTGCAGGGTCATGGAGGCTACACCACCTCAGATGGTGAGCAGATGATTATGGAACCTGGCGATCTGCTGACCCAGCCCAACTGGACCTGGCACGACCATAGCAACTTCAGCAACGAGCCCATGATCTGGCTCGACGGTCTCGACGCTGGGCTAGTTCGATATCTGGAAGCCAACTTCCACGAGAACTGGACAGAAGGTGAGATGCAGCCGGTGACCAAACCTCTCGGAGACTCGCAGCAGCGGCTGATTCCGGTTCGCTCGCCCTCATTCGGAAAGGTAACCCGGCGCGCGCCTTACCACTACCGATGGGCAGACACCCTTCGTGCGTTGAACGCCGCTGCGGGGTCGGAGGCCACTGCGGTGGACGCCAGTCCGTACGACGGGTGTATCCTGGAGTACACTGACCCTATCAGCGGCGGACACACATTCGTAACAATCAGTTGCCGAATACAGATGCTGCTCCCGGGACAGACAACCCGGTTCCACCGTCACACGAGCACCACCATTTACCACGGCATGGCGGGAGCAGGCATGATACGGATCGACAAGGAAAACCCAGTGGAGTTGTCGTGGGGCGAGAAAGACACTTTCATTCTCCCGCCGTGGCGCTGGCACCAGCACTGCAACACCTCGGCTACACAACCGGCAATACTGTTCTCCGAATCGGACCTGCCGGTGTTGGAAGCGCTCGATCTGTACCGGGAGGAGGGCGACTAACCTCGTTGGGCGCAAACGGTTCGTAACAGAACATTGGCCACTTTGGCTAACGAGGAAACGACCTAACGTGCAAGAGTTCAGTAAGGCTAGCGAACTCTAAACCCGAAGCTCTAGTCAGAGTTCTTTGTATTTCGACCCAAGCCAAGAACGCTTTTGAGGAGGGACGCCAGTGAGAAGCTTCATGACGTGTCTACCTTGTGCTGCGTTTGCTGCGGCCCTGCTAATGGTCATTGCGGCCACCGCTGACTTTGCACTCCTTGCAGCTACCCAACGGCCGAGCTGGGAAGAGACCTGGGCAACTATCAAGGCAGAGGGTAAGGCAGAAGGTAGCGTCGCGTTCCGTACTGGCGCGAGCGAGACGCGGGAGTACCGCCAAGCGCTACCCGAGTTTGAGAAAGCGGTTGGCCTGAAGATTCAGCTGATCTCCGGCTCGCCGACCGACCTGGCAACCAAGGTCGTTGCAGAGCAGCGGGCAGGGAAGCCCAGCGCCGATCTGTGGTTCAGTGGCGCCTCGTCGGTCCTGAATGTCTTTGTCCCGGCAGGAGCCGCTAAGGACCTGAAGCCATTACTGGTCCATCCGGAAGTGACGAACACCAAAGCGTGGTATGGTGGCGAGCTACCCTGGGCCTCGGACTGGACGCTGGGGTTTGGTGCTAGCGCGGATCGCGGCATCATCACTTACAACCCTAATTTGGTTGACCCCAACGAGTTCGACTCCTACTGGGACATTCTGAAAGCTAAGTGGAAGGGCAAGATCGTCATGCGCGATCCGCGCCTGGACGGCGTGGAAAGTCCCCGCACTTTCCTTTACGTGAAGCTAGGGCGGAAATTCTTCATCCGGCTTCTGGACGAGATGAAACCGGTAATCGCGCCGGACGCTCGGACTGCGGCCGAGTGGGTGGCCCTGGGGCGCTACGCTTTGTGTATCATCGGCTGCAATCGCGCGGGGGAACAGGCGGAAGCACAGGGTCTCCCGGTGAAGGCAGTTTTCCCAAAAATCCTGAAGGAAGGGTTCCCTGTCGATATGGGTGGAAGCGGTCTGACCGCCCTGAGCGGCTCTCCGCATCCTGCCGCGGCTAAGTACTTCATTAACTGGTTTCTGTCGCGGGAAGGCCAGATTTTTTATCAGAAAGCCACCGGAAATTTTTCCCTGCGGACAGACATTCCCAAGAACACGGTGAAACCTTCGGAGTCGATATACCCCGAACTAGCGCAGCACCACTGGTACGGCTGGAAGTATGAGGGTCCCCGCGCAGAGTCCCAGGCCTGGCTGCGTGAAATAATGAAGGCGCGTGGCTTCTAAGGGCGGGATCCTTCCATGAAACAATTGGCATCCTCAAACCTCGAACGCTGTGAGCAGAGTTGGATCGTCGCAACTGGCGGGCAGGCAATCTGAGTAGTTGAACGCGCGATCCCAATGTTCCGGATATTTTGCCCAAACAATTAGTGCGCTATGTTCGCACAATCTTGTTTGGGGTCTAGGGACCGCTCGCGCGGAATCATGCCTCGTTCCATGGAACTCATTGGCGTCTCCCGGAAGCAAACCCTGACTAACTGATGAACAGGTAGCAAGTCTAGCGTGGCGACATCTACGATTCAGCAACAAGTGGCTTTACCCAGCCCAATGGTGCGGAGCGTCCCTAGCGGCGGCCTGTTTATCATGGCGACGCTCCTGATTGGCTTTGGTTTTTGGGTTATCTATCCAATCATCTTGATCTTCGTGAACAGTTTTAACACCGCGGGCTTGGGGCAGACGCCCGTGTGGTCTCTGGAGAACTGGCGCACGGCTTGGTCCCATCCCGGGGCGTTCCCCTCGATATGGAATACACTGTTGGTATACGCACTGTATACCAGCATCGGATTTCCCACTGCCGTAGCGGTGGCTTGGGCACTAGCACGGACCAAGATGCCCCTTGGCAGAGGGCTGGAATTCATGTTCTGGGTTTCATTCATGTTGCCTAACATCTCCACGACAGTAGGCTGGGCCTTCCTACTGGATCCTGACCGCGGAATGTTGAACCGCGCTCTGGTTGACTTCTTCTCGGTCATCAATGTCAGCCCCTTTAACATCTACAGTGTTCCTGGAATTGTCTTCGCTCATCTCATGTCCAACGAGATTTCCCAAGGCGTGATGTTGTTGACTCCGGCATTCCGAAACATGGACATGGCACTCGAAGAGGCTGCCCGGGTGTCGGGAGCATCTAATCTGCGGACAATGCTGCGGGTGACCTTGCCTTTGATGACTCCGCCCATCGTAGTGGTATTCATGTTAAAGATGGCCCGGATGCTGCAGTCCTTCGAGATCGAACAGATTCTGGGCACGCCCATTAACTTCTACATCTACTCGACCAGGATCTACCAATTTATTCAATTCGAACCACCGCAGTACGGACCGGCGGCGGCTCTCGCCAGCGTGACTTTGCTGCTCGTCGGAATCATTATCCCGCTGCAGCGATGGCTGTTGGGGCGACGACAATTCACAACGGTGAGCGGACAATTCAAGCTGGGCGTCATTGACCTTCGCTGGATGCAGCCCATTGCGTTCATTTTGATCGTCATCCTGGTGGCGCTGCTCACCGTCGTCCCTATCGTGACACTGATCGGTGGCAGCTTTATGACCAGGGTCGGTTTTTTTCAGATCACACCGCTGTTTACCACGCAGCATTGGGAGCTAGTGCTGGGTGATCGGGGCTTCATGCGGGCACTGATCACCACTCTGAGCCTAGCCTCCGCAACGGCTATCATCTCACCGTTAGTGTTCTCTATGGTGGCCTACGTGATGGTCCGCACCCATTGGCCCGGGAGAGGCTGGCTGGACAGCATTTTCTGGTTGTCTGCGGCGATTCCCGGAATATTGGCCAGCTTTGGCTTGCTGAGTATGTTCCTGCAGACGCCTTTCCTGCGGGCTATCTATGGTACCGTATACGCGCTCGCGCTTGTGGCGATCTTGCAAGGCAAATTGACCAGCACCCAGTTGGTCAAGGGCGTGTTCATGCAATTAGGATCGGATTTAGAGGAAGCAGCGCGGGTATCTGGTGCCGGATGGATCTATACCTATGTCAGGATCTGGCTGCCGTTGATCCTGCCTACTCTGGTCACGATTGGCACTTTCAATTTTGTAATAGCAGCCAACACCACCTCAAGCATCATTTTATTGGCTACCCGCGACACTCTGACCCTGTCCCTATTGGCTCTTGAGATGATGACCAACGAGCAAGGTCGGCAACTGGAGCAGGCCGGCATTATAAGCCTGATTCTCATTGCGATGACTGTGGGCCTGGCGCTGGTAGCGCGTGGGTTTGGGTTCCGGGTGGGAATCCGACAGCACTTGTAAGGAACAACCAGGAACGACGAATTGATCACAATGAGATAGGATCAAAATACAAAGTCAAAAGGAGCACCATGCTATGACGGTAACAGTTGGGAGTGGATCGTACCGCTATGATGTCGCCGAAGGCTGGGGCAAGCTTCCGGAGGGTTACGAATGGGGCCAGATCGGCGCGGTGGCGGTGGACAATCAGGATAGGGTGCATGTTTGCACGCGAACCGAACATCCTGTGCTTATTTTCGATCGCAACGGAAACTTTCTCCAATCCTGGGGAGAAGGGATTCTCGTCGACCCGCATGGAATTTATTTCGACAAAGAGGACAACGTATTTTATGTGGACCGGAAACCGGGCGTTGTAATCAAATTCAATGCCGGTCGCCAGAAGGTTTGGGAGACAGGCGATCGGGATCATCCATCGGACACCGGCTTCACCAGGGAGAATCGCACGGTGCTCCGGGGAGCGGGACCCTTCAACCACCCCACAGATATTGCTCTTTCCGCTTCGGGAGACTTCTATGTCTCCGACGGTGACCGAAATGCTCGCGTCCACAAGTTCAGCGCCGATGGCACGCTGCTATTCTCTTGGGGTGAGCCGGGAGATGGCCCGGGCCAGTTTAACCGTCCGCACAGCGTATGGGTGGCGGACGGAAGGGTTTTTGTCGCTGACCGAGACAACCATCGAATCCAGATCTTTGACGTGGACGGGAAATACCTTGATTCATGGACTGGCTTCGTTCAACCTGCGAAAATTTTTGTCGATGGCAGGGGAATCATGTATGTCGCCGAACTTAAAGGACGCGTGAGTCTTTTGGGCTTGGACGGAAAACTTCTAGCACGTTGGGGAGACCCAGAAAAACGAACACTGGAACCTGGCATGTTTGCAGCGGCCCATAGCATCTGGGCGGATCGGCATGGAGATTTTTATGTTGGTGAGGTGTTCAAGGCTAAACGAATCCAGAAATTCGTCCATAGAGGCTAGAGTAACGGGAACGACTGGACAGATCTAAGGAGACGTTGGGACAGATGTGAGGGGACGCGATCTAAGGAGATCTAAGAGGACATTGTTGACTAGCTGGACAACGCCTGATCAATATTTTTGAAATCCCAGAGGTCGATAATTTCAGTTGGCGCGCAACCGACATAGCCGTAAAAGCTCGATTTGCCCTGCTCGCCGTCGGTGACAATATCGATGCCCGCTTCGACCTGCTTTTGCCCAACGTCTGTGACCGACTCGCGCACCAGCCTTGCGAGCTCTTCGCGATCATAGGGCTGGCCCTGCTCTCTTAGTCGAAGAAGCGGGATCAGGGAATCGGCTCGGGCCAGGCTGCCCACGTGGGTCGTGAGAATTCTTTCCGTGCTGCGTTTCATGATATTTTTCTTTTCAATTGGTGCCGCTCAAATAGCGCAGTATAGCCGCGCGCCGTTTGTCGCGGAAAGTATCTGCATGGGTGGCGCGGTGTCAACTCGCGAAAACGTTTTGACGACTTGAACATCGGCCCTTTTTCCTTTCTATTGCTTACTTCATATAAGCTAGGGCATTGTAAGAAGA
>VBKY01000710.1:0-4929 GCA_005879255.1 Deltaproteobacteria bacterium
TGCCGCTGTTTTCGTGGACAAGATTCTCAAAGGCGCCAAGCCCGCTGAGCTTCCCGTGGAACAGCCAACGAAGTTCGAGTTCGTCGTCAATCTTAAAACCGCCAAGCAGATCGGCCTGACACTTCCGCCGAACGTTTTGGCGCGAGCGGACAAAGTAATTCGGTAAGGAGTAAAAGGTTAGGGGTGAGGCGACACCGAAAAACTTTGGATTGGGAGAAAACAACATGACTAAGATTTTTCGCACGCGGTTTTTATGGCTCCGATCCGGCAATCCAAAATCCAAAAACAAAAATCGAAATTGGGTGGGGCTGCTTGCCGTCGTTGCATTCACAGTCTGTGGGGCTGTGGCTCAGGCGCAGCAGCCAAAAAGTATTCCGCGGATCGGGTTTCTGTCGCGCGATCTCCACCCAGCTGATTCCCGCGCGCCTTCGCCCCGTAACCTTAACGCCTTCCGCCAAGGTTTACGGGAGTTGGGTTACATCGAGGGGAAAAACATCATCATCGAGTACAGGTATGCTGAAGGGAGACTTGAGCGATTGCCCGCGTTGGCTGAGGAACTAGTCCGTCTCAAGGTTGACATCATCGTTGCGGACACTTCCGCATCCGCCCGCGGCGCCAAGAAAGCAACTTCGACGATCCCCATCGTGTTAGCGCAGGGTAGCGATCCTATTCAAAGCGGGCTTGTGGCCAGTCTTGCCAGGCCGGGCGGCAACGTCACCGGATTAACAAACTATGCCGCGGAGCTGCTTGGGAAGCGAGTAGAGCTGTTAAAGGAGGTCGTCCCTAAGGTCTCCCGCTTTGCCTTCCTTGATGATACGGGCAGTGGACCCAGAGTCAGCAGGTCTATGCTTCCGGATGCGCAGGCAGCTGCCCAGGCCTTAGGCGTCAAGCTTCAATTAGTGGAAGTAAAAGCCCAGGATCCAGATATCGACGGCGCCTTCCGAGTCATGGTGAAAGAGCGCATTGGCGCTCTCGTTACATCTCCAAGTCCCATCATCACTCTTACTCTTCACCAAAAAAGGATTTTGGAGCTAGCGGAACAGACCAGTATGCCAGCCATATACCCTACCCCATCTTGGATAGACGGTGGTGGCCTTATGTACTACGGGTCGAACAACCCTGATCTATTCCGGCGCGCGGCAACCTTCGTAGATAAGATTCTCAAAGGGGCGAAGCCTGCCGACCTGCCCGTGGAACAGCCGACTAGGTTCGAGCTGTTCATCAATTTAAAGACGGCCAAGGAACTTGGTTTTACGATTCCGCCCAACGTGCTAGCGCGGGCAGACAAGGTGATTCGATGAAAGTTGTCCGTCGGCAGTGGTCAGTAGTCAGTAAGAGCGTCCTCTGCTTTTCGCTTGGCGCTGTGCTCTTTGCGCTAGCCGCCCACGCGCAGCAGGAAGCGAAGGTAGCAAAGATTGGCTGCCTCGGATTCCGTTCTGCGTCGGATCGGAGCCCTGGGCGCGAGGCTTTTAAGGAAGAGTTCCGCGTACTCGGCCATCTCGAGGGAAAAAATATTGTCATTGAGCGGCGATCTGCAGAGGGAAAACTCGATCGCCTCCCCGGCCTCGCTGATGAACTGGTCCGTCTCAAAGTTGACGTGATTGTCGCGCCTTCGACGCCTAGTGCCCTAGCGGCTAAGAACGCTACCAAGACCATCCCCATCGTTTTTTATGACGTGTCTGATCCTGTTGCGGCTGGGCTGGTCGACAGTCTTCCGCGGCCCGGAGGAAACATCACGGGAATCACTGACATTGGAGCGGTGTTGGTTGGCAAACGACTAGAACTACTCAAGGAAACCATGCCCAAGCTATCCCGTGTTGCGCTGCTGTGGAATCCACAGGACGCAGGATCCGCCCTGCAATGGAAAGAAAGCCAACTGGCAGCACGAGAACTGGCCTTGCAGCTTTACTCGATGGAGGTAAGCCGCGCCGATAAAGGCTCGTAACGCTGCTCTCGCAGTCGCAGGAAGCCCACTGTCCCTTCTTAATCAAAAACGCATCGCGGACCTGGCGGTAAAGAGTCGGTTGCCGACGATAGCCTCTCGGCCAGATTTTGTCGCCGACGGTGGATTGATATCCTACGGAGGTGACCGGGCTGAACCCTACAAGCGTGCAGCGTCGATGGTCGGTAAGATTCTGAAGGGCGCTAAATCCGCTGATCTCCCGGTGGAGCAGCCGACCAAGTTTGAGTTCGTGATCAATTTGAAAACGGCTAAGCAAATCGGCCTGACAATTCCGCCGAATGTGCTCGCAAGAGCTGATCGAGTGATTCGGTGAGACGTCAGCGGTGAGACATGAGGTGCGGTGAAAACAACGAAGACAATTGTTTTTAGTTTGACACTTTCCGCTGTGCTCCTTGCGCTTTGCCCGCCCCTTCACGCGCAGCAGCCGAACAAGGTCCCGCGGATAGGATATCTGTCAAACACTGGCGATCCCAAGACTCCTGGATCTTCAGTCGACGCATTCCGGCAAGGGCTGAGAGACCTCGGTTACATTGAGGGAAAAAACATCCTGATTGAGTACCGAATCGAGAGAAATCCGGACCGTCTCCCGAGTCTCGTCGCCGAACTCGTGCAACTCAAAGTCGATGTCCTCGTCGCCAGTGGCTCATCAGTGATTCGCGCCACCAAGCAAGGGACCAAGACGACTCCCGTTGTCATGGTGACCACTACGGATCCAGTCGCAGCTGGGCTGATCGATAGGTTGGCGGATCCAGGCGGAAATATCCCGGGGCTCATTGCTAAAGGAGGTGGTCCCGACAACATCGCGCGTCGGAGTCCTGTTGCAAGCCGATGCTCCAAGCAAGAGCATTCGTTTTAAGGAGTACGAGACTCCGGCGCGTGCTCTAAAGATACCTCTTCAATCCTTGGAGGTACAAAGCGAGAGCCCTGATTTCGAGGGAGCGTTTCAAAATGCGGCCAAGAGGCGCGTGAGCGCGCTCATCGTAATTAGGAACGCTCTTACCGTGGTTTACCGTAAGCAGATTGCGGAGCTTGCCATAAAGAACCGGCTGCCTTCAATGTTTGAAGGAAGTGACAACGTAGAGGCCGGCGGTCTCGTTTCGTATGCAAGCAATTCTGCTACGAGTTTAAGGCGCGCCGCCATTTATGTCGACAAGATTCTGAAAGGCGCCAAGCCCGCCGACCTACCGGTGGAGCAGCCGACGAAGTTTGAGCTGGTCATTAATCTCAAGACCGCGAATGCGCTCAACCTGACGATTCCACAGTCCCTGCTGTTCCGGGCGGATAGGGTGATCAAGTAACCAGAGGTTAGACGTCAGAGGTCAGAGATCTGAGGTCGTCATCAGCATAAACCTCGGGCAAAACTCTATGACTAAAAAAATCTTGCTGCTTGCTCTATGCTCGCTGCTCCTCGCTCTCAGCTTTCCAGCTGGGGCACAGCAGCAAGGGAAGGTATTTAAGATCGGCTGGTTCGGAACCCGTTCCGCTTCTGCCCCCGCCCCCGTGCTCGCGTTGTTTCGGCGAGAGCTCCGTGCACTCGGTTATGTTGAAGGCAAGAACATAGCTATCGAGTATCGATCCGCGGAGAACAAGCCCGACCGGCTCCCCGCCCTCGCTGATGAGCTGGTCCGTCTCAAGGTTGACGTACTCTTCGCCCCCTCGACGAATGAGGCCCTAGTCGCCAAAAACGCTACCAAGACGATTCCTATCGTTTTTGTAGGCTCAGGGGATCCCGTTGCGGCAGGACTGGTTGACAGCCTGGCGCGGCCTGGCGGAAATATCACTGGGTTCACCCGCATGGGGACGGTGTTAGTTGGCAAACGACTGGAGCTGCTCAAGGAAACCATTCCCAAACTCTCCCGCGTTGCGTTGATGTGGAATCCACAGGATCCAGGCTCCAGACAAGAATGGAAAGAAAGCCAACTGCCGGCACGAGAACTGGGTTTGCAGCTTCATTCCATGGAGGTAAGCAGCGCCGACAAAATCGATAGCGCGTTTAATGAGACAGCTAAGGCCGGTAGTGGCGCTCTCGCAGCGGCGTCGAGTCCGCTTTTCACTACTAATCAGAAACGAATCGCGGACCTTGCGAAAAAATATCAGTTGCCGGCGATTCACTCTCGGGGAGATCAGGTCGACAGCGGCGGCCTGATGTCTTACGGAGCTGATCAGGCCGAATCGTATAAGCGCGCTGCGTCGATGGTCGACAAGATTCTAAAGGGCACGAAGCCAGCCGACCTTCCGGTCGAGCAACCGACGAAGTTTGAGCTCGTGATCAATCTGAAAACCGCCAAGCAAATCGGGCTGACGATACCGCCCAACGTGTTAGCGAGAGCTGACAAAGTAATCCGATGATCGAGCAATCTAAAACCTGTCCTGAGCGAAGCCGAAGGATCCAAAATCGAAAATCCAAAATGGGAATGCGGGCAAATAAGGTGATTCGATGAAAACAGGCACGAGGTCCTTCGAATTTGCTCAGGACAGGCTGCCGGCAACAGGCAACAGCAAGAGAGAAAACCATGATTCCGAAAATTAACATCTGGCTACTAGCAACTCTGCTGCTGGCAATTGGCGTCGCCGAGGCACAGCAACCAAAGATCCATCGTATCGGTGTCCTCCTGCCAGGCCATGCCTGGTACGAGATAATTGACGGCCTTCGAATCGGGCTCAGAGAGCTGGGGCTTGAAGAGACGAAACACTTCACTCTGGCCATCCAAGACTGGCAAGGCGATGCGAGGATGGCGGAGCAGTCGATCAGAAATTTCGAAAGAGAAAAAGTCGATCTGATCTACGCAAGTTCCAGCGGCAGCGCCATGGCCGTAAAGCGGGCGACCGAAGACACTCCGGTCGTATTCTGTGCCGGGACCGATCCCGTTGTTCTCGGACTGGCGGAGAGCTTCGCCCGGCCGGGTGGAAGACTCACTGGCGTCTACTACCGGGACACCGATCTCATGCCGAAGCGTCTAGAAATT
>VBKY01000710.1:4935-6879 GCA_005879255.1 Deltaproteobacteria bacterium
CTAGAAATTTTGAAGGAGATTGTGCCGAAGCTCCGACGGGTCGTAACTTTTTACAATCCCCGCACCCGAGTCGCCATTGAGTCTTCCAAATTGACGCGCGAAGCCGCGCAACAGATCGGAGTGCAGTTTATTGAGCGTCACTTCGCTTCGGTAGATGAGCTTCAGCACGGAATACGATCACTTAAGGCCGGCGAAGCCGACGCATTTATAGCGGTAGCCGACCCCCAAGTGGATAACCAGTCTCCATTGATCATTGAGACGGCGCGCCTTAAGCGTCTGCCGACCATGTTCGTCAGACAAAATTTTGTCATCGAGGGAGGTCTCGCTAGCTATAGCGTAAGTTTTCATGAGGTTGGTCGTTTGTCCGCCAAGTACGTTCAGCGCGTACTTACGGGTGTTGCGCCTAAGGACTTGCCGCTGCAGGGCGTTGATAAAATCGAGTTGATCATGAATCTCAACACGGCGAAGCAGATCGGACTGACAATTCCGCCGAACGTGTTGGCGCGAGCGGATAAAGTCATCAAATGACAGTAGTCGGCGGTCAGAAGTCAGTCGTCAGTAAGAGCCGGGTGAGGCGGCCTGGTTTTGGAGTCGAGATCCTCCGCAGGAATTTATCCTGAGACGAGTCGTTGGCTGGATGCCAGGCTAATCCTCGCGCCAACTGTCATCGTAATACTCGAAGGGATTGAAGTCGAGGATGATTCCCTTGCCTTGCTCAAGCAAGCGATCGTAGATCAGCCCGCCGATGGCCGCCGCGCCGATGCCCCAGAAGGCGCAGTTCTTGAAATAAGTGATCTGGTCGGCGTGAGTTCTGCCGGCTCTTTCATTGCGGAGGACCTGGCCGGCATCGACCATTTCTTTGGCGAGATCGGGGCGTCGCTGGGCGATCTCCCAGAACACCGCAGTGCGGTCCAATTCTTCTTGTCCCCAAACGTTGGTCATCAGAACTTCCGCGCGTTCCAGTGTTCGGTCGTCGATCTCGCGGCGCATCTGTTGCACATGGCCGCGTTTGAGCAGCGCGATGTTGCTCGACACGATGGACGTCACATGTTGGCCTGGCTCGAGCCAATCACCATCGAAGACCGGCACGTTGGAGTTGGTCGCACAAACAATGACGTCCGCGCCGCCGATGACTTCGCGCGGACCACTTACGGCCCGCACGGAAATATTGAGCACCTGGGACATTTCTTTCGCGAAGCTCTCGCGCCTTTCCGGAGTGGGACTATACACGCGTGCTTGCGCAATCGACGGACGAATGCAGGTGAGCGCGAGCAAATGAAGTTTCGCCTGGTCTCCGGCGCCAAAGATTCCGGCCACGCGGCAGTCCTTTCTCGCCAAGAGCTCGGTTCCGATCATCGACGCGCACGCCGTCGGCATCGCCACGACACTGTTGGCGTGGGGTAACTCCTTCGGATGCATCTCGCCGACCAGAATAAGTTTCAGCGCTCCGGTATCGGAATGATAAAGCACCAGCACCGGCCGGCCGCGCCGCGGATAGCGCTGGATGTCGCCAAAGATGCGCACCATCTCGGCATGGGTCATGATTCCAGTGGTGCCGTAGTCAGGCGCCGCGCCTTGATGGAGCGTGACACGCACGTTCTTTGGCGTATGCGTGCGCCGGCGTAGCTCGGCGACCAACGGATCGCGCGCCCAGTATCTAAACGCGCTCAACGTCGCCTCGACCGCCTCCGACATCGCGAGAATTCCCCGATGATCGTCGGGCCGCGCGAGAATCGCTTTGCTTTCCATGATTTTTACCTCAGGTTGAATCTCTACGGGACTCATCCCCGGCGGCTTGCTGCGGGGAAAACCATTCCTTGATGATTCTCGCAACGGCCCGATTCGCTAAAGTCGGTCCGTTGTATGAATGAGACAACTCGCCCCTATCGATGTAGATCGTTTGCGCTCTCGCCATCGTAGAAAAACCGGCGCCAAGGTGCAACG
>VBKY01000712.1 GCA_005879255.1 Deltaproteobacteria bacterium
CAATTCCCTCCATCGCCAGCACTTGGAATCCTGCGTCGGTGAAATAGCGGGAGAAGATATTGTTCATCTTTTCGGGAAAATAGGTCGCGCCAACAAACTTTTTTATGCCGAGCGTGCGCAGCGCATGCACGTGATTCTGCCCGGACGTAAACATCTGCACGCCGTACTTTTTCTCCCAGCTACCGATCAGCTCCTGCTCTTTTTGGTAACCGAGCAGCATGAACGGCGGCGCGCCGCTGGGGCGGACCAAGT
>VBKY01000713.1 GCA_005879255.1 Deltaproteobacteria bacterium
CTCGGTTTGTCACTTGCGGGGGCGACATTAGTCGAGCGCCTATTGCCGGAGATCATGGGCATCGAGGAATGATCGTCAACTACGCTCCACACAGGTTGCATGTTTTCAGCGTCTGAATAGGAGTGCGATTCGCATTCTACGGCAGGTTTGAAACCTGCCCCTACCGATTCTAATTTAAAAAGAATACGTTCGATGATATTGAAAATCAAAACACCAGCGCTATTTTTTTTCTTTCTATTTGCATGGTCGCCGGGCGGCGAAGCCGAGGTTGTCAAAGTCGCGATACCAAGCACGACACAGGCCGTGCTGCCGTTCATGATCGCGAGGGACAAAGGATACTATCGCGCAGAGGGGTTGGACGCCGAGCTGATTCTCATGAGTGCACCACCGCCAGCCGCGCCCTATTGAGTGGCGACGTCGTGGTTGCCACCGTTGGAGGCGCCGGCTTGCCGCCTCTGTTGCGCGGCTCGCCGTTCAAGTTTCTGTTTACCACCTATAACCGGGCGATGTTTTGGCTCTACGCAAAGCCGGAGATTCGCGATGTCAAAGCTTTGAGAGGTAAACGCGTCGGCGTGTCCGGTATCGGCAGCGGACCTGACTCGTTGCTGCGGGAAATCCTGCGACAGAACGGGCTCGATGCCAATCGCGACGTGGCCGTTCTTAGCCTCGGCGTGATGCCGACGATTTTTTCTGGGCTGCAAAGCGGGATGGTCGATGCGGCTATGCTTTCACCTCCCGTTACTTTCAAAGCTGAGGAAGGTGGATTTCGCGAATTGGTATCCTTCCCAAAGCAAGATCTGGTCGAGCTTCAAGGAAGCATGCTCGTACGAGATGCCTCGCTGCAGTCAGACCCAACGCAGATGGAGAGATTCCTCCGTGGCACGTACAAGGGCTTTCTCTATATCAAGGAAAATCGTACCGGCACGATTCCCATCGTAGCGCGTTATCTGCAGGTCAATGAAAGTGTTGCCGCGAAGGCATACGATCACGTTGTGAAGCCGGCGATGACTCAAGACGGAACGCTTAACCCGGAGATGCAAGCGAAAGCAGTTGCGCATGTGCTCAAGCGACTCGATCTCAAAGAAGCGCCGCCATTGGCAAAGATTTTTGATTTCTCGCTGGCACGAAAAGTGATGAGCGAATTGCAATCCAAGAGTTGGAGACCCAATCCGTAGGTCGGGGGTTGGTTCTCACCGAAGGACACGATGGGCAGGAAGGAAATATCTTCAGCATGGCGTTAAAACTCCGCATGACTTGCGCGCTCTATGACCGAAGCCAGCCGCTCATCGATGGGCGGATCAAGCCTCGTGACATCGACTTGGAAATTCACGTTAACTCCGATGACCGTAGCCGGCAGCGCGATGCGCGCGAGGGAAAGTTCGACATCGCGGAATTTTTCACCGGCATCTACATGGCCGATCTGGAACAAAGAACTCTGGGATTGACGGCGATTCCGATCTTCGTCAAGCGCATGTTTCGCCATTCGTATATCTACATCAACAAACGCTCGGGGATTCGTACTCCCGCCGATCTCAACGGTAAGCGAGTCGGTTTACAGACTTGGTTTACGACGACTGCGCTGTGGGCGCGCGGCATCTTGGAAGACGAATATGGCGTCGATCTCAAGTCGATTACTTGGGTAGCCAATTGGAGCGAAAAGATCGGCCAATGGCAGCCGCCGCCTTGGCTCAAGCTTGAGATTGCGCCCCAGGGTGCCAAGCTTCACGATCTCCTCATTGAGGGAAACATCGATGCGGCGATCACGACAGAAACCTGGACGCCTTTCGGCCATCCGGATATCGAGTTCTTAATTCCCAACTATGCGGAAGAGGAAAGACGTTATTACAAAAAGACAGGCTTCTTTCCGATCCAGCACACGCTCGTGATCAAAACCGCCGTGCTGGAAAAATATCCTTGGGTGGCGATAAGCCTGTTCGATGCCTGGCAGGAGTCGAAGCAGGAATGTTATCGCTGGCTCGATCGACAGCGGGTTCATATGACAGCATTGTGGTATCGTACGCTGTGGGAAGAAGAGCGCATGATCGCCGGCCCCGACCCGTATCTTTGGGGATTCAAGAAAAGCCGCGCCGAAGTGGATAAGATGCTCGATTATGCATTTCGTCAGGGCTTGGTCTCGCACAGATTTCAGCCGGAGGATATGTTCCATCCAAGCACCCTGGATACGTAAACCGAATCTGAACGGCAGAAATAGCAAAGAGGTTCAGAATGGATTTTAGCGAAATGGTTCACACCGGCCCGGGAACGTTGGCCGGACGTTACCTGCGAATGTTCTGGCAGCCGGTTTGCTGCTCCTACGAGCTTTCGGTCGGCCGGGCGCTGCCGATTCGGATCATGGGCGAAGACTTTACGCTCTATCGCGGTGACAGCGGC
>VBKY01000714.1 GCA_005879255.1 Deltaproteobacteria bacterium
CAACAAGTTTGCTTACGACACGTCTGCTGAAACCGGCAAACCCCTCACCACGCACCAGTGGTACGACGGCACGCCGCACCCGTGGGAGTTCAAGCGCGTCTGGCATCTCGAACCCTCACTGACCGATCCAGACACAGTCTACGCCGGGGTGGAAGACGCCGCGTTGTTCCGTTCGACTGATGGCGGACGGGCGTGGCACGAGCTTGCCGGACTGCGAGGCCACGGCTCCGGGCCGCACTGGCAGCCGGGCGCCGGCGGGATGTGCCTGCACACGATTATTCTCGACCCAATCAACCCAAACCGAATTTTCATCGCTATCTCCTCGGCGGGTGCGTTTCGCACCGATGATGGCGGTAAGACTTGGCAGCCGATCAACCGTGGCCTGCATTCGCAGTACATCCCCAATCCGACTGCAGAGGTCGGCCACTGCGTCCACCGCATCGCCATGCACCGCTCACGTCCGGGTGTGTTATTTATGCAGAAGCATTGGGACGTCATGCGCACCGACGACGCCGGCGAGTCGTGGAGAGAGATTAGCGGTAACTTGCCGACCGACTTCGGGTTCGCAATCGACGTTCACGCACATGAGCCGGAAACCGTCTATGTCGTGCCGATCAAGAGCGATTCGGAACATTTTCCGCCCGACGGAAAGCTCCGCGTGTACCGCAGCCGATCTGGCGGCAACGAGTGGGAAGCGCTCACCAAAGGTCTGCCGCAAAACGATTGCTACGTGAACGTACTGCGCGACGCGATGGCGGTCGATTCGCTCGATAAGTGCGGCGTGTACTTCGGCACCACCGGCGGACAAGTGTACGCATCGGCCGACGCCGGCGACAACTGGGCGCCCATCGTCCGGGATCTTCCGGCCGTGGTGTCCGTCGAGGTCCAGACGTTGCCATGATCCGAGTCACGCTACCGCCCCATCTGCGCAAGCTCGCGCACGTCGACGGTGAGGTAAAGCTCGAAGTCGAGGGTCACGTCACGCAGCGCTCGGTTCTCGACGCGCTCGAGGCCCGCCACCCGATGTTGCGCGGCACGATCCGCGACCACGTCACGCAGCAGCGGCGCGCGTTCGTGCGATTCTTCGCCTGCGGGGAGGATCTGTCCCACGAACCGCCGGACGCGCTGCTGCCCGATGCAGTCGCGACGGGCGCAGAGCCATTGATGATCGTGGGGGCCATAGCCGGCGGCTAGGGTTTCGCCACATCGCGGTAGAACTCAACGAACAAGAGTTCAGGCGGGGACCGATTCATGCTCTCGCATCGTCTCGGTTGGGTGTTTTCCGATAATTACAGAATTTCTCGACGCGCCCATGGCAAAGGGTGAGTGATCTTGTTTCAATATTTTTTCAGCAAGCAAACTCACGGAGGATTTATGCGATACGTTGATGGATATGTACTACCTGTCCCGAAGAAGAACGTGGCAGCCTACCGGCGCATGGCGCAGAAGGCGGGCAAGGTCTGGCGCGATCACGGCGCTCTCGAGTTCATCGAGTGCGTCGCCGACGACGTGAAGCCGGGGAAGCGCACGTCGTTCCCACAGAGCGTCAAGCTCAAGCCCGGCGAGATGGTAGTGTTCTCGTGGATTGTATTCAAGTCGCGAGCGCATCGGGACCGAATCAACGCCAAGGTCATGAAGGACCCGCGCCTGGCGAACATGATGGATCCCAAGACCCTGCCTTTCGATGGCAAGCGCATGTTCTGGGGCGGATTCAAAGTCCTGGTCGACGCTTGAGCTTGCGACCCACGTCGCCAAGCGCCCGTGCCCGATGAGTTAGATCGCTTGGACGACTATCTACGTGAGCTTAAACCAGACTCTGGATCGTCTCGCAGAGCACTTGGCAAATATGTGAGCCGCTTACACCATCAAAAATGAACTACCCCGCAGCCAGCTGCGGGGTATCAGAGCATAGCAGCGAACATTTATCCCAAAGGCGTCATCCCCGAATGGTTTAATCGGGGGGTCCAGTCAGAATTTCGCCTGGATTCCCGCTAAAAGCATGCGGGAATGACGGACGTTAAGAGGTCTGGAATAGTTCTCTACGCAGCGAGCTGCAGAGAATGAGACCCGCAGTGATTCAAAGGAGTGAACAGAGCTGCGATAAATGGCGCCGCTTTAACAAAGACGTCGGATCGCAACAACGAAACGATCTCATAACCTCACGCCCAATCGGAGAAGAGTCACTATGCTACAAATAATCCTCATCGCTTTCGCAGTGATCGTTATCGTATTGGTCGTCATTGTTGCCTTGCAGCCATCCGATTTTCGCGTCGCGCGGAGCGCCACCATTTCCGCCCCCCCACCGGCGGTTTTTGCGCAGGTGAATGATTTCCATAAGTGGGAAGCATGGAACCCGTGGGGAAAGATCGATCCGGCAATGAAGCAGACCTACGAAGGCGCGCCGGCCGGCGTCGGCGCGATTTACACGTGGGTCGGCAACAAGAATGTCGGCGAAGGACGCATGACCCTGACGGAAAGCCGTCCGAGCGATCTGATCAGGATCAAACTTGAATTCTTCAAGCCTTTCGCAGGCACCAACATCGCTGAGTTCACCTTCAAGCCTGAGGGCAATCAAACCGCCGTGACGTGGAGCATGGCCGGCAAAAACAATTTCATGGCCAAGGCAATCCACCTGTTCATGAACATGGATAAAATGATCGGCGGTCAATTCGAGACGGGTCTGGCGCAAATGAAATTAATTGTGGAAGCAGCGCTCAAGCAATAGCGCGGCGACTTTTACCCAACCCCTAAGGAGGAGACGCAATGCAAATCCAACCCTACCTGTTCTTCGATGGCCGCTGCGAGGAGGCGATCGAGTTCTACCGCAGCGCGCTCGAGGCCGAGGTGACGATGCTCATGCGTTTCAAGGACAGCCCTGATCCCCATGAACCCGGCATGATCCCGCCCGGTGCCGAGGACAAGGTGATGCATATGAGCTTTCGCATAGGTGATACAACGGTGTTGGCTTCCGATGGTCGATGCCTAGGGCGGCCGAGCTTCCAGGGCTTTTCGCTGTCGCTCACGGTGCCTAACGATGCCGAGGCCGAGCGGCTGTTCGCTTCTCTGGCCGATGGTGGGCAGGTGCAGATGCCGTTGACCAAGACCTTCTTTTCCTCGCGCTTCGGCATGGTCGCTGACCGCTTCGGCGTGTCATGGATGATCTACGTGGCGCCTTGAGGGCCGTTCCCTGGTCCGAAATGACCCGGCTCATTCGTTGAGTCACTGAACGAACCATCAAAGCAACCGCCAGCGGCAAACAAAGGAGAAAAAGGCATGAGCTCGCAAACAACAACAGAA
>VBKY01000711.1 GCA_005879255.1 Deltaproteobacteria bacterium
AATCGCTACGGCAATAGACCTAGACCATATGGGACGGGGTTTCCCATTTTCCACGCGATTTCTCGTCGTAAAATAATGTGCTTACGATTTGGTTGAACGGCCTGTTACCGCGGTGGCAGCGTCGGCATTTCCCAAAGCGTCAAGTTGCTCTGTAGCGGGTATTGTCGGAAACAGTGTACGCCCAGTCCGAGGCGCAACCGTGCATCCGGTCGGGACTTATTAGTCCAACCTGATGATCACGCGAGAAGGTTCCACACCAGAAAACTGAGCCCAGCCAAACCTGCCAGTAAACGCAAACTGTAGATTCCGTACTTATAGGCAAGGATCAGAGGCAAGCTTTGAACTAGCTTTTCCATGCCCCACCGGGCAATCAAATAACGGTCGTTTCCCTGATAGCCCACTGCAATGGGATCTTTTTCAATTTCGCGCTTGCCCCAAACTTCTACTCTATCGAAAAACCTGTTCGCTCTCTGCAGCTCGTCGCGGACTTTGGGAGGAAGTGTTTGCGCATATAGCCGAGGGCTTGCGCCCCTCAGAAATTTTTCATCTATTTCCGTTCGAACCGGCAAAAATGCGGTCCACACCTTCCAATCGTCGTCCGAGATCGTCGGATACGGAATGGCCTCAGTAGTACGACTGGTTCCCCCGCCAACCGGCGGTGCCTCCAAACGATAGGTTTCAACAAACATGTTCATCCCTCCTTATTAATTATTATGCGTTGGCCAGCCTTCCTTCATTCTCTAGCTCTCCGCATAAGTCGCTGCTTCTCTTACTCAACGATGGGACACCGCGTTGCAGAAAACTAGTCAGAACATCAACGCCCGTAAACATGCCCATTCCTTTGACGTGGGATTGCGTTCTTCGGAAGCGAGCGTCGGTCCGGGAATAGGTATTACTGATTGCGTCGACGAGTATCTCTAGTTCGTTCCGCGGAAGCTCAGGGAATGGTGAGTCTTCACAGAGGACAGCCTTAAGATCTGCATGTGCCAGTTGTCGGATCCTGCGAATCTTCTGCAAAGTTTGTTTCAGCGTTTTTAAGTCCTCCTCTAGCACGTCAGCTGCCGCTGTCTCGCCAGCCTCACGAAGAAGTTTGGCAAACCCCGCAAAGGAAGCATTGGACCGAGTCCCGCTTTGTGCAGGATCGGTCAAGCGCTTTATCCCGAGATAAATCGTCAAGCGCAACCAATTCTCTAAGCAGGCAAAGAAACGCGGTGCAGAACTGTTGAGAATTTTGACTGTTTGCTGGGATGAATACAGCTGCAAGTATGCAGACACGCTCAGATGCAGAAAGCAGATGTCGTTCCAGAGCCGATGTGCAAGGTCGGCGATTGACCTCGGGTAGGCCTTTCGAAATTCCTCCAGAACGTCATCGGTTTTCTGCTGCCGTGACATTTGAGTTGCCCTCCCCAAATCGACCTAACAGCAAAGCTCAGCCGTCACTGCCGTTATCAGCACATACGGCTCGTCTCCACCATCATAGTGGCCCGGGTACTTATTTCCTGGGTGTCGTCACCTTGGGCGCGCAGGAGTTTGGCCACCGACCTCATGGGAATCACATTTTTGTGTCGACGTATTCTTTAGCGAACTGCAGACCGAAACTTCGGCTTCTCCCTGGGTCCTAAGGCTGTTGTTGGGATTCAGCATGTACAGATCCTGACTCTTGATCCATTCACTGCTGTGTTGATCGCACAGCGGTGTTACGATGAGTACCCAGTCCTTACAAGTTGTAGCGGCCATGATGAAATCTCCTTTCGTGCGGCCTTCAAAGGCAATGTGATGCAAAACACAAAAGTTGTGCCGCACGATGCATGTGCTGCAGGTACTTAGAAAATCATCTTCTTACGGACGAGTCGCGAGCGTCGTGGCTGGGAAAGGCGACGGTCGCCTGTACGTTTTTGCCTTCGTCTAGAGTGCTCTGTTCAGAGGGCGGCACCGGCGATTCGGGGGATTTAAAGTCGAGTCGGCGAGTTCAGCAATCATCGCCAACAGAGGAATACCCGCCCCGAAGGGTCGGTTGCGATCAGAAGGGCTAACCGCCGCACGTGAAAAGCTATTTTGCTTCACGGATGGCATAGTCGCCTAGCTCCTATCCACAGCTGGCTGCTTACCATAAAGGTTCGGCTCTCGTTTGAAACAACAATCAGAAATCCCTATTCCAGAAGTCGGTGCCAACTCTGGCCGATCAATGAATTTGTTACGAGTACCGTGGAGCTTTTCAACCGTGGTAGTTCGCGACCGTTCCTGTGTGCATTCTGCGGATCGGCTGGTTTTCGCAGAGCAGATCTCCTAGCGGATTCAGCGACATGAGTTCGACTATCAACACGACCTTACGTTACCCGTGCGAATCAAATCTGCTACCGTCTGTAGTCAACCCACCATGGTTGACTCACTTTTGGCCACCAAAATATGATTCTCATTGCCTTATGTTTGTGGCATACCCATTGAGTCACAACGCCATGAATAGAAAGCTCCTTTGGCTACTCACGGTTATCTTTCTCGCTTCCATCCATCTCGCTGAAGCGCAGCAGCCGGCGA
>VBKY01000257.1 GCA_005879255.1 Deltaproteobacteria bacterium
AGCGGCAAGCTCCAGCTTTATCTCACAGCAGTGGTTCGATTCGGATGGAACTGCCGGTTTGGAGCTGCTGGCGATGAAGCCTATGATCAGCGGCGCGGAGCGGCGGCCGGTGGAGTTCGAACCGGCGCGAAATTATCTCTGTTATCTTCGATACGATTCGGTGGTGTTCTACTCGGGTTATACGTCAACCGCCGTTACGCTGGAGGATCAAGTAAAAGAAGTTCTTAATGCGGTGTCCGGAGCGCGAGCCATCTCAGGCGCGTTGACTCAAGACTTCACAAAAGCGGGTAAGCTGTCTGTTTTTCTGCACCGAAGTCAGAAGCCTAGTGTCGTCAAGGATCTACTATCTAAGGTGAGCTGGATCGATCTTGGTAATGTAGAGTTTCGACTTGTCGACGGCTTCGCTGGCGAGAAATATTTACTCGAAATCGAAGCGACGACGTTGAGCGCTTAGCAATCGCGGGACTTGCGGCTAATGTAGTGAACAAGAGGCTCGGCGGCTTTGGCATGGAGCGTCAAGCGTATTCCGGGTAAGTTCCGTCGAACTTGCCGAGCTTTATGCGGAGTATGTACTGCGCGCTTTTGCGCACCAAACGCTCTTCGCGCGGCGTCTTCACCATGCGCGTGATTAGATTCGCCGACTGTGCAGTATGCACAATGTCAGCGAGGTCATTTGTTTGCTCGCGATTAAGCGATTAGGATATCTGCTGTGGAATTCGAGCGTCGTTCCTTGCCGGATAGGATTAGCGGGCTTTGGCAACTGGCGTTTAACCTCCGGTGGGCCTGGCATCACGAGGCCCGCGAGATATTTCGACGTCTCGATTACCCCCTTTGGCGACTAACTTCACATAACCCCGTGCGGATGCTTCACTTGGTGACGAACCAACAGCTGAAGCATGCAGCGCGTGATCCTGCTTTTGTCGCTCTCTACGATGCTGCCATCGAGGGTCTCGGCCACGCCCTTACCGCCAAAAAAACGTATTGGGCCCAAACGTATCCTGGTCTAGCCAACCGTCCGATAGCCTACTTTTCGGCTGAATTTGCCCTGCACCAGTCCTTACCCATCTATGCTGGTGGACTTGGGGTTCTGGCCGGCGATCACTGCAAGGAAGCGAGCGATCTGGGAATTCCGCTCGTCGGGGTCGGTTTCATGTACCCGCAGGGGTACTTTCACCAGAGCATCACCTCAGAGGGGCAGCAAGAGGAGCTGTACGAGCACTTAGAGTGGGATTACACGCCGGTGGAGCAAGTGGTCACCAAAGACGGCAAGCCTTGTATCCTGTCTGTTTCGCTCGGTCACCGTGTTGTGCACGTTTCTGTGTGGTGTGTCCGCTTGGGCCGGGTAAAGATTTACTTGCTGGACACGTCCGTTAAGGAGAATGATCCGAAGGATCGCGAGCTTTCAGCGCGACTTTATGGCGGCGACCGCGAAACAAGACTTCAGCAGGAGATCATATTAGGCGTTGGCGGTGTTCGGGCACTACGCGCTCTGGGTTATCAGCCTATGGTCTGGCATCTGAACGAGGGGCACACGGCGTTTGTCACGCTCGAGAGAATGCGTGAGTTGGTGGACCGTGGCGAGAGCTTCGAGGCGGCTCTTGAGAAAGTACGCCGCTCCACGATCTTTACAACGCATACTCCGGTCGCTGCGGGACATGACGCGTTCCAAATTGATCTTGTGGACTCCTATCTTGCGGGGTACTGGCCTAATATCAGTTCATACCGGGACGAGTTTTTAAAGCTCGGGTATCACGACAATGGCCTCGGGCCGATGTTTAATATGACCGCCTTGGCCATTCGCAGCACAAGCGCGACCAACGCCGTAAGTCAAATTCATGGACGTATCACCTTGGATATGTGGGCACAGATATGGCCAAATATGCCTGAACGCGAGAGTCTTCTGAAAACTGTCACGAACGGCGTTCACGTCTCCAGTTGGATCGCGCCAGATATGGTCAGGCTATTCGAACGTTATCTCGGGGTAAAGTGGAAGGACCAACACGATGGGGTAGAGTTTTGGGATGAAATCTCGAACATCCCGGACGAGGAACTGTGGGCTGTGCGCGAGACGCTGCGAAGCTACCTCATCACGTTTATCCGAGAGCGCGCCCGGCAGTTGTGGACACAAAAGCAGGTGACAGCTGCTCGGGTCGTGGCGGCGGGTACGCTACTGGATCCAGCAGCGCTCACCATTGGATTCGCCCGGCGGTTTACCGACTACAAGCGTCCGGAACTGATTTTTTATGACCCTGAGAGATTGGCTCGCATCCTGACGGCGTTTAGACGCCCCGTTCAGATTGTGTTTGCCGGCAAAGCCCACCCAGCGGATTACCGTGGCAAACAACACCTGCAGAATATTTTCAGTCATGCGATCGATCCCGCATTTGGCGGTCTTATTGCCTTTGTGGAGGACTACGATCTTCATGTCGCGCACTTCTTAGTGCAAGGATGCGATGTTTGGTTGAATACTCCACGTAGACCTTTTGAAGCGAGCGGAACCAGCGGAATGAAAGCGTCAATCAATGGCACACTGCATCTGAGCACCGGAGATGGTTGGTGGGCAGAAGGCTACACGGGATCGAACGGATGGTTGATTGAGGGGGGCGTGGCGGCAGACGACCCGGCCGCCATAGATGCAGCCGACGCGGAATCGCTCTATCGCCTCCTTGAAGAAGAAATAGTCCCAGCCTTTTATGATCGCGACGCGGACAAAGTACCGCGGCGCTGGCTCCGGATGGTGAAGGAGGCGATTCGCACGACCATGCCCCGCTTTAGCACGCGTCGCATGGTCAAGCAGTATGCTGAATGGATGTACTCGCCGCGATCTTCAATAGAGCCGAACCCATAGCGACGACTAGAAATATTTACCAGGCGGCTGGATAACGCCGTTATAAATTCCCTCGAACTTTCCGAGCTTGATGCGGACCATGTACTGCGCGCTTTCGCGGACGAGCCTTTCCTCGCGCGGTGTCTTGACCATGCGCGCGATCAGATCCGCCGATTGCGCAGTATGCTCAACGTCCGCCACCATGTGGGTAGGAAAAAACACCAGATCGCGATCGTCGAGACCGTAATGCTTGCGCCCGGCGTTCAAAAATTCTTCCGAGTAACGGCACACCATGCTTTCGCTGGTCATCGCGGATGCGCGATTTTGCGGCGCGATGCCCGTGAGCGTATTGTAAACCGTGCGCGCCGAGTGAATCTGGCACTCAAAGATTTGCGTTGCTTCCGTGAAGTCTTCTTCATTGAGACCGAGGGCGAGGCCGAACCGCTTCGCTAGGTCAGGATGGGACTGCTCTTCGTTCAACTGGTAAGTGAAATAATCGAACATGGTCTGGTCCTGGGCATTCTTCACCATGCCCAAAGCGAACGATTTTAGAATCGCCTTGTTGTGCAAATAGTGCTGGATGGACCAACCCTGCAGCCGTTTGATCGATAATTTTCCCTGGCGCATTTCCGTGAAATAGGGCGTTTCCAGCAGGCGTTGAATGCCCGGTTCGATGATTTCTTTCTTCACTGATTCGACGAGTGCTTTGCCGTCTACCATAACGCGCTCCTTAACTTTGCTGGTTTAGAGTCTAACTTTCGAGCTCGACTGACAAGTGATGCCTGCGATCTGTTACTTTCCCGCCAAAACCTGATCGAGTAGCGAGTAATCCGTTACCGCGGCGACGTTGATCGGCGCCGAGATCTGTTTTTGACCATAAGCCAGGTCAAAATATTCCTGCATGTCTTTGATGCTGATCTTGCCGTCAGGTGTGAGAATCGAAAGCCATTGTTCGTAGACCGTCTCGGCCACTTTTTGTTCCAACTTCCATTTGTCTTTGACGTAATTCACGGCGCGTGACTTTTCTTTTCGGCAATAGGCGGCGGCATCGAGCATCACGCGAATGACCGTCTTGATCCGGGCGGCGTCGGTCTTAAGCTTGGTTTCATTGACGACGAGCCCGCTGGTCGGAAATTGCATCGGCAGCTCGTCGGCGGAGCCGATCTCCCGGAAGCCTTTTTGCACCATGATGACGTTATGAGGCCCCGACAAAACAGCGGCCGACACCGCGCCCTGACCCAAGCTGGTTACGGTGTTCGACACGGAACCCGTCTGAGTGAAAATGGCTTTTTCGGGATCTGTCCCTTTCGCTTTCAGCAGCAGACGAGCAACCAGATGCTGCAGGCTGCCGATCCTGTCGACCCCGATTCTCCTGCCCGCAAGTTCACTGGCCCGCTGAATGCTCGGCTCGGCGACGAGAAAGAACGGTGGCTTGCGCAAACTGATCATGATCCCCTTGAGCGGCGCGCCTTGACCCGTCGCGACAATGCCGGTTGTGTAGCCAGTTAAGTAATCGATTTCACCGGCCGCGAGCGCGGCGACAGGCAAAGGTCCGGCCATTTGAATCAGCTCGGCTTCCAAACCGTGCTTTTTGAACAGTCCGGCATCGCGCGCAATAAAGACATTCAGAAATGAGATGCTGAATGCGGAGTAGGCCATGCGAACTTTTTTTGTCTCTTGGGCGAGCGCGGCAGCGCTCAGTTGGAGAAAGAATAGCAGCAGGCCGATTCCGATGATGAGCCGCAGCGCGTGACTTAAGGCAAGTTCATGTTTCAAGAAGTTTGCGATCACGCCGGTGACTATAACCAGCGTGCAGAAAACTTGTCAACGCGTGTAGTCCCTTGAGAATGTATGGGGTAGGGCTTTATGAGCAGTGAAGCCAGAGCAGATCCTTCAATGTACAAAGCCGAGCCATCATAGCTGGTCTCGGCTTTGCTGGAATCAATCCTAAGAAGATGGGATCCTATATCTTCGGGATTACCAGTGTGGTTCCGACTTTGACAAGATGAGCCTTACGGATACCATTAATTTGCAGGATGCGTTCCACCGATGCGCCGTAACGCCTGGCAATTTCAATTACTGTCTCGCCGCGCTTGACCCGATGGTGCACAATTTGGGGCTTGGCCTGTGGCTGGCGCGCAGCCTGCTGGATTTGCGCAACAGTGACGAGAGGCGCCACGGTTCGGTCCACAGGCAACTTTACGCGATAGCCGGCGGGTACTACACGGGTTGCGGTACCAAGCGCCGGATTCCAACCCAGGAATTCATCGCGGCTAAGTCCCGACGAGGTGATCATTGATGCCAAAGCAGTTGTGCTGCTAAGTTCGACTTCCTTAATTTCCACTGAAGCGTCAAGCTCAAGATCAGGGAAATATTTGTTGAGATTCGTACCGATTTCGACGGCTGCGAGAAACTCGGCGTAAAACTGCTTCGGTGCGAAGCCCCAGTTAGGATGATTATACCTCTGGATCAGATCGACTAAATTATCTGAACCGACCTCGGCAACCGCACGAGCGATACCTCCTTGGCCATAGTTATAAGAGGTAATCGCCAAGGGCCAACTACCCAAGAATTCATATGCTTGCTTGAGATAGGCAGCGGCGGCACGGGACGATTCAAATGGATCTCGTCGTTCGTCGATAGCGGTGTTTACCCGCATATATTCACGCCCGGTACGAGGCATGAACTGCCAGATGCCCAGAGCCCCGACAGAGGATCGGGCGTAAATATCATAAGATGATTCCACGATCGGCAAATATGTGAGCTCTGGCGGCAAATCACGATCGCGGAAGATCTGCTGAATTTGCCTGATATACCGACCTGAACGTTTCAAACCCGCCGCCGTTCGTTCCTTTACTCCTCGCTGCGTTTTGACGCGCTCGATGTCGACGCCATTAGCGGCGGCAACGCGCGCGCGTTCAGCGTTGAGATACTCATTCGACCGACTGCCTTCGCCAACGTCAGTCACTTCATAAATTTTGCTTGTGTCCAAGGCGTCGAAATAAATCAGCTGCGAAAGACTATATTCGGTGAAGACTTTCTTCCAAAAGTCGACCGAAGATTCGAGGCCAGAGGGGACCGGAAATGGAGACCGGTTGGATAGTTCGCTCTCGGCAATCACGCCGGCGGGCGATAATGTCAAGATGCTAAAGCACAATGCGAGTAACCATCGTCGAGCGTGTTTCATACCACCTCCGATTCACGATGCAAGACGAGCAACCCACGTGCCAGCGTCTCAACATCGCCGAGGGCCGCACTATAGAGAAATTTTTTGGCAGAAACAATCACAAAGGAGTAATTTTATGGAAATCTCGGCCGGGCAGAAGGGAGCGTTGAAGCCCCAGCCGGTGCCCGAGATTTGAGCGCTGGGTGCGCAATTGTCGTTCTGCTTCCCTAATTGACGGCAAGTTCGGCGCTTACTATAGTGCGGCGGAATTTCTTGCCTGTACAACCACAGAGGAGTTCTAAATTGGAACATTCGACTTTGGTATTGCTCGCTGAGGCGACGCTTCGAGTGATTTTAGGTTGGCGCATGCTGATCAGCGGGCTAAGTAACGTCCGTCGCTGGCCGAACCCCGTTAATACTGCGAGCATCCTCTTTCCCAAGGGCGCGACCTTCTTCGGCTTCGTGGCCACTTTTTTAATGGTCGTCGGCGGTTTCGGAGTCGCGGCGGGGATTCAAACTCCGATCTGTGCGGTGATGATTATAGTTTTCTTAATTCCGACGTTCGGACTTCATTGGCACTGGCTCAAAATTCTGCCGACGATGGTGCCGTTGGTGAAGGCCGCGATCAAAGATGAAAAGGCGCAAAACTATTTTCGCTCCTTCGACCGCCAGTCCTATCACGCCCACGAAGTGGGCATTCGTGACAACCTCGTCTTTGTCGCCGCCGCGGTTTACTTCGTAGTGCGCGGAAGCGCGGCCTTCGGCGTGGACAATTGGATTAGCGATTGGGTGATCCGGCTATTCTAATCGGTTTCGAGGATCGATGATGGAGGATGAGAAACGCCATTCTCTATCCTCCATCCTCAATTAGTGCGAGCGAGCCCGGTGCTGTCTAAAGGCCGGCTAAAAAGCGGCCGGGATTGAGCAATTCTTTGGGGTCGAATTGCCGCTTGATCTCACGGATGAGAGAAACTGTCGGTGGCGATGGCCCCCATACCTCGATCCCCTGTTTGAGATCCGGCGGGGCCGAGAAAATGACGGCGTGACCGTGCTGCTGGTGTGCCAGTTCAATCAACTCTGAAAAATGCTCCAAGCCGGATCTGCGCGCTGGTAAAGCCAACCAGACCACGCCCACGGCGATATCGCTAATCAGTTTCACCCCGGCCCAGTTTTGGACGAGCCGAGCAAAATCAAAAATTTTGGCGCGAGGCAGAGTCACGCGGTAAACCAAACAATCAGACTGAAGCGGGAAGTCGCGGAGCTTTCCCCAGAATTCATTATGGCTTTCAGCTCGCAAAATCGTCGTGATCATGCCAATTCGAGCCGCGATGTCGTCAAGGTCGCGCAGATGGCGCGCTACGGTTTCCTCAAATCCCTCACACCAGATAGCGAGCTGCCATTGTCCCTCGGCTCCATCGTTCGAGAGAAAGATCGCAGCCGGCAGCAGCGCTGAGCGAGAAAGCTCTTCACCGAGTCGCTCAGCCTGAGCCAATGTTCCGGAAGCGATCACGGTCGCTGCTGTTTCCGCAACGGGCGCCGTCCGCAACGTCACTTCCGTGATGATGCCGAGAGTTCCGAGAGAGCCGACGAAAAGTTTACACATGTCATATCCCGCGACATTTTTGACGACTTTGCCGCCGGCTTTGATTTGCTCGCCGCTAGCGAGCACGACTCTCATGCCGATGACTAGATCGCGCACGCTGCCGTAGTAGCTTCGCCGCGGCCCGTTCAAGTTGCTGGCAGTCGCGCCGCCGACGGTCGCGCGATCCGGAAAGGGAGCCTCGATCGGCACGAACTGTTTTTGTGGCGCCAGCGAAGCTTGCAAATCGCTCAACGTAATCCCACTTTGGACGGTCGCGGTCAGGTTGGCATGATCGTGCTCGATCACGCGATTGAGCTTCCTCGTCTCGACAATGACGTCGGTGTGACGTGGAAGATTACCGATTGCCATAGCTGTGCCGCCGCCCCAAGGAATGATGGCCGCTTCCTCTTCGGTGCAGAGTCGCAGAGCCGCAGCGATTTGTTCTGCAGACTCGGGACGGCAGACGAGATTTGGCCGCCTTCCGTCAATCGAATGGGCGCTCTCAAGGCCGGATTCGGCTTCTGCTACGGCGCCGGCAGCCAGCGCGGTTTCGAGCTGTCTTCTCAGTTGCTCAACGTTGACCTTCATTTTTGGGACGCAGTTTCTGCGGCGCTGTAAGAGCGTTCGAGGAGGTCCATCAGGTGATAAACACTTAGTTTGGGACCATACTGTTGGGCGCCGTAACACAGTTGAAGCATGCAGCCGGGATTCGGCGCGACGACTGCTTCGGCGTCCGTCAACGCGATTGTTTGCATTTTTTCCTTGAGGAGATGCCGCGACATTTCAGGATGGGTAATGTTATAGATTCCCGCGCTGCCGCAGCAGCGGTCGGAACCTTCCATCTCGACGAGCGTCAACCCAGGAATCGATTGCAGCAATTTACGTGGTTGCGAGCGAATTCGCTGGCCGTGCGCGAGATGGCAAGGGTCCTGGTAGGTTACCGTCATTTTTACGGCGCCGAGTTCGCCAACTAAGCCGAGGCCAGCAAGAAATTCGCCTGCATCTTTAACGAGTGATCCGAAGCGATCCGCCTTCTGGGCATAGGTGGGATCGTCCCGCAGCAGGTAGCCGTACTCTTTCATCGCGGCGCCACAGCCGGCGGCGTTGACGATGAGCGCATCGACATTGGCGGCCAGAAACGCGTCGATGTTTCGCCGCGCCATCTGCTTTGCCGCGGTGCTTTCGCCGTTATGAATATTCAACGCGCCGCAACAGGTTTGGCTCTTTGGAAATATGACGTCGCAACCGTTGCGTTGCAGCACGCGCACGGTGGCTTCATTCACATCGCCAAAGAGCAGGGGCATGACGCAACCATTAAGCATGGCAACTTTAGCGCGGCGTTGGCCGATCGCTAGATGCGCGTTCGAATCAGGACGGAAAAGACTTCGAGGTACCACCGGCAACAGCGCGTCCATTTCACGCAACTTCTTTGGCAACAAAGATCGCGTGATACGCTGCAGCCCACTGCTTTGGTAAATCCGCAAAAGTGTAAAAACAAAACGTAGTCGTCGCGGGTAGGGGAGCAATTGGCTAAAAACGAAATTCAGAACGGCGCGTGTGAGATCGGAGCCCGGCGGGCCGAGATGCTCGCGCGCGGTCTCGGCGATGCGTCCATATTGAACGCCGGAAGGACAGGCCGTCTCACAGGCGCGGCACAATAGACAAAGATAGATGTGTTCTTTGAAGCGCTCGTTGAGCTCGATGCGTCCGTCGGCGGCCGCTTTGACTAAATGGATCCTTCCACGCGGCGATTCGGGCTCCAGCTTTAGCACGCGATACGTCGGGCACTGGTCTAAACAAAGGCCGCAGTGGACGCACTGGTAAAGTTCGGGGAGATCGAGAGTTGCGACCTTGGATTGGTTGGCGCTGTCAATGGTGGGATGGGTGTGTTCCAATGGTGACCTTCTTTAGGTTTCGAGTTTCGGGTTTAAGGTTTAGAGTTTTCAACCCGGAACCCGAAACCCGCAACTCGAAACGGGGTCTTCAAATCCATAACCCCGCTGGAATACTTGCCGGTTGACGGCGTATTTCGCCGCAGCTTATCGGTGTTGGGAAGAGCTTTGCCGGATTGAACCGGCCATCAGGATCGAATGCTCGGCGCACGCGCGTCATAGCTTCCAGATCTGCTTCATTGAAAAGCAGCCCGATGTAAGCTTTCTTCTCAAGGCCTACGCCATGCTCGCCGGTGATGCTGCCGCCAAGCTCGATGCACGCACGCAGCGTCGCCGCGCCGGCTTCGACGACGCGGTCCAATTCACCGGGCACGCGCATGTCGAAGAGAATATTCGGATGCAGGTTGCCGTCGCCGGCATGGAATACGTTGGCAATGCGCAGATTAAATTGCTTGCTGATCTCGGCGATGCGCTGCATTATCTCCGGCAGTTTGCTGCGCGGCACCACGCCGTCCTGTACATAATAGTTGGGCGCCAAAGCGCCCATGGCGCCGAAGGCACCCTTGCGCCCCTTCCAAAGAAGCTGGCGTTCGGTCTCATCTTTAGCGACTCTGACCTCGCGCGCGCCGCTACGCGTGCAAATATCGCGCACGAGTTGCATCGAACGCTCCGTGTGTTCGATCAGGCCTTCGACTTCGACGATCAATACCGCTTCGGCATCGCGGGGAAAACCAACCGGCGCGCCGGTCTCAATGGCTTCGATGGTCGTTCGGTCGATCATCTCCAACGCTGCTGGAATGATTCCCGCCCCAGTGATATCGACGACGGTCTGCGTCGCCCTGTCCATTTGATCAAAAATTGCCAGCAGAGTGCGGACGGATTCTCGGCTCCGCATGAGTCTGACGATTGCTTTGGTAACGATTCCCATCGTCCCTTCGGAGCCGACGAATACTCCGCAAAGATCGTAGCCGGGCGTGTCCGGCACTTCACCGCCGAGCCAAAGGATTTGCCCATCATCGAGCACCACTTCGACGCCGAGAACGTGATTCGTCGTTACGCCATAGGCAAGCGTGTGCGGGCCGCCGGAATTATTTGCCACGTTGCCGCCGACGGAACAGGCGGCTTGGCTGCTCGGGTCCGGCGCATAGAAGAAGCCGTCTTTAGAGACGGCTTTCGTAACATCAATATTGATGACGCCTGGTTCGACAATAGCGATGTGGTTTTGCAAATCGATTTTCAAAATGCGATTCAGCCGGGCAAGCGATAAAATAATCCCGCCTTCGGCGGGCACAGCGCCGCCGGCAAGGCCGGTGCCCGAACCGCGCGGCACGATCGGAACATTGGCTTGTTGGGCAAGCTTGACCACCGCGGCCACTTCTTCGGCGTTAGCAGGGAGCACAACGATCTCCGGCATAACCTGAAAGATCGATCCGTCCTGCTCGTAGACGATGACGTCCTCTTTCTCGACAAGTGCGTAACGATCGCCGACGATCGCACTCAACGCATTGATAAGAGCGTTCCGGGTCATACCCTAGAGGCCTCGTCTAACGCCGTCGCTGGACTTATATGAAGATAACCGCCGCACATAATTTTCTTCTCACTCTTCGGCGCATCACATTGTCCGCTGGGCTTCGAGGGCGCCGAGCCGCTCCTTGGCGTCGACCAGGATCGGAATATCCGGCTCGGCATCCTTCCAAAAACGTAGAAAGCGCCGGTAGGCTTCGGCAGCGGCGTGAAATTCTTTCTTCTCCTCGCATAGCAAGCCGAGACCATAGTGAAACTGGATCATGTAAGGGGACGAGTGTCGTTCGGATTCCAGCGCTTTCCGATACCACGCAATCGCATTATCCTGGTCCCCCATGAGGGCATAGGTCTCGCCAAGCGCTCCCATGTAGATCCGATGGTACCTTCTGCGCGGGCCAGACAGGGCATTTTCCAGAAAGGTCTCCGCGGGCGCGGCGGAGCATCCCGACGAGGAACATATAGTCGGCATTCTCTTCCCGAGGCTTGCTGCTCGCCGCGATTAGCTTATTGGCGATCTGTTCTCCCTCCTCAAACTGTCTCATCGCGGCGTAGGTTAGGCCGAGCCCCACCTTCGCATCGATCCCGCCAGTGTCGATCGTGAGGGCCCGCTGATATGCTTGCAGGGCTTGGTCATAGTTTCCCATCGAATGATGGAGATCGCCGAGGTAAATCCAGGTCCAATCGAAGTCCGGAAGGATCTCGGAAGTTCGTTCGAGCTGAGCGATCGCCGCGCGATACTGGCCCGCTTTTTCGTAAGTGGCCGCTAGTTGAATGGGGGCTCGGGGATGGAAGGGATCGAGACGCAAGGCTGTTTGATATTCGGCAATAGCTTCCTCGAGCTGGTCACGGTGATAGCAAACATCCCCGAGGCTATCGTGGGCATGAGCGTGGTTAGGATCCAGAAGGAGGACCCGTCTCATGGCGCCCTCCTCTTTATCCCACTCCTCCTTCATTTCGTAAACGTAACCAAGCGCAAAATGCGCTTCCGGCAAGCGCTGGTCTATACCCAGTGCTTTGAGCGCTGCTTCCTCGGCTTTACCGAGCCAAATGGGGTTCTCGTCCCAGCCTCTAACGATAAAGTACGCATAGCAAACGGCAAGGCCGGCGTGAGCAAGAGCATAATTTGGGTCCAGCTCTAGAGCTTTGAGGTACATCTCGATGGCAGATCGGTGTCCTCCTCTTGTGTACTGATAGAAAAGATGCCTGCCGCGGGAGTAGTAGTCGTAGGCCTCGATGCTCTGAGTGGGATTAGTTGAGAGCTTGGCCTTCTCGGCCTCCGTGAGGTTGACTCTGAGAGCCTGTGCAATGCTCTCGGAGACCTCATCCTGGATGGTGAAGAGGTCATCCAAGTTGCGATCGTACCCTTCCGACCAGAGGTGAAAGCCGTCCGCGGCATTGATGAGCTGGGCCGTGATTCGGACGCGATTGCCGAGCTTGCGCACGCTTCCCTCAAGGACGGAGCCGACTCCTAACTCCCGCCCTACATCCCGTGGGTCAATGCCCTTTCCTTTGTAGCGGAAGACGGTGCTGCGAGAGGTGACCTTGAGCTCCCGAATCTTGGAGAGGCGGGTGAGGATCTCCTCAGTCATCCCGTCGCTAAAGTACTCGTTATCCGGATCTGAGCTCATGTTTTGGAACGGCAGGACGGCGATCGCCCTCAAGCCGCTGGCCGCTTCTACAGACTTTGGCTCCCCCGCTTCTTCGCCGGGGATCAAATCGTAAATCTTGACTGGCTCTTTTATGTTGCGGAGCTGTCTTTCTCCGAGATCTCGGAAGAAGAGGTCTTTGTGGTTGCGGACT
>VBKY01000258.1 GCA_005879255.1 Deltaproteobacteria bacterium
CTTGAAAGCGGAGTGCCAAAGTCGCATGGGACGGCGGGTGTTCGCCGATCAGTCGACCTTCAGCGGATCTTTTTCCGACCCGTTCGTCGCGGCAGACAGCGCGGGCTTCCGGGCGTCGAAAATCGGCTTGCGGCGTTGCTCGTTCTCGCGCGCTTTAACTGCATTGAGCCGTTCGCGAAACCAAGTTTTTTCCGGCCAGCTCCAGTTGCCTTCGACGTCGGAGTAGTTGTGAGTGCCTTTGATAGCCATAGTAATAACGAGTTCCAGCAAGTCGCGTACCAAGCACAAATGGTAAGAATTTCGTCACGCAGTGGCCCGCGGATCGCTTCTTCGCAACAAAAATCGTCGATGCGGCCATAAATTGCCCGCTCGTGGGGTGGTAGTTCGCCGAAAAGGCTTAGGTTATAGGATTCGTCGACCGTGTGCGTCGCAGTAGAAAAGGAGCTCAATCATGAAACAGCGGATCGGTAATTTTGCCCGCGGCTCGGCGCTAATTGCCGGGGGATTATTTCTGTTGGCCTCGAATATTGCCTCGCTCAAAGCGCAAACGGTGCCGCCGACGGCGATCAGAGGCACCGTCGGGTTACTCAAGGACCGAGACCTGATCGTTGCCACTCCGGCCGGCGACGTGAGAGTCGTCGTGACCGATAAAACCATTGTCCGCGGCGAGGTATCGATAAAATTCTCCGAGATTACCAACGGCATGTATCTCGGCACGACGGCGACGAAGCAGGCGGACGGAAACTTTTTGGCGTCCGAAGTCCATGTCTTCTCGGAAGATCAGCGCGGCACTGGAGAGGGGCATCGTCCCCTCGCTTCCGCCCCTGAAAGCGGCGCGACTATGACTAACGCCAACGTGGAACAGGTGGAGGATGTGACCCTAAAAGATGTCAAAGGCCGACTGATGACCCTCAAGCACAAGGGCGGAGAAGTAAAAGTTCTGGTACCGCCGGACATTCCGGTGGTGAAGCGGGTCATGGGTGACCGAAATCTGCTCAAAGCGGGCGCCGAAGTGTCTCTCCAAGCGAGCCGAAGCGCCGACGGAACGCTCTCGGCAACGCAGATCACCGTGCGGGCAGCTGAAAATAAATAGTGAATGGGCCGAGCGCTAAGCTTGGTGCACTTGGGAAATTAACCGCCAGGTTTCATCCAAAGTCATGCCAATTCAGGACAACTTTGTCGGCGTATAGCTTGTCGATGTCGAGGTCAAAGGACATGCCGCGGCTCTTAAGATAATCGGCGATCGGTCTGAGTGGCATGCCCACGGCGGCCAGGTAGTCGCCGCGGATCGAAGCGATCAGCTTACGACCCTGGCCTTGAATCGAATAGGCTCCCGCCTTATCGAGCGATTCATTAAGGGAAAGATAACGGTTAATTTCCTCTTCCGTATACCCGCGCATTTCGACGGACACGGTCTCGACGATTTGAAGACCAGGGCCGCCGACACTGTCCAGGATCACCACGCTGGTGAAGATCCTGTGGATCTTGCCAGCGAGCAAGCGCAGGATTCGTCGCGCATCATCGATATCACCCGGCTTACCAATTTTCTCGCCGTCAAGGGAAATCATCGTGTCGCTGCCGATGACAATCGACTCGGGATGTTTCTTGGCGACCGACCGAGCTTTGCCGGCGGCGAAGTCGAGGACCTCGTCTATCATCGACACCTGCTCGGACACCATCTCTTCGAATTCCGGATCGATCACTTCAAATGGCAAGCCGAGCAACCCCAAAATCTCCCGCCGGCGCGGCGAGGTCGAGGCGAGAATCAGCTTCATGGAGGAAACACCGCGCTCTAGGTCGGGCTGGCTGAAGTCGCCCCTACTGCCGGTTCTTGATCGTGAAGGGTGGTCTGATACGGATGCAAGTCATCATCGATCAGCGCGGCATAGTGCATCAAGCACTGCCGAACCTGCTTGGCGTTATTCGCGCGCGTCATCTGCGCGCGCATCTCGGCGGCGCCGCGGAAATTGCGGCAGTACCAGGTCAGATGTTTGCGCATGGCCATGAACCTCGACTGGCCGCAAGCATTTTCGAAATGCTCGCTATGTTCTATGATCACGTTAAATCTTTCGGCCAAACTCACCGGCGTCGAATCGATCACGAACGCACTGTTTGTGCGCAGCGCCTGCTTTACGGAGTCTTTATCGCGGAAAAGCCAAGGGTCGCCTTGCGCGCCGCGGCCGATCAGCACGCCGTCGACTCGAGTTTCTCGCACGCGGTGATAGGCATCGCGCAAATCGTGCACGTCGCCGTTGCCAAGAATGAGTGTACCCGACCCCGTCGCAAGCTCGACGGCGCGCGCGATGGCGGCCCAATCCGCGGCGCCTTTGTACCCTTGCTCGAGGGTTCGACCGTGAAGCGAGATCGCTGCCAAACATTCTTCGAGCAGCATGGGCAGCCATTGATCGATGACGTTGCGGTCGTAGCCTAAACGGGTTTTGACAGATACTGGAATCATCTGTCTTTGCCACGGCGTCCCATGACCGGTACGGCGCCGATTGGCGAGTTTTACTTGCTCGATGACGTCGTCGCCAAGGTCAACATCCCTGAGCGTTTGACCGTCATACCAATCTCGAACGCCACGCTTGACGGCGCGAATAATTTCGCGCGCCAATTTGGGATTACGGATGAGCGCGGCGCCGCAGCCGCTGGCGGCGACTTTCTTCGCGGGACAACCCATATTGATGTCGATGCCGTCGAATCCTAACTCGCAGACGACATGAGCAACCCGGTAAAACAGCTCCGGAGTCTTGCCGTAGATCTGTGCGATCACCGGACGCTCGATTTCGCCATAGGTGAAATCTTTGAGCAACGTGTGCGGCGAATAAAACGCAGACTGTACGTTCACGAATTCCGTCAGCGTCACGTCCGGACGGCCATGCTTCGCCGTGATGTAGCGGAACGACGCGTCTGTGACGCCGTCCATCGGTGACAGCCCGATAACGGGTTTGGTTATTTTCCGCCAGAAAGTCATGGTCGCCACGAGTGATTAGTTTGACATTGCCATGGGATGAAATCCATCGGCTCATCCACTTTAAAAGGCACGGCAATGGCATTTTTCGTTATTTCTGGCGCTCTATGATATCACCCAATTTTTTTCGTTCCTCATCGAAAATCTTTTCCTGGGACCGCTTTGCCGGCGACCGCTCCGTCTTGTCACCCCTATCGAACTGTCGAGCTGCCTGCGGGCGGGCCTTGGGTTCCTGGTCTTTGACAAAGAGATGGCGCAAGTCATACCAATAAAACCAGACAAAAAAGGCGACAAACCACACGATCAGCGGAAAGATGATGTAGAAAAGCAGCGTCCTGCCCCTGCTTCGCCGCTGCTTCTTCTTCTGCGCCATGTGAACTCGATCTTATCCCGCCGCTGCCCATCGCCAGCACGAAGAGAGTTCGGAGGAAAAAAGACTGATAGAAAAGCTGAACTGCGATAGCTTTAGTAATTCGGCTTGTGCTCGAAATAGTGCGTTGCGTTGATCACGCGCACGGTCTTGGTTTTCGAGCGCATCACCACCGACTGAGTCGTCGCGCCGCCCGGAAAGAAATGCACTCCTCGCAGGTAATCGCCGTCCGTAACACCTGTGGCGGCGAACATCACGTCGCCGGCGGCAAGCTCTTCGATCTGGAATTTCTTCTTGATATCCGTAACGCCCATTTGCTTCGCGCGTTCGATTTCGTCATCGTTGCGCGGCGCCAGCCGGCCCTGGAACTCACCGCCGACACAGCGCAGAGCCGCCGCAGCCAGCACGCCTTCCGGCGCGCCGCCGATGCCGAGCAGCAGATCGATGCCGGTTTCCTCCTTCGTCGTGGCAATGGCGGCTGCAACATCGCCGTCGCCGATCAGACGAATGCGCGCGCCGGCCTTGCGCACTTCTTGAATGAGCGCCTCATGGCGCGGCCGCGAAAGTATGATCACCGTGAGATCCTCGACCTTACATCGCTTGGCTTCAGCGAGCGCGTGGAGGTTTTCCGTTGGGCTTTTGTCCAAATCGACCACCCCTTTACCGTCGGGACCCGTGGCAATCTTAGCCATGTAAGTATCCGGGCAGTGGAGTAAGTTGCCGCCATCGGCCATGGCGATCACCGCCAGCGCGTTGGGCGCACCGGTGGCGCAAATCGTCGTGCCTTCGAGCGGATCGAGCGCGATATCGACCTTCGGTCCGCCGGAGCCAACTTTTTCGCCGATGTAAAGCATCGGCGCTTCGTCGCGTTCCCCTTCGCCGATGACTACGGTGCCATCGATGGCGAGAGCGTCAAACGCTCTGCGCATGGCGTCGACGGCGGCCTGATCCGCCGCCTTCTCATCGCCGCGTCCGGTCAATCGCGCGCAGCTCAACGCCGCCGCTTCGGTCACTCGAACAGCTTCCAGGGCTAGGTTTCGGTCCATGTCGGCCTCCCTTCGATGAGCGATTCCATCAATCGAAACGCTTTTAGAGCGACGACGCCGGTCGCTACCGCGTCCTTCTCGTTATAACCGACGACGCCGTTGTTGCGCGGCTGTTCAGCTGAATACAGGACAAACGGCACCGGGTCAGCAACGTGGGTTTTGAGCGCGATCGCGGTCGGATGGTCAGGCATCAGTAAGATCCGATAGTCTCTTCTGTCCGCCATGCCCTTCAGGACAGTGCCGACAACCTTTTCGTCAAAGTCTTCGATCGCCTGAATTTTCTTTTCGACGTCGCCCATGTGGCCGGCTTCATCCGTGGCTTCGACATGGATGAAGACCAAGTCATTTTTTTCCAGCGAACGAACGCCGTACTCGCCCTTGCCGACGTAATTGGTGTCCAGGAATCCAGTGATTCCCGGAACGTCAATTCGCTCCAGGCCGGCGTAGACGCCGAGGCCGTGAATAATATCCACTGCCGAGATGACGCCCCCTTTGATGCCGAAGCGCTCGGCGAGCGACGGTAACTTAGGCGCCCTGCCCTGCCCCCAGAGCCAGATCGTGGTCGCAGAGCGATGTCCTTCCGCTCGGCGTCTTTTGTTTATCGGATGATCGGCGAGTATCGGTTCCGCTGCCTGCATCAGCTCGAGCAATCGATCGGCGCCTTCGCCTTTGGGCAAATAGCCGGCGGTCTTCTGATCGGTGATGTCGTGCGGCGGGGTGGTTGCCATTTTCTCTTTGCCGTCGCGCCAGACCATCAAGTGGCGGTAGCTCACGCCCGGGAAGAATTCCACACCTGCGCCGCCGAGCTGGCGGTCGAGATCGCGGATGATCTCAGCGGCTTCCTCTGTCGAAATGTGACCCGACGTGAAGTCTTCCATCGTCGTTTCACTGCCCGAGCCAGCGAGCGTCACCAGATTACAGCGAAAGGCGATGTCGTTCGGTCCAAGCGCAACACCCATGCTCGCAGCTTCCAGTGGCGAGCGGCCGGTATGATACACGGCCGGATCGTAGCCCATGATGCTCATGTTACCGACGTCGCTGCCGGGTGGAAAACCCTTCGGGATCACATGTGCGATGCCGAACACACCGCGAGCCGCGAGCCAGTCCATGTTCGGCGTGCGCGCTGCTTCAAGAGGAGTTTTGCCGCCGAGAACGTCTAGCGGATAGTCGGCCATGCCGTCGCCTTGGAGAATGATGAATTTCACGGATGTTCCTTTTCCGAGAACTTCCGACGATTGAGAACCGACGCTAAACACAGCGGCTGAGTTTCCCGGCGGTTTTTCACAGCGCCTTCTCTGATCATTTCACGCCCCAGATTGGAAACCAAACGGGATCAACCAGGATATAATCTCGATTGCCGATGGAATCCAGAGCTCGGCGCACCTGCTTCAAAGTCGCTTGCTCCAACGTGATGACGAAAGGCAGAATCGCTCGGGGATTTACTCTCAGCTTGTAACTCTGTGCCAATGCCCGCAATTCTTCCTCGCTATGCCGCAGCTGCCAGATTTCGGAGATGTTGACGCCGATGCGCCCAAAGGTCTGTCCGATATCGCCGACGATGCCGGCGCGGTCCTTGACCAGGAAGCGCAAGTAAAACGAGCCATGGATGTCATCCTCGGCCTCAAGCTTGAGACTCCCCGGCTTGACCAGACTCGGCGTGCCGATGGACGCGCCGCCACCGCGCGCCAATTCGCAAACATCGCCCAATACCGCCACCGCGGTCGGACCGCCCCCCGCTCCCGGTCCGACGAGAACATAATCGCAATCGCGCTCGCCCCGTCCGCCACCGCTTTTCTTGCCGGCAAAACAGATGGCATTCGTCGCGCCGTCGATACCGGCGAGAAAATTTTCCCGCGGCAGTAAAACCGGAGAGACAAAAACCTGGACGGTCTGACCGTTACGTTTAGCCACCGCCAGTTGTTTGATCGTGCTGGAGCCGGTTCTGCCGGCGTAGCGAAAATCGACTGCGTGAATATCTTCGATACCTTTGCGCCAAATCGTGCCGGGCTGGATTTGCAGACCGAAGGCGACTCGGCTGAGTAGTAGCAGTTTGGCTTCGGCGTCACTGCCATTGACGTCGGCGGACGGATTGGTTTCAGCGTAGCCTTTCTGTTGTGCCTCCTTAAGCGCGTCGGCGTAGGGCTTTCCGCTCCTTTCCATCTGCGACAGGATGTAATTGCAGGTACCGTTAACGATGCCAAAGATTGCTTCCGGCTCTTCTGCGGCAAAGCTCTCGCTGAGCGCGCGCATCACCGGTATGCCGCCGCCGACACAGGCCTCGAAGCGCAGCTGCTTGCCGCTCGCGCGGGCCGCCGCCCAGATCTCATCACCGTAACGCGCCAGCACCGCCTTGTCCGAAGTGACGACGGATTTACCCTTTTTGAATGCGCGCAGGAAATAATCTCGGAACGCCGGTAATTGGGATGCTTTTTGAAAGCCCAGTGCTTCGACGACAATCTCAACCGCCGGGTCGTCGATGACTTCTTCGGCGCGCGCCGTAAACAGCGACGGCCGCTTGGCAAACCATTTCTTGGCTTTGGGATTGCGGGTGTAAATTTTTTGAATCTCTAGTTCAATGTCGTTGCCGATCTGTCCTTTGAGATCTTGAAACACAATATCCTGGATTGCTTCGCCGACCACTCCGGAACCGAGCAAGCCAATACCAACTTTGCGCCGTTTATACACTGATGCCATGGCGAGTCTTTAGAGGATAAAAGAATTAGCGTGGAATCGGACGCTAGTCCAGCAATTTTCCCAGCGCCCGTTTGATCTTTCGCACGGCTTGCTTGGTGCGATGCTCGTTTTCGATGAGCGCGAAACGGACGTGAGCGTCACCATACTGACCAAAGCCGATGCCTGGTGAGACGGCTACTTGGGCTTCCTGCAGTAAATATTTTGCGAACTCGACGGAGCCCAGCTTCTTCGCCGGCTCGGGAATTTCCGCCCACACGAACATAGTCCCTTTTGGTTTCGGAATTCTCCAACCGGCGCGGTCGAGACCATCAATCAAGGAATCGCGCCGTCTTTCATACATGAGGCGAATCTCTTCAACGCAATCCTGTGGGCCGTTGAGGGCTTGAATGGCCGCGATCTGGATCGGCTGGAAGATCCCGTAGTCGAGGTAGCTCTTGATGCGCGCCAGCGCATGAACAATATCTTTGTTGCCGACGCAGAAACCGACGCGCCAGCCGGGCATATTATAACTCTTTGACAGCGAAAAAAATTCAACTCCAACCTCCTTTGCGCCCGGAATCTGCAGAAAACTCGGCGCCTGATAGCCGTCGAAAGTGATATCCGCATACGCGAGATCGTGAACAACGATGAAGCCATGCTCCTTGGCCGCTTTGACTACCCGATCGAAGAAATCGAGCTCGACGACTTCGGTCGTGGGGTTGTGAGGAAAGCTAAGGATCAGCATCTTCGGTTTCGGCCAAGTTTGACGGATCGCTTCTTCAAGGTGACTAAAAAAAGCCGCGCTGGTGGTCAGAGGAATGCACCGTAGATCGCCCCCTGCCAAAACCACCGCATACTGATGAATCGGATAGGTCGGGCTCGGACAAAGCACCACGTCGCCGGGATCAATCGTCGCCCAAGCAAGATGGGACAAGCCCTCCTTCGCGCCGATCGTTACAATCGCTTCCGAGTCCGGATCCAGATCGACTCGATAGCGCCGCCGGTACCAGTCGCAAATCGCCACACGCAGTTTGTAGATACCGCGAGAAACCGAGTAGCGGTGATTGGCGGGCTTGGCGGCGGCTTCGACGAGCTTCGCCACCACATGGGACGGCGTGGGCAAGTCGGGATTGCCCATACCGAAGTCGACGATGTCTTCGCCCCTATGCCGCGCCTCCATCTTCATTCCGTCTATAATACTGAAGACATAGGGCGGTAACCGTTTAATCCGCTGAAATTCCACGCGTTGTCCCTTATCCCTTCTTAATCAACGAAATTATAACCCATTTTTATAAGCTATGGCTAAAAGACCTGCAACTGCAACGCAGCCGGGCTCTCCG
>VBKY01000259.1:0-1603 GCA_005879255.1 Deltaproteobacteria bacterium
ACGACAAATCTCATTTTGAAGATTTTGATCAGAGTGAAGGATCGAAACACTTCCTGACCAATCTTTCCGTGAAGACATTAGTTTTCAAAAACGACACCAATCGCGATGATCTTCACGGCTGGCACAATGCGCCGCGGCGCCAGTGGTGCATCACTCTTTCAGGCACAGTAGAGATCGGCATCGGCGACGGCACGAAGAGGACTTTCGGACCGGGAGATGTATTTCTCGCTGAGGACGAGACCGGCGAGGGACATACTGCGGTGCCGAAGAACTGGGTGCGGGCCTTCGCACATATTTAGCAGCCGGTAACAGTCAAGGGCGACCGACCGGTCGCCCCTACACCAGAATTTTTGCCCTTTCGTCTCAATTCTTGATACCCGCATTTTGCTGCGGCTGTTCATTCCATCAAGAACTCGCGAACGACTTTGTGCGCCGTCTCGGGATCGCTGGCAAAATAATTGTGCTTCTGATTCGGCAGTACCACGAGCTTCGCATTGGGAATTCCCTTGACCAAGATATCCGACGACATGCGATGGCTCATCACGACTTTCGGATCGCCTTCTTTTTCTCCGACCATGATCAGAGTCGGTACTCGGATATCTTCGAGCCGTCGGCTGGTATCGTGTGCTTGCCTCGCGAGCACATGTCGCAGATAGAATTCTACCGGATAAAGATTTGCTAGACGGACACGAAAGAAAGCTTCCAGTCGATCGGGGTGAGTTTTCACAAATTCATCGGTAAAGCCGACTTGAATCGTGTGTTCTCTGACGTACTTTTCATATCCCCACTCGATCATTTCCTTGCACATCGTGAGCGGCAGACCCGGCGGCCCGGGAAACGAAGCGCCGCTGGAGGCCAGAATTAATTTATTGACCCGTTCTCGATATTCCAAAGCCAGTAATTGTGCGACCCTGCCGCCCATGGAATGCCCTAGGACAATCGCATCCTTTACATTAAGTTGATCCAAGATCGCCACAGCGTCGTCGCAGAACATTCGCGTGGTATAATCGATCGACGGTTTACTCGACCGTCCGGTGCCGCGATAGTCATGGGTGATCACCGTGTGATCTTTCGAGAACTCAGGAACTTGAAAACGCTTCCATATCTCGCCATCGCACGCGGTTTCGCTGAAAAAGAGAAAAGGTTGGCCGCGCCCATGGACTTCGTAGTAAATTTCGCCGTCTCTAACTTGGACTGTCGGCATTTAGTTCTCCACGGATCTAATCTTTGATGAACTCACGAATTAGCTTATGGGCTTCGGCAGGATTCGAAAAGAAATAGCTATGGCGCTCGTTCGGCAGGACGACAAGCTTGGAATTCGGAATTCCATTGGCCAGGATTTCCGAGGACATCCTGTGATTGATTTCGCTGGTCATGTTGCGGTCGCCATCGCCGACCAGAATGAGCGTCGGCTGTTTGATATCTTTCAACCGCTGGCTGGTGTCGTGGCTCTGGCGCGCGATTAAATGACGCAGATAGAATTCCACCGGACAGAGATTGTGCATTCTGACCTTCAGGTACTGCTCGATCTTTTCAGGATGCGCTTTGACAAATTCATCCGTCCAGCCGACCAGGACCGTATGGTCCCGTTCATATTTCTCGT
>VBKY01000259.1:1798-10346 GCA_005879255.1 Deltaproteobacteria bacterium
TTGACGGCTTGCCCGACTGACCGGTGCCGCGATAGTCGTGAATGATCACGCGGTGGTCTTTGGAAAATTCTCGGACCTGGTAGATCTTCCAAACTTCACCGTCGCAGGCGGTTTCGCTCAGAAAGACCATCGGGCGGCCCCTGCCATGTTCTTCATAGTAGATTTCAACGTCGTTTACTTTTACCGTTGGCATGTCATTTCTCCTTGCTCCGTTGATGCATAGTTGAAGTGAATGCTGTTGGCAAGAAGATGCAGAGATTTCTTGACTGTGAATGCGCGGCGGCGATATGGCAGAGCTAGCATTCGCGACAAATCAGATGCTGTGCGAGAGGGCCACAATCATGAAACCGATTTTTGTACTCCGGTCGGCAATGATGCAATTCCTGTCCGCCGTTGTTTCTATCATCGCGCTGTTGCCGGCCGGCGGATTATCTCAAGAACTCACCAAGCTGCCCTTCCCTTACGGCCCGCTTGGACTTAACAGCCTGCCTTGGGTCATTGCCAAAGAAACGCGGCTGTTCGAAAAGAACGGTCTCGATGTCGAGATGGTGTACGTCGGCGCATCCGCGGTGATCGTCCAGTCGATGCTTTCCGGCTCCGCTAACGTCGCCGGCTTTGGCGGTCCAGCGGTCGCTACCAACGTGTTGCGCGGCGGTGACATCATTCAAGTCGCGGCCATGGCGCCTTACTTTACCCAATCGCTCCTGGTGCGTGCCGATATTCGCGATCTTCGCAGCCTGCAAGGAAAGAAAATCGGCATTACTCGCTTCGGCGCGGTTACCGATTTTGCGCTCAGGACGATCATTGAGCGCCATAACATCAAGGATGTGAACGTTCTCCAAATGGGTGGTTTCCCGGAAGCCGTCGCGGGACTATCCCGTGGAGCTATCGACGGCGCCGTGTTCTCGCCACCGCACAACTTTCGCATGGCGAAGGAAGGCTTTCGCGAGTTGATCTCGCCGAAAGACCTGCGCGCAATGGGCAGTGGTTTCCTGACCCAAGGCATCGTCGCGCGGAAATCATTCGCGGCGAGCCATCGCGACATTGTCGTACGCCTGATCAAAGCGACGCTCGAAGCGACCAAACACGCGCTGACCAATGAAGAGTCTACCAAGCGGGTGATTTCGAAATATCTCGGTGTTACCGATGGCGATCTTCTCCGCCAGAGTTATCTTTATGTCACGGAAACTTTCGTTCGCGAACCTTTTGTGCCCGAGAGCACGATGCAGTCGATGGTTCAACGCATGGTTCAGGTCAACATGATCGACGCAAAATCCGCACAGACGACGCCGACAAGCGCGTACTTCGACAATAGTTATGTGGCAGAGCTGAAACAGAGCGGTTTCCTCGACAATCTTTGGAAGTAAATCGTCACCGGAAAAGGCAAATCGCTTGACGCCGAGTATGCCTTTCGCATAGTTTCGCGATAGTTTCTTTTAGCGCGGGTTTGGCGGAGGTCTTCAATGCCGCAGCAGTGGCGCAGCATAAGTTTTTGGTTCGTCATCATTCTCAACGCAATTAATGTGCCCACCGTGGGCGCGCAAGAAAGGGTCAGGCTCGGTCTCAGCTCGGTCAGCGCAACCTCCGGCAGTATTTGGGTCGCCGAAGAAAAAGGACTATTCAAGAAACACGGCATCGATGCTGAAGTGATCATCATCGGTGGCGGCGCCGCTCGCGTGGTGAGCTCGCTGATCTCCGGCGAGATTCAATTTTCGGTCGGCGGCGGCGATGCGGTCATTCGTGCCGACCTCAGAGGCGCCGATGGCGTGCTCGTGGCTTCGCCGATGAAAACCGGATTGCAGCGGCTAATGGTGCGGCCGGAAATAAAAACCCCCGCCGATCTCAAGGGCAAGACCATCGCGATCACCCGCTTTGGTTCCGCGTCCCACTGGGTGTTGCAACTGTTCTTGCGCAAATGGGGCATGCGCACGGATGAGATCAAGATGCTTCAGCTCGGCTCGTCGCCTGCGATGTTCGCAAGTTTCGAAAAAGGCGTAGTCGACGGCGCGGTATTCACGATCCCGACGTTCTTTCTCGCGGAAGAGCGCGGCTACCGCGTCCTGGCCGATCCGGTGGACATGGACATTTACTATTTGCAAAACTCCGTCGACAGCACGCGAAGCTACATCAAGCGTAACCGCGACCAAGCCCTGCGCGTCGTCAAAGCGCTCTGCGAAGGCCTCGCCTATTTCCGAAAAAACAAGAAGGACAGCATACAGATCATGCAAAAGAAGCTGCGCATCCAATCCGCCCAGGAAAGAGACGTCAAATATCTCGAGCTTTCCTACAATCTTTTAGCCGATAAGTTTTACAACCAAGTCCCCTACGCCACGCCCAAAGCCGTCGAGACCACCCTCGAGTTCGTTGCCGGCGAAGAACCAAAGGCCAAGGGGGCCGATCCCAAACAATTCCTCGACGAAAGTTTGGTGCGCGAAGTCGAGGCGAGCGGTTTCATCAAGTCGCTGTACGAGAAATGAACCGATGAAAGACAATTGGAGTGCTGGAGTATTGGAATACTGGAGTACTGGGGCGGACAAACCCAATACTCCACCACTCCATCACTCCAATACTCCAGTCTCTACTTGACTCCATCACTCCAAGTTTTCCCTGAGGAGTTTTCATGCCTGATTACAAAGAGATCCTTTTCGAGAAGCAGCGCGGCGGCGTGCTGATCACGTTGAATCGCCCTGAAGCCCTCAACGCGATCACTCGACCCATGCTGAAAGAACTACACAATGCGCTCGATGAAGCCGAAGCCGATCCCCAGATCCGCGCCATCGTGATCACCGGCGCCGGACGCGCTTTCAGCTCAGGGTTCGACCAGGCGACGACGAGCGGCCGGCGCCGCGACATTCAATGGCCGCAAGGTATCCAAACCGGCATGAGCGCGGCGGATCTGATGAATTATTGGAGCGCCGATGACGTCAAGCTGATTCGAATATTCGAAATGACCAAACCGGTTATCGCCGCGGTGCGCGGCTGGGCGATGGGCGGCGGTTGCTGGCTCGCCCTCTACACGCACATGACGATCGCCGCCGAAGACGCCGTCTTCGCGCAACCCGAAGTGCGCCACGGATCTAATACGACTTTCATGTGGACCTTGCTCGCAGGATTTAAGAATGCCCTGCGCTACGGATTGGTCGGCGATCACATCGACGCCCAGGAAGCCTTACGAATCGGTCTGGTGAACAAAGTCGTCGCCGCCGATCAACTGCTCGACGAGTGTTTCAGGATTGTCGAGCGCATCGCCCACGTGCCGCCTGAAACCGTGAAGATCAATCTGCAGATCTCCACCATGGGACTGCAGATGATGGGCCTGCGCGACGCGCTGCGCATGGATGAAACGCTGTCGATCCCCGCGCATATGATGCTCAACGAAGAATTTCGCCGGCCGCTCGATGAAGCGCGCGCGAGCCAAGGCACCAAAGCGTATCTGCAAATGCGCGACGGGCCGTTTCAGCCCGAGCCGTTCGGACCGAGGGCGAAGAAAAAAACGGGGTGATGGTTTCATCGATTATCGATTCTTCATGAAGCGCAAACCAGACAAACGATATCGGCACTCACTTCGGCTGAAAGGCTATGATTACACTCAAGCGGGAGCCTACTTTGTCACAATCGTTACAGAGCGACGCAATTGTCTTTTTGGAAGAATTATCGACGGCGAAATGTACTTGAACTTAGTGGGGCGAATTGTGCAATCGGTATGGAACCAATTGCCGAAGCATTTCTCAGGAATCGATATCGACGTGTTTGTTATCATGCCAAATCACGTTCACGGAATTATTTATATCGCGGACAACTCGCGCCGCTCCGTAGGGGCGCAGCATGCTGCGCCTTCTAATCCAAACGTTCAGCCCGGGTCGTTAGGAGCAATTATCCGATCATTCAAGTCAGCCGTCACTAAACGATACAATGAAGAACACGGTAGATCGGGGTTAGAAATCTGGCAACGGAATTACTACGAACATATCATCCGTGATGAAAGAGCCTTGATTAGCATCCGGGAATATATCGGAACCAATTCTGCTCGATGGTCTAGCGATCCCGAAAATCCAGCTGCCACGCAGGCAGAATCGACAGACGTTTGGCAATCCGATCACAACAGGCTTTCTGAAAGGGCGCAGCATGCTGCGCCCCTACGCGGTATCCGGAAAATGTAAATCGAGGGAACTTTGCTATCCAATCAAGCTCAAGATGACTCGTCCGTTTGGCGCGATCTCTCGCCGCTCATGAACCCCAAGTCCGTGGCGATCATCGGCGCGTCGCAGCGTACCACCTCCGCGCTCAATCGTGAGCCGCGTGGAAACCGGGTCATCCGTAACTTGAGAAATTTCGGCTATCCCGGCCGAGTCGTTGCGATTAATCCAAAATACACTGAGGTGATGGATTGTCCGTGTTATCCCGATATCGCGGCCATTCCGGAGCCTGTGGACTGCGTCGTTTTGGCCGTGCCCAATCGCCACGTGCCGGATTTATTGGAATCGGCGGCAAACGCCGGTACTCGCGCTGCCGTGGTATTCTCGGCCGGCTTCGCCGAAATCGGTGCCGACGGAAAAGAACGCCAGGCAAGACTCGAAGCGTTATCGCGCGAACGCGGCTTCCTTATCTGCGGCCCGAACTGTTACGGAGTGTTGAATGTTTTCGGCAAAGCGATTCTGTTTGCCTCGACGATTCCGCCGGGCTTCCTTGCCGGCCCTGTCGCGTTGGTCTCGCAAAGTGGCGGCTTGAGCACGACCATTGCAAACGCTTTGATGCTCAACCGCCACGTCGGTCTCAGCCATATCGTTTCCTGCGGCAATCAATCCGGGGCATCATTCGAGGAATACTTTAATTATTTCATCGACGACAATAACACGCGCGTGATCGCTGCGTTTGTTGAAGGATTCAAGCAGCCCGATAAATTGCTCGCCGTCGCTCAGAAAGCCGCCGCGCACAACAAGCCTCTTATTATTCTAAAGGGCGGCCGCTCGGAGGTCTCCAAGCGTGCCGCTGCGACCCACTCCGGCTCCCTGGCCGGCGCGGCGGAAGTCGTCGATGCGGCGTTTCGCCAAGGCGGCATCGTTTCGGTGCGCAGCCTGAACGAATTGATCGACGCGGTCAGCGTCTTCTCCTGCGATACGTTTGCAAAACAATATAACGGTGGCCGGCGCATCGGCGTGCTGAGCGGCTCGGGCGGCGAGTGCACGCTGGTTTCCGACGCAGCGGCCAACGTCGGACTCCAGGTGCCCGAATTGACGGAGACGACCAAGTCGCAATTGCAGCAAGCCGTAGCCGACTTTGGCAATATGAACAATCCGCTCGATGGCACCGGCGCCATGTACGATGACGAGAAAATTTTTCCTCGGCTGCTCCAGGCATTAATCGAAGATAGCAACATTGACGTTGTCACGATCAATCTCGAGGCCAACGATCCCAGGCCGAAAGAATTGAAGAGCGGCAACCGCTTTTCCGCAGCCATAGAAAATGCCGCGGCAACCAGCAAAAAGCCCATCGCCTGCTTCAGTTCCATCGTTGGCGGTCCGGTGGACCCGGATATTCTTTTACCGTTGCGCCAAGCGGGCGTGCCGCTCATGGAGGGCGCGGAGTGCGCCACCGCCACCATCCGCAATTTGGCCGAATATTACGAGTTCCGGAGAAACCAGACACAGACGGCAAAAGCAACCGCGTCCCCTCCCACGCCTCGTAACAAGCTACCTTCCGGAGTTTTGCCGGCGGAATCCGCTTTTCGTCTGTTCGACGAATTCGGCATTCCGGTCGTACCGACCGTATTGGCCCACAGCGCCGACGAGGCCGAAGCCGCGGCCGAACGCATGAGCTTCCCCGTTGCCCTGAAAATCGAATCGGCCGACATCACACACAAGAGCGATGTCGGCGGCGTGACGCTAAGGCTCTCCAGTGTCGCGGAAGTGCGCGACGCATTCACGCAAATTCACAATCAAGTCAGCGCCAAATTACCGCAGGCGAAAATCGATGGCGTTGTCGTGCAGCGAATGGCAGGCGAAGGCGTCGAGATGATCCTCGGCGTCAAACGAGATCCGATGTTCGGCCCGGTAGTTCTGTGCGGCTTCGGCGGCATTCTCGTTGAGCTTCTCAAGGACGTCGCCATCGGTATTCCACCGCTTTCGCGTGAGCAGGCCCGCGACATGATCAAAAGACTGCGCGGCTTCCCGATTCTCGGCGGCGTGCGCGGCAAACCGCCAGCGGATGCGGACGCGTTGTGCGACGCGATTGTCGGCGTCTCTCGCCTTGCAGCGAGCCTTGGCGATCAGCTCGTCGGTTTGGACATAAATCCGCTAATTGTATTCCCGAACGGCAAGGGAGTGGTTGCCGTGGATGCGCTGGTGGAGATTCAATGATGGAATCGTAAAGGCATGAAGCCTCTTTCACAGAACTATCGCGCCGTGATCTCGAAATCGTCATTCCCGCGAAGGCGGGAATCCAGGTTAGATTACTTCGCCTGGATCCCGGCTCGCGCTGCGCTTGGCCGGGATGACGCAGTGCGAGCTTACCTGGTCTTGGTGACCCGCCACTTGGAGGGAATGTGAAAGAGCTCTTTGCGATACTTTCGATTCTTGCCAGTACAGTGCTGCTTCTTCCTCCATTTCTGCTTGCACAATCAAAGCCCCTTAAGGAGCTGCGTGTCCCCTACGCGCTCGGCGGCTCGACGGGGTTTTTCTGGGTGGCGCATCGCTCCGGCTCATTTGAAAAGCATGGTGTAAAGGTCTTGCCGATCTTCATGCGTGGCGGCCGTGAGGCGGTTCAGGCGTTGATCTCGCGGGATGTATTTGTCGAACAGCAAGGCAGTTCAGGTGTCATTACCGCCTGGGCCCAAGGGGCGAAGGACTTGGTCGTCATTGGCGCGACCGGCAACAAGCTCGACTACGTTTTCGTCAGCGGTCCAGCGATCAAAAAACCCGCGGATCTCAAGGGCAAGAAGATCGCCATCAGCCAAATCGGCGCGAGCACCGATTTTATCGCGCGCATCGCCCTGCGCCAACTGGGATTGACGGAAAAAGATGTCGTTATTCTCGGCATCGGCTCGCAGGCGGAACGCTGGGCGGCGCTCAGCGGCGGCCATGTCGATGCTTCGGTTTTTCAGCCTCCGGTGACGCTGCGCGCGCGCAAACTCGGCTTTCCCGTCTGGCTGGATTTTTCCAAGGGTGACTATGAATACGTCACCGCCGGGCCGGTAACCACCCGATCCTTCATCCGGGCCGAGCGCGAGACGGTGATGAACTTCATGCGCGGCCTCGCCGACGGTATGGATTTTTACCGCGACGAAAAAAACAAAGACGCGGTGCTGAAGCATCTCGGCGAATTTTATCGATCCACGAATACCGAAGAGCTCGAAGAAACTCGCCGCGTCTACAGCCAGGTTTCGACCGGACTGCCGGTCGTCACGGCCAAAGCGCTGGAGAACATGATCGCTAGCGACAAAGTTTTGTCGACGATGAACATCAATGCCGCCGACATACTCGATCTATCATTTTTAAAACAGTTGGAGGAAGAACGAAGAACTAAAAGATAGTTCCATTCGTTCCAACAGTTCCAATAGTTCCAACGGTTTTCGCCTAGGATTAAGGCGGCTTGAACGACTGGAACGTTTGGAACGACTGGAACCATTTGAAACAAAGGAGTTTAGATGTCCGACTACAAAGAAATACTATATGAAAAGCAGCGCAACGGCGCCTTGATTACGCTCAACCGGCCGGAGGCGATGAACGCGATTAGCCGGAGCATGATCAAGGAACTGCATGAAGCGTTAGATGATGTAGAACAAGATAAAGATGTACGCGCCGTGGTGCTCACTGGCGCGGGACGCGCCTTTTCCTCGGGAATGGACCAAGGAAATCGCGTGGGCCGCCGTCGGGATATCCAGTGGCCCTACGGCATTGTTACCGGGCAGACCGCCGCCGAGGTCATCGATTCATGGCGGGTCGATCCGCGCAATTTCCGCCGCATGTGGGAGTTCGGCAAACCGATCATTGGCGCGATCAACGGCTGGGCCATGGGCGCGGGCTCGTGGCTGTCTCTTTTCACCCACATCACGCTCGCATCGGAGAACGCGGTCTTCGCGCAACCCGAAGTGCGCCACGGCTCGAACACGAGTTTCATGTGGACTCTCCTCGGCGGCTACAAGAACGCGCTGCGTTATGGGCTCACCGGTGACCATATCGATGCCCAGGAAGCGCTACGCATCGGCTTGGTCGTCAAAGTCGTGCCGCCCGATCAACTCATCGACGAATGTTTCAAGATCGTCGAGCGCATCGCCCACGTGCCGCCGGAAACCGTGAAGATCAATTTGCAAATCGCCACCATGGGGTTGGATATGATGGGACTGCGCGACGCTTTGACGTTCGATAAGCAAATGTCCGCGCCGGCGCATGTGATGCTGCGCGAGGAGTTACGCAAGCCGCTCGACGACGCTCGCGCCAACAAGGGCATTCGGGAATATCTGCAGATGCGCGACGGTCCGTTCCAGCCGGAACCGTTTGGACCGAGGGCGAGGAAGAAGAATGGGTGAATGGAGTAATGGAGTAAATGAAAA
>VBKY01000259.1:10477-12883 GCA_005879255.1 Deltaproteobacteria bacterium
ACTGGCCGAAGCCGAGACCGATCCGGAAATCCGAGCCGTGGTACTTACCGGCGCGGGTGGCGCTTTTTCCACGGGGGAAGATATCAGCGGCGACGATCCGGAAACCGCCTGGCCGTACGGCATCCCGGAGGGCGCTTCACTCAATGCGACCTATAACAAATTCCGCGACGCCGACCGCAAAGATATTCTCGGACGCCAACTCTACCGCTGGCAGTATCCCAAACCGATTATCGGCGCGGTGAGCGGCTGGTGTTTCGGCGCGGCCTCCTGGCTCGCCCTCACCTGCCACGTGACCATCGCCGCCGATGACGCGGTGTTCGGACAGCCGGAGGTCAGACATGGCGCCAATACGGACTTTATCTGGGTCGCGCTCGCGGGATTTAAGAACGCACTTCGCTATGCGCTGACCGGCGATCACGTCGACGCCCAGGAAGCGTTGCGCATCGGTCTGGTCAATCAAGTCGTGCCGAAGGATCAGCTAATCGAGACCTGTTTTCAATTCGTCGAGCGCATCGCGCACGTGCCGCCTGAAACGGTGAAGATTAACTTACACATTTCCACTCAAGGCCTTGAAATGATGGGCCTGCGCAAAGCATGGACCCTCAACGCGGAGCTTGCAGCCATGGCCCGCTTGAGCAAGCGCGAAGAGTTCAACAAACGCTTGGAAGAGGCGAAGAAAAAAGGCGGCTTGGAGGCATTTCTGCGTGAGCGGGATGCGCCGTTTCAACCCGAGCCATTCGGGCCGAGAGCGAAGAAATGAAAAATGGAGTGATGAAGTGGTCGAAGAATGGAGTACTGGAGTGGTGGAGTGATGGACCGGATTAACCCAATACTCCATTACTCCAACATTCCAGCACTCCAATCAATTCTGCCTCTTCGTTATCGTCCGCACCAACTGAGTCCATTTGTCGTCGGCTTTTTCATAGTCGGCCTCGAGGAGTATCTGATGACGATCGGCACCGCTGTATACGACTAAGTCATCCAACGTCCGCGCTTTCCTGGTTTGTCCCCAGCTCGATGAAACCACCATCGCGAGCAAGACAAAAGTAAGGCTCCACTTTTTCATTCTGCTTCTCCTTCAGCGCCAACAATCGATAGCTCAGCTCCGTTTACATGCAGACTGCGTTGTCACGCAAGCACAAAACGTTGACAGGCGGGATCGAATCGCACTATACGGCAATTGTCGGGTGCGGACCAAACAGAAGACAGGAAGGACCTAGCGAAAGCGAAGCGCCATGCAGTCCGGGTTTCGATTTGTGATGACAGCTTTGACGTTGGGGTTGTGTTTGTGTTTGGGTTGCGTGGAACTCAGCGCCCAAGACGATCTAGTCGCCAAGGCGCAAAATGAACGCGAGCTGATTCTCAACGGCACCGCTTTGGTCGGCCAATTCGAGAAATTCTCCGAGCCGTTCAAGCGACGCTATCCTTTCATCAAGGTCCAATATGCCCGGACTACCGGCGAAGCGCTAACCACCAAGATATTGCGAGAAGCAGCCGCGCGCCAACTCAGTGTCGACGTGATTCTCATCAACAACTACACCCATCGTATCTTCACGAAGAAAAATCTCCTCACGCCGTACGCGCCGCCCGGGGCGGCGAATTTTCCACAAGGCTTCATCGATAAACAAGCGTATTGGGTGGGGTTTTATCTGGTGCCGTACGCCATCACGTACAACACCAAGCTGGTCGCCAAAACCAACGCGCCGAAATCCTTCGACGACCTCTTGCAGCCAAAATGGAAGGGACAAATTTCACTCGAACGCGAGGAATACCTGGTCACGCAGTCGCACATGCAATTTTTGGGACGACAAAAGGCCATCGAGTATTTCAAACGGCTGGCGCAGCAAGACCTGATTCACGTCAACGGGCACAGCAAACAGGCGGTGCTGTTAACCGCAGGTGAGTTCCCGCTTATCGTCTACAGCGATATCGCCCGTACCGAAGAACTGAAAAGAAAGGGCGCGCCTGTCGAGTGGGTGCGCGCCGAGCCCCATATCACTGTTCTTGTGTCGGCGGCGATCACAAGAGAGGCGCGCCACCCCGCCGCCGCCCGCTTATTTATGAATTATCTCGCTTCCGACGAAGGTCAACGGGAAATTCTCAGCATCGACAAACCGCCAGCGCTGCCTAAGTTTAGGCCCGAATACCTGAGTGGCATAAACCTATTCCCGGCGGATTGGACGCTTTCCGATAGCTATGAAGAGTATAACAAGCTGTATCGAGAGATCTTTTGGAAAAACTCATAAACGAAACCCGGGTTCATGTGAATTGTCGATTGCCACGTCATTCATTCGGGTTGAAAACGTCCCGCGAGGAAGGAGTCCGGAACAATGAAGTTTAGCACTTTCATCTTTTTGGCTCTTTTACTTTTGCCGGCCTCGACATCGGCGCAGTCTCGCAAGCCTA
>VBKY01000260.1 GCA_005879255.1 Deltaproteobacteria bacterium
CTCGTTCTGATTCTTTGTCGGTGGTGGTTGCAGGATGATTTCGTTTAAGCAGACTGTACGAATTAACGCCGTTGCGATTGCGCTCGCCTTGTTTAACTGGCACGCGCAAGCCGCCGAGCCCACGCCGGCGAATATTCGCATGGACTTTATCATCGGCGGCAAGCACGCGCCGTGGTTCGTCGCATTGGAAAAGGGCTTCTACGCCAAGCGCGGTTTGGCGGCGACCATTCAGGCGAGCACGGGATCGGCTGACACGCTGCGGACCATCGGCTCAGGTGGCGCGGATTTCGGTTTCGCCGATATGGCGACCATGATCGTCGCCAAATCCCGCGGTACACCGGTGCAGGCCGCGGCTCAGTTTGGCTACGTCGGAGCGACGATTCTGTGGCGCGATGAGGGCGTGATCAAAGGGATCAAAGACCTTGAAGGCCAATCTCTAGCGATCAGCCCCGGCCAGGCCCAGTGGTTCTTAATGCCGGCGTATTGCCGCATTAACAAGATCGACTTTAAAGCGATCAAGATCCAAGAAACCGCGGCGCCGATTCAGCCCGCGGCGTTGGCGACCAAGAAGGCCGACTTCATCATCATGTTTCGCGCTTCCAACGACGAAGTCGCCGAGCTCGCTGCGTCGAAAGTCGGCCTCAAGCTTTCACGGGTGTTCATGAAAGATACCGGCCTCGATATTTACGGAACCAGTCTGATCGTGAAGGATGAGGACGTCAAAAAACGCCCGGAATTCGTCCGAGCCTATGTCGAAGCGACGCTGGAGGGATTGCGCTACTCCCGGGATCACCAAGAAGAGGCGCTCAAGATTCTTCTAAAGCACAAACCTGAGCTCGATCCGGCGCTGACGACGCTGCAGCTCAAAAATGCCTTGACGGAGGTATTCTTACCGTTCGAGTCGGCGCAGGTCGGCTTGGGTTATATGAAGCCTGAGATCATCGATAAAACGGTAAAGGTGACCAACGAATACTTCGATGTCGGTCGGAAAGTCGCCGCCAAGGAAGTGTACACCAACCAATTCATCAAGCGCTAAGATCGCCCAGTTTCCAAGGTTTCGTAGTGCCGCCTCTGATCGCCGTCGAGAACGTCTCTAGAGTTTTTACCGGCGGGGTCAAGACCGTCACGGCGCTTGAGCATATATCTTTCGAGATTCAAACCGGCAATTTTGTCTCCCTAGTTGGTCCGAGTGGCTGCGGCAAGAGCACGCTGCTGAAGATTATTTCGGGGCTACTGACGACCTCCTCGGGAACAGTTTTGGTCAACGGCGAAGAAGTCACTCGCCCGCTCGAAAACGTCGGGATGGTGTTTCAAGCGCCGGTGCTGCTCAAGTGGCGCTCGGTGCTCGGCAACATTTTGCTGCCGGTGGAGTTCGCCAGATTAGACATAGCCAGCCATTTGGATAAGGCGCGGACGCTGATTAAGCTCGTCGGTTTGGACGGGTTCGAGGAGATGTATCCGCACGAGCTCTCCGGCGGCATGCAACAGCGAGTCTCGCTTTGCCGCGCCTTGGTTACCGATCCGCAACTGTTGCTCATGGATGAGCCCTTCGGCGCGCTCGATGCGATGACTCGCGACGAATTGGACATAGAACTCCTGCGCATCTGGGAAGAGCGCAAGAAAACGGTGCTGTTCGTTACTCATAGCATTCAAGAAGCCGTGTTTCTCTCCGACACCGTTGTGGTTATGTCCGCCCGGCCGGGGAGATTGCTGGAAAAAATCGTCATCGACTTGCCGCGGCCGCGCACGATCGAGATGATGAGCGCGGTAAAGTTCGGCGAGTATACCTTGAAGATTCGCGCGCTGCTGGCCGCGGCCGGCGGCGTTCCCGCCTCGCCCGCCGGCTCGACCATGTGAAATTGATGGCACACTGCGCTATGATGCCGGGAGAGGCGCATGGCGATACGCCGCACCTCTCCTACGGTCCGAAAAACCAACTTAAATGGTGATCAAGCAAGGATTAACTTACGCAAAGGCGGGTGTCAGCATCGAAGCCGGCGATGCGCTCGTGCGCCGTATCGGCCCGGTTGCAAAGAGAACGAATATTCCCGGCGTGGTGGCAGGCGTCGGCGGGTTTAGCGCGCTTTTTGATCTAAAAAGTCGCGGTTATCGTCATCCGATTTTAGTCTCCTCCACAGACGGCGTTGGAACCAAGCTCAAGATCGCGTTCATGAGCGGAATTCACGACACCGTCGGCATCGATCTCGTCGCCATGAGCGTGAACGATATTTTAACTCAAGGGGCAGAGCCGCTGTTTTTCCTGGACTACTTTGTTTGCGGTAAGCTCGATGTCGAAATCGCCGACGCCGTGGTGCGCGGTATCGCCGCCGGATGCCGCGAGGCGGGATGTGCGTTGATCGGCGGGGAAACCGCAGAGCATCCAGGCGATTTCTCCGACGGCGAGTACGATCTCGCCGGATTCGTCGTCGGGGTGGTGGAGAAGGATAAAATCATTAACGCCGCCGCGATCGTCGCCGGCGATATATTAATCGGTCTTCCCTCGAGTGGACTGCACAGCAATGGCTATTCATTGGCGCGGAAGGTGTTATTCGAGAAGGGACGCCTGAAAGTCGGCCAGCGAATTGCTGAACTCGGCCGAACGATGGGCGAAGAGCTGCTCGAGCCGACGCGGATTTATGCGAAGGTCATGCGTGCGTTGTTTGCCAAGCATGCGATCAAAGGGGCGGCCCATATCACCGGCGGCGGAATCACCGGAAATCTCCCGCGTGTGCTGCCCGAGGGTCGGCGGGCTCTCATCGAGCGCTCGAGTTGGAAAGTACCGCCGGTATTCAATTTGATTCAGAAGATCGGCGGCGTCGCTCAGCGCGAAATGGATAGCACATTCAACAATGGCCTTGGGTTGATCGTCGTGGTCGGCAAAAAGGACGCCGATAGTATCACTCAGACGCTCAAAAAAATCGGTGAGAAATTCTTTATCGTCGGCGAGGTTGAAAACGGACCGCGGGGAGCGACGATTCGCTCGTAAGAAAATACTATGGCAAGGCAAGTTTCCATCGGGGTGCTGGTTTCCGGCAACGGCACAAACCTGCAATCGCTCATCGACGCCGTCGAAGCAAAGAAACTCGACGTCGAGATCGAGGTGGTGCTGAGCAACAAGGCGGGCGCCTACGGACTGGTACGCGCGCGGAACCACGGCATCCCAACCGAAGTGTTGGAGCACAAGGAATTTCCGAGCCGGGAAGCCTACGATCAAGCCGTCGTCGATCTGCTGCGCGGACGGGGCGTGGAACTTGTCGTGCTCGCGGGCTTCATGCGCTTGCTATCGCCTGTGTTCGTTAAGGCTTACTCCAACCGCATCATGAACATTCACCCGGCTCTGTTGCCGTCATTTCCCGGTCTCCACGTGCAGAAAAAGGCGCTAGAGCATGGCGTGCGGTTTTCCGGCTGCACGGTGCATTTCGTCAATGAAGAGTGTGATGAGGGGCCGATCATCATTCAAGCCGTCGTGCCGGTATTCCCGGACGACACAGAGGAAACCTTGGCGGCCCGAATTCTCAAGCAGGAGCATCGGATCTATCCGCGCGCGATTCAGCTCTATGCTGAAGGACGGCTCCATATTGTTGGGCGAACAGTCTTGGTGGATCGACTCGAAAAGAACGATGCGCAAGTGCTCATCGAACCGTCACTGGAAGGATGAAAAAGGCCAAACCCGTCATCATCTTTCTCATCAAGCTTCTCATTAGCGGGGGCCTGCTCGCGTATTTTCTTTCGCGTATCCACATCGAGCGGTTCTTTCACACCTTCGCGTCGGCGAAGTTTTCTTATATTGCACTGGCACTCGCGATTTATCTGGTGGCGCAGGGCATCAGCGCGGTGAGATGGGCGGCTCTGGCCCGACCGATCGGCATCAAAACACCCTTTAAGGATATGGTTCGTTACTATTTGATCGGCATGTTTTTCAATCTTTTTGCCCCGGGCACGGTCGGCGGAGACGTGAGCCGCGTCTATTATCTTGTCAGAGACGAGGAAGCTCACGCCAATGGGCGTGCCGTCACCACCGTGCATGCGGCGATGTCGGTTCTCATGGATCGAGCAGTTGGTATGGTAGTCCTGGTTTGGCTGGGAGCGGCCGGACTCTTGCTGTTTCCCGAATATCCGATTCCCGCCCCCGCCAGAACGGCCACCTGGCTGCTGGCGCTGGCCCTCCTCATCGCTGCTTTGGCAGTTCCGTTGTTGCGGCGCTTGCTGCCTGAGGACGGACATCAGCTCATCATCAAGCTGCGCCTCGCGCTACGAAACTATCGAACCCACTGGCACGCGCTTGGCGCGGCGACTGCACTTTCCGTGGTGGTTCATTTGATTCAGGCCGGGATGCATGTCGCCATGGGACGGGCTCTCAACTTGGAGTTGCCGTTTTCGTTTTGCATCATCATCTATCCGTTGGTCGGCACGTTTGCCGCCATACCGATCAGCGTCAATGGTCTCGGGCTGCGCGAGGGCGGTTATGTTTTTTTACTGGCGGGCATCGGTATCGGCACGGAGAAAAGCATTGCCTTCGGGATCTTGCTATTCTTGGTGGTCGCGCTTGACAGCTTGATCGGCGGGCTGCTTTTTTTGCTCCAGAAAAGTCCCACGCCGAGCGCCGTCACTTCAGAAAACGCCGGCTAATCGCGATGATTCACGGCGAATGATTCGAGTCGAGTGCCCTTCTTCTTGGCGTTCATTGCGGGTTTAAGCGCCAGGGGCTTCTCCATTTCCTGACCTTTCACGTCGAACCGGTTCAGGCGTTCTGGTTTTTAATCAAAGGCCAATCGCGAGAATTGTCTAGCGGTCCTTTCTCGCCGTGAACCATGCGAGCTAAACTAGATAATGACGGAAAAGCGTGGCGAGCCCGAGGAATGACAGAAAGCCGAAGGCGTCTGTGAGTCCGGTGACGATGATGCCAGAGCCCAGCGCGGGGTCGAACTTGAACGCCTTCAAAAGCAACGGAATTGCAGCGCCGGCAAAACCGGCCATCAAACCGAGATTGAAAATCATCGCGCTCGCCAGCACAATCCCGAGGAAAGGATTGCCTTTCCATAACGTGGCGCCCAACGCGATCATGCCGCCGGCGGCAAGGGCGATACAAATATTCACGGAGACCTGTTTAACGATCGCTTTCCAGGCAGAAGCGAATTCCAACTCGCCAAGCGCGATCGCGCGAATGATCACGGTGGCGGTTTGCGTCGCGCCGTTGCCGCCGACGCCGGCGACAACGGGCATGAAAGTCACCAGCGCGATAATCTCGTGCAGCGTGCCTTCGAACAGGCCCACCACCGAGGCCGCCAGCGTGGCGGTGAGCAGATTCAAAATCGTCCAGGGGAGGCGCATTCTGACCGATCGTGAAATCGGCGTGAACACACGATCTTCCTCGGCCAAGCCGACCATCTTGTACATATCCTCGGTACTCTCTTGGTTGATGATATCGATGACGTCGTCGACCGTGATAATGCCTTCCAGATGGCCGGCTTCGTCGACGATCGGCAGCGCCAAGAGCTCGTACCGCGACACGAGTCGAGCGGCCTCTTCTTGATCCATAAAAACATTGGCTTTGACCGGGTCGGCGATCATCATCTCGCTGAGCGTGCGGTCGGGCGGAGCGATCACCAGGTTTCGAATCGGCACCACGCCGACGAGTTTGCCGGCGTCATCGACGACGTAGAGATAGAAAAATGTTTCCAACTCGCCGCGCTCGCGAATTTTGTCGATGGCGCCCTGCGCCGTCGTATCGGGAGAGAGCGCCATGAAATCGGTGGTCATGATTCTGCCGACCGTACCTTCGGGATAATTGATCAACTCGCGCACGGCGGCTTGGCGCTCTGGATCAAGCAGGGCTAAAACTCTCTCACGCCGCTCTTCCGCCAGGCTGTCGATAAACGTCACGGCGTCGTCCGGATCGGCCCGGACGATCAAGCGCCCGACTTTTTCGTCATCGATCAAGGCCAGAACGTCGGGCAGGAGTTCAGGCGGAAGCTCTTTCAAAGTCTTGGCGGCTCTGCGGGATGAGAACAGAATGTCGAAGAGCTGGCGCACCTCGGTGGGCTGCAGGCCTTTGAACAAAAGCGCGATGTCGGCAGGATGGCTTTTGCCGATGAATCGCAAGACCCGATCCGGTGTTGCCGTGCGCAGCATCTCCCGGACGGTGTCGTAATCGATGGGGGCCGGTTTCATGTCGTTCCACAAGCGAAAAAGGTCGTTTCTTCATAGCCATTGACCCGTGGATTTGCAAATGTTCTGCGGCATTTGAGCCGCTTTAAATCCATCAGCAAAATTTGCTAGTGTATGAGCGTGCTGACCAAGGCTGGAAATGTGAATGGACGAATGAATTGCGCGACACGGAGATCGATTTGGTCTGGTTTGAGATGCGGTTTAGGCTTCATCGTATTCTCGTCGCTCGCGATCGTGCCGATCTCAAGCGCGGCAAATCTCGCCGCATTGGAGACCACTCGGCCACCGTCGTTTGCCGCCATCGCCAAGAAAACCATGCCGGTGGTGGTCAACATTTCGACGAGCTCGCAGCGCTCAGGGCGCTCCGGATCCAACGATCCGATCGAGGATTTTTTTAACCGCTTCTTCGGTGAAACGATTCCCAAGGAGAGTACCCAACGCAGTCTCGGCTCAGGCATCTTGATCAGCAAGGACGGCGAAATCTTGACCAACTACCACGTCGTACGGAGTGCGGACACGATCAAAGTTAAATTGGCTGATCAGACCGAATACGAAGCGCGACTGGTGGGCAAGGACGATCGCACCGACATCGCATTGATCAAAACTCGAAAATCGCCCGGCAATCTGCCGTTTGCCAAGCTCGGCACATCGAGCCAACTGGACGTCGGCGATTGGGTGATGGCGATCGGCAATCCGTTCGGTTTGGAGCACACGGTGACGGCGGGAATCGTCAGCGCCAAAGGACGCGTGATTGGCGCTGGCCCTTATGACAGCTTTATCCAGACCGACGCGTCGATCAATCCTGGAAACAGCGGCGGACCGCTGATCAATGCTGTGGGCGAAGTTGTCGGCGTCAACAGCGCGATCTTCAGTCAGACCGGAGGCAATGTCGGTATCGGGTTTGCGATTCCGATCGATCTAGCGAAGAAAATCGTCGAACAATTGCGCAAGAATGGCCGCGTAGTACGGGGCTGGCTCGGCGTCCGAGCCCAGGACGTGACCGTGGCGATGGCCTCATCGCTGGGCCTTACGCGCAACCCGAGCGACATGGCGGTCGTGACCGAGGTTGCCGAAAATAGTCCGGCCGCCGAAGCCGGGGTCAAGACCGGCGACATTATCGTCGAGTTCAACGGCAAGGCCGTGCCCAAGAGCCACGATTTTCCCGGCGTGATCGCCGATACGTCCCCGGGGCAGAAGGTGACGCTAAAAATTTTTCGCGACAAAAAAGAGCAAACGATGGCCGTAAAAATCGGCGAGCTGCAGGACGAAAACGACCCCAATCAACAGGCTGAAGCGCGCGATCCGGAACTGGGGCTACGGGTTCAGAGAATTACGCCTGAAGCGGCGCGCCGTTTAGGCTTGAATTCATCGAAAGGCGTGCTGGTAGTGGAAGTTCAACCGGGCAGTCCGGCCGATCAAGTGGGTATCGAACCGGCAGATGTCATCCGGGAAGTCAATCAGCGGCCGGTCGGCAATGTCCGGGACTTCGAACGGGCAACGCGCCAGGGGCGTCGTGGTGACCGTATACTGCTGCTTGTGCAACGCGGCGATAACGCGGTATTCTTCGCAGTGAAGCGTAAGGGGTAGGAGGAAATTATGTTTGGATTGGGCCTGCCGGAACTGATGGTCATTTTGGTGATCGCGCTGGTTATTTTTGGACCGAGCAAACTGCCGCAGATCGGCAGTGGACTGGGGAAGGCGATCCGCGATTTCAAAAAAGGCGTAACCGGGGGAGACGATGACGAAGCCAGCAAAGACGCGAAGAAAGAGAACTCCAAAGATCTGCCTCGATAGCAATTCTCCAACAGCCGTCATCGAAATAGGGGAACGTGGTTTCCCCGACGGTTTTTCCAACAGCTAAATTCAAATTCTATTTTTTCCTGCGCAACTTGTGTTCTCAGGCACACGTCGGGAGTTGTGTTCTGGAGAGACCTTCCTCGACTTCGGCATAATCGGAGGCAGGACGTGCTTGGATCAAGTCTCAGAGCTCGCGCATCGGGGAAAACGTGCGGTTTTCTTTTCGCAACAACAGAACCGTATAGAGGGACGTTTTATTCAGTTTGTAGATCTTTTCGACCTTGAGTTTGGCGGTTTCGATGAATGGTTTCAGTTTGAGATCGGTACGCCAACCGAGCCAACGCGTGATCGGGTCGAATGCTTGTGTGACCATCCCTAGCAGAGGAACATCGCTGGTGAAGTGATTCACGATGACAATTCTGCCGCCTGGTTTGCATACCCGCTTGGCTTCGGCAATCATTCGCTCCGGATCAGGCACGACAGTGACAACGTGAAACGCCATGACGTAGTCAAAAGTATTATCAGGAAAGTCTAG
>VBKY01000261.1:0-5339 GCA_005879255.1 Deltaproteobacteria bacterium
TGTCTGGCCATTGATCGTCGCGCCGAGCCGTGCGGGAGCGCCGCCGAGCGTTACGGCCTTGATGTCTTTGTATGGAATCCCGGCTTTGGTCAAAGCCAAACGCATGGCGAAATCAGCCGACGTCCCGGGTATATGCACCGCCGCGGTTTTACCTCTGAGATCTTCCGGTAATTTGATCTTGGCGTTGCCGATGATGAAGTAGGGCAAGGTATTCATCTGACTTTGAACAATCGCGACGTCCGCGCCCGCGAGGTTGGCGTTGATCACGGCGGTGCCCACCGCGCCGCTGTAGCCGAGGTCGCCGGCAATCAGGCTTTGAATTCCGCGCACGCTACCGTCGATGAAGATAGTATCGAGATCGAGCCCGTGCTTTTTGAAGATGCCCATCTCTTTGGCGATCCAGTAGACCACCGACGAATTGCTAGAGTCCGAAATGTAGGCGATGTAACTTTTCGCGTGAGCCGTGCGAGCGCAAGCCATCGCCGACACAAGCAATGCTAAGATCAGCGTTACGAAAAAGCGACTCTTCATCTCTAGCCTCCTTAGTCTTCGCTCAGTGGGTTGACCGACTCCTGCTTAGCTCATCTTGTCGACGGCAACAAGAAGCTAGCCGCGCCGGAGTCATTTCAGCTTCGACCACTGGTTCCATGTCAGCACCAGGCCAAAAGCGCACATTACGGCTGCTGTAATGTACATCCATCGGTAGCCGGCCAAGTCGACGATGAACCCGTTTAGCAGAGCGCCGGCTCCGTTACTCAGCGGGAAGGAGACGGAAAAGCTTGCCATGGCGCGGCCGCGCCGTTCGGTCGGGGCTTGTTCCATCGCCAGCGCAAGAATGCGCGAACCGCCGATGGCCGAACCCATGAAGTAAAGTGAGCCACTGAGTATCACACCGAGAAGGGTGCCGACTATAGGCAGCAACAGCAAGGCGATTGTCTCTAGAATAAAAGCGACGATGAGCGAGCGGCCGCAGCCGATCTTATCCGATAGGCGACCGAGCAGCGGCCGCGCGAGCGTGCTGGTTACGCCGATCGCCACGTAGTACCAACCGAAGTGGCTGATGCCGAGTTGACGCGCGTAAAGCACGACGAAACTCGACAAGCAGGGCAGCGAAAGATGCAGCGTGAAAAGGAGCGCGGCAGCGAGCAAGATGTGGCGGTCGAAGACGTTGATGATTTCACGCCACCAAGCTTCTGTGGATTGGACTTGGGAATCGCGTGCGCGGCGGGGGACCTGTCGCGATAGGGCGTAAGCCGCAACAGCGCCGGCAAGAACGAGACTCATCGCAACCAAGAAAGCGGCGCCAAAGCCGCCAAAGTGCGCATCGATGATCCAAAGCGCTACCGCTGGAAATATGATCGTCGCAGCAGATTGAACGCCACCGTAATAACCGGAGGCTTCGCCGCGCCGGTCCACGGGTGCGGCGGTCGCGAGCAACGTGTAGCCGCCGGTATTCATGCCGGACCAGCCGATGCCGCGCAGACCATTGGCGAGCATCGTCGCGCCGGCAAACGGTAGGAAGCAGAAGGCGATGCTTATGGTCTGGGTCAATAATCCGAGGATCATCACGCCGGTCTCGCTCCAACGATCGGCCCAATAACCGATGATCGGCCGGGATACGACGCTGGTGACGCCGAACGAAGCGATGACCAATCCGACGACAAAAGGCGAGCCTCCCAGATGAGTAATGTAAAGTGGAAAGGCGGGTTGGAGAATGAAATGTTGGGCATAACCGAGAAACTCAGCCAAACAGAGCAGCGCGAAGACACGGGTCCAAATCGATTCGCGTTTATCACTGGCCATCGAATTAGATTTTATTAGTTCGCCGGCGACCTCAGTTTCGGCGCGTTGACCAGCGCGAAAATGAGTCCCAATGCCTGCAGCGCGGCTAAAACGAAAAACATCCCGACATAACCGGCAGCCTCGACCGCGATGCCGGTAATGAGTGAACCCACGCCATAGCTCAGCGGATAGGCGACGGAAAAACTCGCCATTTGTTTACCGCGACGGCGTGGATCGGCGCGCTCCACGGCGATTGCCAGGGTTGTCGAGCTGCCGATGGCGTTGCCGAGCATGTAAAGCGTGCCGCAAACGATCATGCCCGCGAGATTGGACATGATCGTGATCAGAAGCAGGCTCATCAACTGTAAACCGAACCCGGTGGCAATCGAGAGATCGCGGCCGATGATGTCCGAGAGACGGCCAAGCAGCGGGCGAGCAAGCAAACTGGTGATGCCGACGACGACGAAAAACGCGCCGAAATTCATGATGCCGCGCTCGGCGGCGTAGAGGACGCTAAAATTCGTAATCGAAGGGAGCGAGATGTTGAGCCAGCAAAGCATGATCGACGGCAGCAAAATATCGTGTTCGATAAAATGGAAAATTTCGCGCCACCACTGGCGCGATAGCTCCGACGGCGCATCGCGGTCAATTGTGCGAGGGACGCGCACGGCCATCACTCCGCCAAGCGCGGCGCCGACCCAGGAAAAAACCGCCGAAACAAGGAAAACCACCCCGAAATTGCCGAATGGGGTGTGGAGCAGCCACAGAGCGAAGGCGGGAAATAAGATCGTGGAGGCGCCTTGTACGCCGCTGTAAAGGCCGGAGGCTTCGCCACGACGCGATTCCGGCGCTATATGCGCTAGCAGCGAGTAGCCTCCGGTATTGAGTCCGCCCCAACCGATGCCACGCAGACCGTTGGCCAACATCGTGGCGCCCACAAAAGGAATGAAACAGAGAAAAATGCTCGCGCCCTGAAAGAGCAACCCCGCGATCATGACACCGGTTTCGCTCCAACGATCGGCCCAATGGCCTACCAGGGGCCGAACGATGACGCTCGTCGCGGCGAAACAGGCGAGCACGATGCCGACGATGAAAGGCGATCCGCCAAGTTGTTGCGTGACGTACAGGGGTAAGATCGGCGTCAGCACGGAGTGCTGCGCATAGCCCAAAAATTGCGCTCCGCAAAGCAGTATAAAGGTGCGCGTCCAGATGGATTCGAGCTGCCGGTTCGCCATTAATTGTTTGCTACCGAAGGGGATTCTTTGCGCGGGCCTGTCGGGTTCAGGACGAGGCGAAATTGCAAAGCGGCTCCAAGTTAACACGAAGCGAAAGTGGAAGCGAGTTTCGCATTTTGGACGAACTTGATTCCCTTGTCGCGGATTTGCGCAATTGAGCAAACAGCAAGTTCACTCTAATTGGAGGTAGCGTGACGAGGTGTATGGCCTGAACAATCTCGAAGACAGGTAAATCCGGCTGTGCCATGGCTTGGGTGACCGAATCGAAGAAGGGCTGCGATCAAGGTGATCTCCGTCCGGTCAAATTACTCGCGAATGGTTTCCACCAGAAATTGGAGGACAGTAAGGCAGAAATCGAATTGTAGAAGTTTGACCTCAAAACGCTCTCGCGAACAACTGGATTCGGCTGTTATAAGTGCGGTCGAGTCGAACCAAATAACTCAACACTCACGCCCGATCCTCGCCGTCTCGTGCCTTCCTTCGCGGTTATGGCATTCACGTGTGACGAGCGTCTGTCACCCATCATTGGCAAAAGTGACGTGAGTAAATCCGTACCTGCTCCTCACGACAATCGAAATCCGTAATTGGCTCAATTTCTAAGGCATTTGACACCGCGGTTACGATTTCTTTGCCATAAGAAAATTTAATAACATAACCTTCCTCCAGCTGGCACGTGTTGTGCTTCTACCTTGTGTTGCGACTAACGGTTAATTCTTAGTCAAGCATCCGAGGAACTTTATTCATGTCTGCCATTTTTTTTTCAGAAGCCCTACGCACCATCGGCCAGGACTTAGAACTGCGGGGTATCAAAACCTTTCTCATAAGATGCGAAGCTGAACTCTACGTTGTCGAGGCTGGTTACCAGTCGCCACCGGCTCCCACCCCTGTCACCTTGCATTACACCTTAGATGATATCGAGCAGTTGGATCGCAAAGCACGAGAGAGAAGTGATCGTGATTCGGCGGTTAAGGACTTTCTTAGCTTGTCCCAAATCTTTTGGGCGATCGGGAGTTACGTGACTAGCAAAGGAGCTCGATTACTGAGTGTTTCCAACAATGCCTCGACTGAGAGAATGCCCGTCGTCAGGATTGAATACGAAACGGTTCAGGGCGATCGAGTCGTTGACGATCGCACGGGCTCCGCGATCTACGAACTGTGTGTTAGCGTTTACAAGCTGAGAGGAACATTAAATAGTAATAATGTGCGGTATACTCGTTTCCGCGCCTTCCACGAAAATAGTTAATGCTTTTATCGATGGTTCGACTGATTTCCCGTTAATCAAATTACCCGCAAATTGTTTCTATGAGAAATCGGACAGCAGTAAGGCAGACGATCCGATCGTAAAGGTTCGACGGCCACGGCTCTCCGGGCCATCGCCCGCCCGGCTAATTCATTCCGAAGACGGTCACGAGGTTTTCCTCAGGGTCCCGGAGATGCATCTGCCGCTTGCCTTCGTCCACCCAATCCGGTCCCCAAGAAACGGCGAGCTTGCCATCTTCCACACGCCGGAGCACTTCATCCGAGGTTTCATTCACCGCGAGCCCGTAACAGTAAAGACCGCTAACGGGGTTGGGATCGAGGTTCAGCAACACCAGCTGCATCACGCCGTCGGTCAATACCACTTTATGCGCGGCCGTTTTGACCGTGTCCATCCCGAAGACCTCCGTATAGAATCGCGACAGCTCCTGCGGCTTTTGTGAGAGTATGACGAGCCGCCGCACCGCGTTCATAGCTCGATCGTCGGTTCCATTTTGCAGCCGGTCTGCCGGGATCGTGTTGTAACCTCTCCCTGAAAGATCAATGGGGTTACCTTCCGGGTCGTGAACGCGCCAATCGGTGAACGATCTGCCGGCGGGACGCGCTTCCACTTTCGATGCTCCGGCACGGCTCAAAACCGGCCGCAGAGACTCAACGTCATCGACAACGAAGCCGAAGTGGTTCAACCCCATCGGACCGGTCGCGGAAGGCGGATTGATCGCCAAAAACAGATGACCGTCCCACAGATCCACCGCTCTACGGTTGCTGAGCACCTCTTTGAGCCCAAAAGCGCGCTTGTAAAATTCCGCCAACGAACGGGGCTCTCCGGAGCGCACGGCGATATGGACCAATTTTGCCTGTTTCATGTCCGCCTCCTCAATACGAGTGGGGTTCAAACGTTCAAGAGTTCAAACGTTCAACGTTCTCTCCCCACCTTGAACGTTGAACTCTTGAACCTTGAACTCCCCAGATCGTTACTACAGCGACCCGACCAGCGCGCGATCGAGCAATCTGCTCCTATCGAACTTGCGCATGAAGCTCTCATCTATCAAATCGTCGGACTTG
>VBKY01000261.1:5408-19622 GCA_005879255.1 Deltaproteobacteria bacterium
AGGTTTTCGGCTCATATTGGCGCTCAGAACCTGAAATCCGTCTTGGAGCGCCGCCGTATTTTGCTCTTTGAGATAGGCTCCCATTATTTTCAACACCGCCGGCTTGTTCTCGGAAGCGTTGATAAAACTTTGGCTCTCCAGCAGCGCTTTCAACAGGTTCTCTATCGTGCTTTGGTTTTCGCGCAAAAATCGCGACGAAACAACCACCCCAGCGCCGACAAAAGGGATCTTGGCTTGCTCGAGGTCGACGATGACGTTGAACCCCTTGGTCTTAAGGGAACGGCTGAAGTTCCCTTGAAGGATCGCGGCATCAACGGAGCCTTGCTCCAGGGCATGATAACGGCTCGTCTGATTGGCCATCGCGACGATTTGAATGCGGTCTCTTTTTTCGTCGAGGCCGAGATATTCAAATGCCAACCTCGCCGCCATCCACGGCGTCCCGCCGAGCGAACCCACACCGAATTTTTTTCCTTTTAAGTCGTTGACGTTCTTGATCTCTGGTCTGGCGATGATGTCATAGGTGAGCTGGGCGTCGAACGAAGCCAGCATCTTAAGCGGCAACCCCTCCGCAGCGGCATTCAGCAGTGCCGAGCCGCCGATGAAGCCAAAATGGATATTGCCGGCAGCCAGACCGGCGCTTGCGGTCGCGCTGCTGCGCACGAGAATAATATCCGACTCCAGGCCGTACTTGCGGTAAAAACCCTGCGCGCGAGCGATCTCAAGTTGCGAAGAATTGGGATTGATCGAGCTATAAGCAACGACGACCCGTGTCACAGCGGCGTTCGCTGCTGAGAATACTGAGAGCAAATATACGAAAGCTGAAGCTATCAATAAACCGTGGCCCTGTTGCATTGCACGAAACGATTCTTCTCTTTGTATTAGACTCACCGCCGAGTAGCACAACACGACGAATACAACAAGTTCCGCGCTCGCGCATCAATTGCAGGTTTGGGCAATTGAGCAAGCATGCAAATTCAGTCTAATCGACATTAGCGTGACGAGGGGAATGGCTTAATCTTATGAAGATTGCGTATTCGTAGCTCTCGGGGGTCGAGCATGACACTCACATCAATCGTGAACTCAGCGATTGATGGTATCTTATCCCCAGATCAATCTTGGATTGCCAGACGGTAAAGAAAATGGTAATTTTTTTACCATGAAAACGACCATCGATCATGCCGGTAGACTGGTGATTCCGAAAGACATTCGCCGCGAATCCGGGATAAAGCCGGGGATGCCGCTCGATGTTCGTTGGGAGAACGGCAAGATCGCCATTACCCCCGCTCCCCTACCGGTCAAACTCGAACGGAAGGGCCGATTGCTTGTGGCGGTCCCCACCCAGGACACTCCGCGTCTCTCGACGGATACTGTCGAGCGCACCCGTAAAAGGTTGCGAAGAGAACGCTCCGTCGGTTCTACCTAAGAATGCCGCCCTCTTTCCTCCCGGATACAAGCTGCATGATTGCGGCGGTATGTTCGTGGCATGAACATCATGAATCGGCGGCCAATGAAATCGAGCGCCGGCTCACCCGGCGGCAAAAAATTCTCCGTCGTGACTCCGGGAATCGTCTAGCTCCGACGAGAAACGTCAAAAGTGACGAGACGCTATAGACAACAATCCCGTAGACGATCGCTCGAAGACGACGAGTAATGGCTGCGAGTCGTTTCTATCGAAATCGAACAGCAGTATGACGCCAAGTCGAATTGTAGAAATTCGAGCTCAACCACTTCCACGATCAACTGGAGTCGGCTGTTGCACGTGTGATCAGGGCGAACAAATTAACTCAACACTCAGTGGCGACCTTATCGTCTCATTCGTCATCTTCTCACAGAGAGACGCCAACAGCGGCGACACTGGCGGGCGCCGAAAGCTTTGCGGCCACCGCACGCCGGGCAACGGTACGCTCGGGGATTTTTTCTGCTCTTTTCAACTGACTTGAGCGGGCTCAGAGCCAACCGCAATTCGCGCACCTCTTTTTCGCCCGCCCGCTCCGGGCACTCGCGGTCGCGCCGCAGCCAGGGCCAGAAAAGCGGCGCATTCCCAGGCTTCGTGGTCGTTAGGATCCTGAACTGCTTGAGACTTCCGCAGCCGAACTCTTTTTGCAACTCGGCGCACTTCATGAGGGCCATACCGCTCATCTTCATGGGGCACCAGACCATTCCTGTCGGGTAACTCCACTGCTCCGCGGCAATCCGCTCGACAGAGCCCCGCTTTTTCCACAGTTCCGCTTTTCTAATTACGCCGGACATTTTTCAAAAGAACTTTCTCTCTTTCAGCTCAGTATGCGTAAAATCTTTCAGATCGCAAGCAAAGAAAGATCGCGGAAAATCACGCACCGCTGGACCGGGGCATCGGGGCGGATCAGACTGACGCTCGGTTAGCTATTGAACGATATATTTTAGACGTGAAGTTTATTGCACAGACCAGACGTGAGCCGAGTTACCGCATTTGTTGCACCGCAAGGCCTGACCGTCACGACGCTCCGCGCTCGAGCGACCCCCAATTGGTCTCCAGCTTCAACGATTTCGTATTGGCTCCAACCCGCTATTGGTGATGGCGCGGGACGCCTCCGGCGAGGCGAGGAATCTGACGAGCGCATGAGCCGCGTCCGAATCCCTGGTGCTTAGGGCGACGCCGGCCGAGAACACGGAGACTTTCTGCACTTCCGACGGCAATGGCGTCACATGATCTATGCCGAGCACGGGAAGTAGCTCGCTCAACTGCTGGAAGCCGATTTCCGCCTCTCCCCGTGCGATCACGGCGCCAACTCGCTCACCACCGCCGATTAACCGGCTTTTACTCATTACCTGGTCGGCTATTCCCAGGCGCTGATATAGCTCCGTGGTGAGATATTCGCCGCTTACGCTGGCGGAGTACGCGATGGATTTCGCTTGCAAGAGCGTGCGTTTCAGCGCCTCGACCGTGCTCAAGTCCGGCTTAGGCGCTCCTGCCCGCACCGCCATACCGATCGCCGAGCGTGCGAGGGGGGTATAACTTTCGGCCATGATCAGGCCGTCCTTGATGAATCCCACAAGTACGCTGTCCGCGACGATGACAACGTCAACGGCTTCACCACGTCGCAGCCGATTCGGGATGGAGGTTTCCCCCGTCCCGATGGACGTTGCGGCGGTCACGAGTTTTTTCTTCGTCAGGAGTTCGAGTCGGGGAATGAGTTCAAGATATGCCGCGGTAAAAGCGCCTGAGGTCATGACCCGGATGTCATCTATCACGGTATTCATGGTTGCCATATTTTCTTCAGCTGTACTCTCCTGAGATCTCCTACGGGACCGGCTTCAACGTCGCCAACTCGGGATAACTGTCCAGGGCTTTCGCTTTCTTGTCTGCAAGCAGCTCTTGCGCAGCCTTTTCGAAGGCGATCTGATCCGGCGTCTTGTCCGCGGGCTTGGGCACCGGCACTAGGGCGGCCACCGTGAGCGCCTCCAGCGGAGGCATTGCCACCGCCGCACGCGGCTGAGAAAGAGTAAGGACGTCCGAGACGCTCTTAATACCGGCATCCTTTCGCCGCTTGACGTCAGGCGAATAGTCACCGTCACCGAACATCTCCCCCAAAAACTGCAGGATCGAAGTGTGGTCGAGTTTGTCGTTGTACGCCGAAGCCGGTGCCACCAGTGGGCTCACGATTAAGCCGGGAACGCGGACGCCCGTAGTCGCAAACCTCCGATAGTTCACTCCAGGGGGCGGGTCAGTCGGTATGGGTAATGGCGGCACGTGATCGAAGAAGCCGCCGTGTTCGTCATAGGTCACGATCATCACCGTCTTGGCCCAGCGCGCGGGGTTTCCTGTGAGCGCTTCGTAGATCTCGCGCAAAAATCTTTGGCCGGGCCCTACCGGAAGGGGAGGATGATCGTCGTTGCGCTCAAAGCCCGAGCTGATCGGCGAATCGAAGTAAGCAGGCTCGCAGAAGATGACCTCGGGATAGGTGTGGTTGCTTTCAGTCTTGACGTCCTTCGCGAGCTGCCGAATCGACCGGAACAGCGTGTTGTCAAGGATCTCGTCCCACATCCGCGGGAACAGCGTACAGAAGGGAAGGCCGGAACGGTAAACCCGCCAGCGGATCCTCATTTCCGTGAGCCATTCGTAAACGAGTTCTTGATCGAGAGTCTGGGCAACGGTCACGTCAATTGTCGTGAATCCACTCAGGGCCATCAGACGGTTCGGTTGCGTGTCAGCTGGGAGCGGTGCGAACCAGTGGTCGCACACAGTGAAATTCTCGGCGAAAAAGTCCAGCGTCGGGACTTGTTTTCCATCCTTCATGAAGCCCATCGGTGGAGCTTTGGTTTTGACCCTGGAAGCGTTCATAAATTGGCGATAGGACTCGACGAACCCGGTCATCTCGTACTTCCCGCTCGTGGCCGACTTCGCTAGCTGAACGTCGACTAGGTCGCGTCCGTGGGGCAGGTCGCCTGGAAGCGCGGCGTCCTTCATCGGGAAGAGGCAATATGTCTCGCCCGCCGAGTCGTTGATGTACGACGGGTTCGTCGGATCAGCAATGCCATCGATATCCGTCCGATTCGTCTCATCCTTCAGCGACAGGTAACCGAGCATGTGATCGAACGAGCGGTTCTCGAGCATCACGATCACGATGGTCTCGACCAGGTTCTGGATATCGATGGCCATGTCTACCTCGCGCACACGAAATCAGTGGTTAGGATGACCCGTGCGGGCGGTGCAGCGGCCGGGTCGCCGCAACGCTCGTTCGCGCCGAGCGGCGTCGTGAGCTTCCATGTGCCGGCCATGGTTGCTCCCTGGAAGGCGCTACTGCTGGGAGCTGAAGCGGTAAGCGTCGCCGAACGAGCTTCGTGTTCGACGGTCATCTCGCGAGATCCATCAGAAGCAACCGTCTCCAGTCGGATCCTGGAATCCCACAGCGTTGCCGGACGAGGGAGGATTCCAACCAAACTGCTGTCTTCACATTTCATTGCGAACGCGATCGGCTCCCGCACGGGTGGCGGCGTCCGGTGGACTCTCACCTCGGTCTCCGATACTTGCGGATTTTGGTACGGCCACCGCGTCACATGCAGCGTGAAGACCGTGTCCTCGGTTGCCTGGTAACGCAGTGGCTCGCCCTGCAATGGTTGGATTGCCGGCGCCGTCGTGAGCTCGGGACTCCCGCTGATTTCCCACGTCACCACCGATGGCGTGCCTTCGCAGACACGGGCCGGCAGGACGTCGAAGCGGGCGATCTTCGGCGCGCAGCCCGCAACAACCAGGAGGAACAAAGCGGCGCAGCAACCACCTGCCGCCTTGCGAACGTTCGTCATTAATGTCCTCCCATTCTCAGGGCGGAAACCCCAAGAATACTCCGCCTGGCTCTCCTGATGATTTTGAGGAAAAAAGCGCGCGAAAAGGCTGCCACTACCCCCAATTTTGTTCGTCGGTCATCCCAAACAGCTTCCGAAGGTTTATACCCTTTTTCTCGGCACATCGCAGCTATTATTTCCTAACGTGGCGCACCGACGATGCTGAGAAACTCGAACGAATTATCATCATGAATAAACTCTCTGCGAATTCCGTGTCTCTATGGTAAATACTCTTTCAGAGTAAACGCATAAGATCCTTATCCTAACTCTTTGAACGCGAAAGTCGCGAGTCATCAGCGTCCGATTCTTAAACGACTGGAACGTTTTGAACGTTTGGAACGACTGGAACCAGCGTTGTGCGCAAACTCGATGACAGCGACTTTATCGACCGGCTGTACAGTGTTTATTCCGCAAAGTGATCGTAGCTTGAGAAACTCATTGCAAAAGAAAAAAACGCGGAAAATCGCGTTGGCAATCAATTGGCTACAAAATAAGTCAACACGAATGCCTGACACGAAATTACTCCGCGCGTGCCCGACTCGTAAAGAGCAATGCTCTTTACTCGTGGCTCATTTGGGGCGTTAGCTGGCTTTGATCACCATGACGCCAGAGCCAGAACAGATCGTGATCGACTTATCCACGCCGCTCTCGATGCGTTCTTCCTTCGGCGGCATGGCCTACTACTATCTGCCCGGTTTCATCGCGGCCTACGCTGCATGGTCTCTCGCTTCTGTTCCTCTCGGCTTCGTTGCTGGCGCGTTGCTATTGGCTGCAACAGTCGCGATCCCGGGCTACATGTCTCACTATTGTCACGAGTTTGATGCCGCGGAAATCTATGACCCGTTTCGGGCACTACGCCGGTGCATACAAGGTGGCATCGCGTACTGGCATGCATGGTTGATAGCGCTCACCGCATTGGCGATATCTTTCGCCGGCCTCCTCGCCTTCGGCGTTGGGTTTCTGGTAACCAGTGTGTGGTTTTGGCAGGTAGCGGGTTTTTCCTTTGCGAGCGTATTCACGCAGCGGTTCGGGCTTGGAGCCGCAAAGCCACCGAACAAAGCGTCGGAGCCGACCCGTGCGCAGACGTCGCAGCCTGGTGCGAGCACCCTACGCGCGGGCAGCGCAACGCTTGTTCGTTAGCAATTGAGTTGAATTCTCCTTCAATTCATTCTCAAAAACATATTTCGGCGAATCTGTGAGTCAAGCACGCCGGCGTTAATCGTTATCACGGAGCTAAACATTATGAAGACATTTGCTAAAACTAGACCCTATCGACATCGTTCTACTCTCTTTGTAGCCACTTTTGTATGGATTAACGTGGTGTCCCTTAACTCAGTTTTCCCGGCCATTATTTATTCTGGACCTCAAAATCTTTCCTTGGAAGGCATACTCAACACGTCCCAGGCACTATTTATTGATTTGGCTGGTGATACTGCCGGCACCTGGGATAATCTGAAACTTTCTATCGCCTCTGGTTCATTCGGGAGCGTTGGATCGAACGATGTCATTCCGAGTGCTGAAGTAGCTTTGGCATCTACATTTATTAGCTTTCCTTTGGTTCAGAAGCTTGATTTTGGAGATCCATATCCATCCAATCCCATATTTGGGAGTGGTTCGAAAATCCTATGGCAGTTCAACCCCGGAGCCAGCCTCGATATAGGAGAGTTTAAAGATGTGACTGGTTATGCTGCTGTGCAGTTCGGGACCTTTGGAGGTCCACAGTATTTAGGATGGCTTCAGTTGAGCGTGGAGAATTACAGTTCTTTGGGAGATCCGCTTCCTAAACTAACTGTTATCGATTGGGCTTATTCTGACGTAATTGGTGAAAGGATTGCTATTGGACAGATCGCAGAACCATCGACTTTTTCACTCTTCTTTTTAGGCCTTTTTATATTTGTCATCTACAATCTATCTATGCGTCTAAAACCTAAGCATCGTATGGCTCGAATTCGTTTTCACGTTCTGCTTCGGCGCATCGACCATGCTTCATATTAGGTGCCAGAGGCGAGGATACCCCCCCAAGAGTCCCTAGACGACAGGACGGAACAAGGGCATCTCAAGTTGGAAGGCAATCCCACAGCGGAACGGGGCGTGCCTGCTTAACAGGGCGCTGGAGGGGACAGGCCACAGCGTAGGCTTTTGTGTTGCACGTGAGACGGTGTGCTGTGGGCCGCACCTTAGCTCGAGCGTTAGCCATGAGATTGAGTTGAATTCTCATTCAGTCAATTCTCATTCCAATCGCATTGCGTCCTACAGTTCAACGTGATGCTGATTCGGGTCTTCTTATGAACAGGGCAGGCGACGCGACCAAAATTTTTCAAGCTCGGCTTTTGATCTCTGAAGTGGTGCATCGAAGTCTGGTGATGTTGCAAACTTGGGCCCGGTGGCGCTGAAGGGCCAACCGAATTCCTTGTTGGAAGGAGTGCGCAACGTTCAGCGCCTGATGCTAAGCAGCAACCCGCGCATCGGCGAGATCAAGCTGGAGGAGATCGTCGACCGCAGCATCGTGCGCAAGCTCGATGACAGTGGCTTTATCACCGCACCTTTGCCGCCGCCGGGGCTAAATGATGTCTGATGGCTGACAACATTGTTGGGAACAAAGTCTCACCCCCTGTAAATTCTTAAATCGTAGAAGTGTGAACCCGAGCCGCTGCCGCGATCCACTGCCTAAAAGGGCAATTGCGCAAGCCCTTCAACATAAGAAAAATGACGCTGAACGTGCCAACCGCAAACACGAAGACCATGACGACAATGACGATCCGCTGTGCGGTTAGCGCGGATTCCGCCGGAGGAGAGTCTTTCGACGATTCAGCTTTGACGCCCGCAGGCGGAACAGGGTCAAGGCTCGCACCGATCGGTGGTTCGGGTACAGGCGAGGCGGTTTGAGTCATCCGGTCACGCGCGCTCCGCGCTTGCCGCCGTTTGATCATCACAAAGCTGCCGACGACCCAGATGACAAGAAACAAATATGCGGCGCCGAAATAGAGCCGCAGAAAGCTGCGTTCAGAGTCGTTCTGCACGTTGATGAAGAACCATACGATGAAGACGGAACCTAATATCAGCCCGATGATGAGGACGTAATTGTAGACTTGAAAAACGATGGACTCAACTGAATCCAGCGTGGACAGCATCCTCAATGTCTCCGGCCGAGCCTGAGGCCGGGCCGTAAAATATTCCTGCAGGTCTTCAGTGAAGGTCGTTTTGCTGCCGGTGATCTTTTTCACGATGAAGTAAATCGGCAGCACACCCGCGAGCATCAACAGTGCAACGATGCCGAACCCGATTGCCTCTCCGACGACTTCCCCGCTGCCCGCCATGATTGTGCTTAGGATGTGATCCATATATCCGCAAAATTCATTCTGGCTTACAACGCAGTCCTTTGTCGCCGAGCGTCAGCATGTTACCTTTTGCGTCGTGTGGCAAGCTTGCTCCTTTATTAGGTGTCGCGAAGTGTCGCGCCGCCGCTCCAGGCGGCCTTGCGAATGGTGATTATAGACACCGCCACGACGCCAGGCTGACCCGTAGATGTTACGGCAATGTGTCATTGCAAGACCTGATCTTACGCCCAACTCTGCTCGCCGCCTGCTGAAAACCAGACAGCAGCAAGGCAGAAAATCGAATTGTAGCAGTTCGAACCCAAGCCGCTCCGACGAGCTATCGAATTCGTCTGTCGCAAGTCCGGTCGACTCGAACACAGAAACTCGATTTCTAGGTCGGGTCTCGCGCCGACGCCCTTGTTGCGGATTTGCGCAATTGAGCAAACATGAGTTAAAGGGGCGGGATGGGTGAAAAGGTCTACAGGCAATCGCGCCCGTGCCGCCTCTTAGGCAACCCCTTGGCTTTCGCGATTGTGGCGGTTCTCGGGTGAGGGGAAAGAATTAAGCCCAAGTGAGATTGCGCGAGCCGTTGGCCGCAGCGTGTCACGAGTGAGTCACGTCCTGGCGACCCTGCGGTTGCCCGAGGTCGTCCGGTACGAGTCCGACGGGAAACAAGCACGCTATCGCTTGAAGCATTCCCGTGAAACTCAGCAGCTTCTCGAAGCGCTGGCGAAATTTATTGATTCGTCTTCTGCCTTTCAGCGCTAGTTGCGCATTTGCGCAATTGAGCAAACGTGCAATTCCTTTTGGTGAGTTAGTGACGCTGGCTTTGCCGCTGTCCATTGGATTCCATTGACGCGCTCAGGACGATTGCTATGCCTCACGAAGGAGTGAAGGAGAATCGGACACGCCACACGTATTTCCGTAGCGACTCAAACACCTCTTAAAACTATCCGGCGTTTCCGAAGACGAGCTGTGATAGCTCGCTGTTAGCCTTGCGAAATCTGATGCGCGAGATCCAGTGCTTATACCTCTCGGCGATCACGTCTCACGGACACGATCACGACGACTCGATACCCGGCACGACCCTTGTGCCTTCCCCCTGCACGCGTAAAGTCTAAATTAAGAGCGCTGGCGGTAGCGTTCGAGAGTTGACAGGATGGCGCGTTCGCGCATACGCTGTCGCCAAAACCATTCAACAAGTGAGGTGTTATTCCCATGCTGACGCTTTATTTCAGTCCCGGCGCATGTTCTTTGGCCTCTCATATCGGTCTCGAAGAAACCGGCGCGCCTTATGAGGCAAAGCCGATCCTGCTCGCAAAGGGGCAGCAGCGGACCGAAGAGTATCAGAAGATCAACCCGCGCGGTAAAGTACCGGCGCTCAGTGTTGACGGCAAGATCCTTGTCGAGAACACGGCGATACTCACTTACCTGGCGCGGCGGTTTCCGGAAAAGAAGCTGATGCCGGTCGATCCGGCCGAGGAGGCGCGCGGCATCGCGACGATGTGCTGGTTCTCCAGTATCGTGCATCCCTCGTACCAGCGCGTGAACCGGCCCGAGCGTTTTGCTGAAGGCGAAGCGGCGCACGCAGGGGTAAAAGAAAACGGACGGAAATCATTCTGGGCCAATTGCCAGGAGATCGACTCCATGTTCCGAGGAAACGAATGGATCATGGGCAGGGATTACACGCTCGTCGATCCCTACGCGCTGGTTTTCTACGGCTGGGGCGTGCGCGGCGGATTTCCCATGAAGGATCTCAGTGCCTACACGGCATGGCAGGAACGCATGATGAAGCGACCGACGGTTAAGAAAACCGTAGACGCCGAGCAGAACGTTTCGACATCGTAGCTTCACTCCCGTCAGACGTGGCTCGTCACTAACGGCTACGAGCCCAAATGGTTCCAGTCGTTCCAAATGTTCAATCGCTTCGCTTCGTTCAAATCGTTTAGCATTAATCCCGCAAAGTGATCGTATCTCCGGGCAACTCATTGCGACTGAGCTGTCATTTAGCTGTGGTGGGTTCCACGATTGTCAAAGGTAAAGACTTTGACTCTCAACTTTTCATGACCCTCAACTTTTCAACGCCCTCTATCTCGTGGAGAAAGTCGCTAAAGGAAAAAGTACGATAACGGGAAGGAAATCAGGGTCGCCGCCTAAATCCTTTTTACCCACCTGTTGACGATGCTTCAGGCCATCAGCTAGCATCCATCACACTCTCAGTGACGGGCACTATGAAGATGGATTTTCTGAAGTTCCGCAGTTTAGCATTCTTAACGATGATATGGCTGGTAGCTGAAACTTTTGCTGCGGAGCTGAGTCCAAACCTGTCAAAGGCGAAACAACAGGCTGATGCGAAAGGCTACACCTTCATCTCGAACCACGATGAAATAGTTGCCAAGGCGAAGAAAGAGGGCAAAGTCCGCGTCACTGCAGCCATGGATTCCGCCAATATCAAAATCTATGGCGCTGCCTTCCAAAAGAAATACCCGTTCATCGACATCGATGGCAGGGAGAGCAATGGGCCGGATGTTGCCCAGCGGATCCTGCGCGAGATTCAGAGCGGAGCGGCCAAGGATTGGGATGTTATCCTGGTCTACGCTGAATTTCGGAGCGAATATACCCCTCATCTTTGGAACGTCGATCTTCTTGGCATGGCCGAGCAGGGAGTGCTCCAGATACCGCCTGCTATGATCGACCTAAAATATCGAAATGTCATTTCACCCCATACCCATTTCCAAGTCACGGCTTACAATCCAAAACTCGTTTCCGCCAACTTGCTACCAAAGACTTGGGAAGACCTCCTTAGGCCGGAACTGATGGGGAAAAAGTTTGCTGTCGATACTCGACCGAAGGATATCGCTGCTCTGGTTCCGGCCTGGGGCTTGGAGAAGACTTTAGACTTTGCCCGCAAGATCGCCGCCCAGCAACCTATCTGGGTGCTTAATCCAAGTAGAACCTTTGCCTCCATCATGGCGGGGGAGATCCCAATGATGATTGGTGCCAATTTCAAAGCGGTCAAAGGAGCCCAGCGCAAGGATCGCATGGGCGCGCTGCAGTATGTCGTCCCTGAGCCCGTGCCTGTGCGGTTTGGTAATTTGCAGGCGGTTGCGGCGATCACACAGCGTCCCCATGCTGCGCTGCTCTGGCTCGAATGGCTGGCAAGCCCGGAGGCGCAAAAATTGATCGACGAACATGAGCCATTCAACTCGTCGGTATACGTTAAGGGTGGGGCGGTGGCAGAAGAATTAAAGGGTAGAAAGCTATCCCTGACAACCTGGGAGAACCACCATTATATGGAGCAGTGGGAAGCAAAAATAGTCGAGGCCTACGGTTTTCCAAAGGCTAAATAGTTCTCACCGAAAAAGTAAGAATGCTTCGACAGGGCTCAGCATGAACGGAAACGAGATACGTAGAATCAGTTATTTAGCCGTTCGCCCTGAGCATTGTCGAAGGTCTCTTCTCGAGTTTTCACACCGTCTGGCAGAGCGAGGAATCTTTTCTTGCAATTTGTTTGGGAGAGTTAGATGAAAACAGTGGCAAACAGTTTGGCAGAACTGGTGTCAGACATCCGATTCAATAAGTTACCGGAGGAGGTTGTGAAAGAAACAAAGCGGCGGGTCCTGGATGCCTTGGGCTGCGCCTTCGGCGGCTTTCATGGAGAGCCGAGCGTCATCATGCGAAACGTGGCGGCAGACTTAGGAGGGAAGCCCGAGTCCACCGTCCTTGGCGCTACCTACCGAACGTCGTGCGAGAAGGCTGCGCTGGTGAATTCGACGATGCTGCGCTACCTGGATTACATGGACTCTCACGCCGGTCCTGATGCCTGCCACCCCTGTTTTAATATTCCACCTTGTCTAGCTGTCGCCGAGCGCGTAAGTGCCAGCGGGAAAGATCTGATAGCCGCTATTGTGGCCGGGTATGAGATCCAGATTCGTTTCCAAGATGCGTGCAAGATCGGTTCTCGCGGCTGGTTCAGCGGCACGTACTTGGAATTTTCCGTACCCCTCGCCGTTGGTAAGCTTCTGGGTCTCGACATTGATCGATTAACGAACGCGCTTGCCATCGCTGCGACTCACGCCAACGCTTTGAGCGTCAACAGTGGCAGTATTCCTGCCAGCAAAAGCGTTGCAGATGCAATGGTGGCGTCGACGGGAATTCTAGGGGCGCTGATGGCCCAGGCTGGGCTAACCGGGCCGACGGATATTCTCGACAGCGGTGGTGAATTCGAAAAAGCTGTGGCGGGACGAATCGATATGGAGCGTCTGCTGGCGCCTCTTATTGAGTGTAAGGTGATGGAGGTCAATACCAAGTGGTTCAACACTGTTCGCACCGCGCAGACTGCTGTAACCAGTATGTTCAGCTTGCTCGAGAAACACCGCCTTAGCTGGCGCGACGTCGAGGCCATTACTCTGTTTCTGCCGACAAAGGAACACATTGGACACGACGGTATATGGAACAGCACCTCCAGGTTGAGACCGCAGAATCGAGACACCGCCAATCACAGCCTGGTTTACAGCTTGGCTGTCGCCACGGTGGATGGGGAACTTGGACCCGAGCAGTATGCCGATGCCAAGCTGCGCGATCCTAATGTTCTCTCTGTTATTGATCGGACCACGCTTCAGTCGGATGCTTCTCTTGACCAGCATTGGCCGGAAGCTGCCGTAAGCCGTGTGGTTCTGCGAACAAAGGACGGGCAGAACTGTGAGGCGACGACCCTCTATCCGCCCGGGCACCACAAAAACCGCGTCACCGATGAGCTGATCGAGCAAAAGTTTACCAAGCTGACAAGCCAAGTGCTCAGCAAAGAGAAGCAAGCAGCCATCATTCAAACAGTCGGACGCCTGGAGGAGCTTGAGTCCGTAAAAGAACTGACGATTCATTTAGGCGGGGAATAAGCGAGAGGCGAGTATCGAGCGCTGAGGGTCCTGGGGTTGCATCTTTTTACCTGTAATGGTCAGGCGATTGCCTGCACCGAAAGCGTTCGATAGGAAATTGTTCGCGGTGTCGACAGTAACAGAGAGAAAAACCCAGGTCGCTATTCACTTCGCCATAGGAAATCCATACGCCTCGACAATTTTCGCCTCGTATTCGTCCAGCTTGGTGAGGTGCTGCCAGTCGACCTCTGAAAGCTTCTTTCCTCTTGTTTCCTTTTCGGTCGCTGACCCAGTTGTCAAGACGGAAGCCTGAAAAGGTCCGTGATCCTCTAACACTTTTTGGCCCTCAGGAGACGCGTGGAATTCCAACCACAGGAGGGCGGCATACGGATGCTCAGCCATCCGCAAAACGCCATCGATTCTCGACACCACCCGGATCGGAACGGGTTCGACGATCTTGTAGGCCACAACGTTCGTGGGGTCCTTTGCTTGAACCCTCTTTATGCTGCTTGACTGGACAGCGAGACATAAGGGGAACTCTCCCGCCTGAAGCGCGGTGATGGCTCTGGTACCGCCTCTTACCCATGCCGGGTCCTGCGCGGCAAGCTTGCGGGCGAAGTCCAGCGTGGCTTCCAATCCCCACGCGGGTACCAGTGCAGCTACCGAGCTCGGCCTGATCTCCGCCATAAATTTTCTTCCTT
>VBKY01000262.1 GCA_005879255.1 Deltaproteobacteria bacterium
CGAGATTTTCTCTTCCATGTTTTCTAAGAGCACGGGCAAGAACCTCCCACTCCTCCACCGAAACCCAAACCTTGAAAAGAAACGTGCCTTGCTACTTCCGTCGGAATGCGAGAACGATAGCAAATACTCGGCGACTTTCTTCCGCTCGACACGAGCTTTCGCAGCATAAGGCAATTTCATTAGCTCACGTTGTCGTACCTAGAATCAAGTTACTCCTTTGTTGCTTTTGTTCCAAACGTGACGCCGCTTGCATCATGCAATTGTGCACCGAAAGACAGAACCGATTCTTTCTCTTTTTATACGTGGAATTAAAGTCCCCGCTAATTCGCGCTTCCGGGTTTGAATTATCCGTGTTTCTGTGCGTTCCATTAAGTCAGTGAACGATATCGTTGCTAAGGACCGGATCGGAGCGTTCTGCCGCCATGCCCACGTCGAGATGAAGGGCGCGTCGCACGGGCCGCTTCTGGGGCTTACGTTCGCGGTCAAGGACATCTACGACGTCGCGGGCCACAGGACCGGCTTCGGTAGTCCCGACTGGCTGCGCACCCACGGGCCCGCGACGCGCACGGCGCCGGTCGTTCAGCGACTGCTCGACGCGGGCGCGCATCTCGTTGGCAAGACCAACACCGACGAATTGACCTGGAGCCTCACGGGCGAGAATGCGCACTACGGCGCGCCGGTGAACGTCAACGCGCCGGAGCGCATCACCGGAGGCTCGTCCAGCGGCTCGGCTTCTGCCGTCGCCGCCGGCGTGGTGGACTTTGCCGTTGGCAGCGACACCGGCGGCTCGGTGCGCCTGCCGGCGAGCTTCTGCGGGATCCTCGGCATGCGACCCACGTACGGGCGCATCCCCCTCGATGGCGTGTGTCCCCTTGCGCCGAGCTTTGATACCTGCGGCTGGTTTGCATGCGACGCCGGGGTCTTCGAGCGCGTGGGGCGCACCCTGCTCCGCGACGATACGCCCGCGCCCGCTCCTGGGCGATTGCTGATCGCGCAGGACGCGTTGGACGTCGTTGGAGAAATGGTCGCCGATGCGCTCCGGTCCGCGCTCGACAAGGTCGCAGCGCTGGTCGGGACGCTCGAGCCTGTGACGGTGGGTGACGAGCCGATCGCGCGATGGATGGATTATTTCCGCTTCCTGCAAGGCGCAGAGGCATGGGCTTGCCACGGCCAGTGGATTACGTCAGAAAAGCCTGCGCTCGGCCCGGGGGTCAAGGAACGCTTTGCCTGGGCGCCGACGGTGGGTCTCGAGGATATCACACGCGCCAGGGCGCGGCGCGAGGAGATCGCGCGTCGCATGGCGGAAATGCTTGGGGGAAGAGCTGTGCTCGCGCTACCGTCCGCGCCCGGCATCGCGTTGCTCCGAAACTCACCACCAAAAGTGCTCGACGACCTGCGCGCCCGAGCGCTGCCTATCCTGTGCATTGCTGGCTTGGCCAGGCTGCCGCAACTGTCACTGCCGCTGGCGAAGCTCGACGGTTGCCCGCTCGGGCTGTCGCTCATCGCCGCACGGGGCAACGATACGCTCCTCCTCGAACTGGCCGGCAGGCTGATGGGCTGAGCACGCCTGATTATCTATATCCACAGCGTTAACAGTTCGCCCGCTTGGGATTTGAGTACGGCTTCGACGATTGCCACCGTTCGGAGTTTTTACATGAACTTCTGGGACACTACATTAGCAAGTCGCTATCGCTGCACATTGATGATGTCAGACCAGAGTAATTGTAGCCGTTGGCATGCGACTGGAGCTCAAGCATACTCCCGGTAAATGCCGTCGAATTTGGCGACCTTGAACCTAACCGCGTGATTGGCGATCTCCCGCACCCGTTTTTGTTCTTGCGCGGAATGGGCAAAATTTCTTATGACGTTTACTGCCCGTTGGGTGTGGTCCTGATCAGCAATCCAATGCACCTTGAAAAACTCCAGGGCATCTTCTGGCAGGTCATAATTTTTAGCGAGGTAGGTAGCAAATTCTTCGGAATAGCGGCACACCATGCTCTCATTCACCAGAGCCCAGGTGCGATTCTCGGCCGGCGAGCCCGCAAGCATGCCTCGTAACGCGGCTCCGGTATGAGACAAACATTCGAAAATAAATGTCGTATCGTGAAATTCTTCTTCCGTGAGTCCGAGGGCCAAGCCAAACTTTTTGACCAGATCGGGATGATATTGCTCTTCGTTGTACTGGTGAGCAAAGTGGTTGTACAAATCGGCGTCGTGAGCGTATTTGACCATGCAAAGAGCAAAGCCCTTATTCAAAGCAAGATTGGTGATGTAGTGCTGTAAAGCAAATCCTTGAAGCCTGCGAATGGACAGCGTGCCCTGACGAAGATCGCAAAAATATTGCGTCTGCATTAAACGTTTCAGTCCGGGCTCGATGATTTCAGTGACGATCGAATTGATAAACTTGTCAGGTTCCATTGAATCTCCTTTAGACTGCGCTCAAAATAACGCCGCCTGTCACCAGGTTGTCAAGCGCCAATTTCAGCACTGTCAAAGACAGCGACAAATCCTGGCGACGAGGCGCGCCCAATTGGCGAGCTAAAACGATATAAGCAGGCGCATGAGCGGAATGAAAAAGCCGGATGTCTGGAACAACCGAGGATTTAACCTTGAACCGCCGTTAGGCTTGGAACGGTTGGAACTGAGCGTAGCGTCCTTGCGAGTTTAACCAACTCGGGTCAGCAAATGATCGCCGAATCTCCGGTTATTGCTTTTCCGCTCGCGGAAAGCCAAATGCCCCCACTATCTCTTCCTCATACTTGCCCATCTTGGAGTAATGCTCCCATGCGACCACAGAGACTTGCTTACCCTTGGTGAGTTGCTCATGCACCGAACCCGAACTGAAGATCGACGCGGCTAAGTCGACGTCGTCAAGGATTTTCTGGCCTTCAGGGCTGGCCTGAAACTCCAACCACAAAAGGCCGGCGTAAGGATTGGCGGCCATATTCAGAACCGCCTCCGCCTCGGTTAGACGCGCAGGTATAGGTTCCACGACTTTGTAGTCCAACTTTTTGAGGGAGTCTTTAGCCTGGACCAATTTAAACGACTTGTAATTAGGCCCATATAAGACCCCTAATTCACCGCCAATCATCGAGATCAGTAGACGCTGCTCTCCGCGAAACCAGATCGGTTGTTGGGCTGCTAGCTTGCGCGCATAGGCCACGGTTTTTTCCAGACCCCAAAGCGGAACGAGCGCCGCGACCGCTTTGGGGCGGACATCCAGCGCGAACTTTCTGCCGTTGAACTCCGGCCTTAAAAAGCCTTCCCAGGTATCCGGAACTTTTGCCGCCGAGGTAAGGTCCCTCTGATAGGCAACAACCTGCATGTTGCTCTGGATCGCGACCACGTGGCGGTTGACGGGGTCGATAAGTTTAGGCTCCATTCGCAGCACTCCCTGCTCCGCCATTCCCAAAATATCGAATTTCTTTTGGTAGGGAAGATACTCGGGATAATAATCAGCGGCCAGATAGTTCACATCCCATTTGGCAAAGCCGGCCTTCATTTCCGTCAGCGCGCGCTGATAGTTCTCCATGCCGATCAACTCCTGAGCCTGCACGTCGATGAAAGGATATTTTTGCTTGAAAGCGCTAGCTATAGCTTTGATCGCCGGCGGTTCCTGTGAGCTGAACACACGCAGCTTGCCCTCCTTTTTGGCGCGCGCGACGATCTCGTCATGGCTGGTGAGAAACACGTAACCCTTGCCCTCGGCGTCCTGCTTCGCCTTTAATAGAGTCGCGCTCGGCACTGCTGCAAATGCGCTGACGGCTACTGCCCACGAACCGAAAAGCAATGCCGCAAACCAAAGATGTCTTCCTTTCATGATATCCTCCCAACTATGGCTACACCTTTCAAAATCGTTTGAACCCTCAATACGCCCGGAGAAACATGTTTTCGCTTCTACATCGAAACGGTGGCACGAGCTGATTACCGCGGCGAATCATTTGACAATTTCCATTCCGCAACGTCTTGAACGGACCCCAGACTCGATCCGGGGGATTGAACGACTTGAACGCGTTCGGCATTTTCCTTGAGCATTGAACTTTGAACAGGCGTAAGCGGTCATTCCTCGACGGCGATGAAACGGCAAGGCGATGCGCCACCTTCTTTAATCAATAGAGGAAGGATGATCATCTTCACCCGAAGCTTCGAGATTTTGTCGCAATCGACGAGGCACTTGCAACCTGCGATGGATTTTCTGATCAATGCGCCATAGCTGCTCGCATGCGGGCTGCCGTGCCGGTGAGCGCCCAGATCAAGCACGCGTTCCCGTGCTTCGGCAGAAGGCCAGGGCTTGGGTTGGGGAATCATCGGACTTTCACCGCGGAACCAGTTGTTGCCTTGGACTCTGGGCGGATTGACCAAGCCGCAATCGGTCATAAAAATGCCACTCCCCATCTCGTCCATTTTCTTCGCCAAGAGCGCGGCGGCGTCAAAATGGATGCTCGGAGTTCTCTTGTAGTAGTCGAGCCCGAGTTCGTAGGCTCGCTCGCGCGTGCCCCAGCCGGTGCGAATCAGCACCTCGTCTCGTTTTCGGAAATCGGCGCCCTTGATCGCACCGTCCATCTCGTCAACCGTAATCTCGTGCTGTTCCGGTGCTCTGACATCCAGGATTACCGTGTCTCTGAGAATCAGTCGATCGAGCGGGATCTGGTCGAGCGTCCATGAAAACTTGGGGTTCGGTTGCAAAGGCGTCGGGTCAAAGGGCATGCGCTGATGCGGCACCATGAAGGGACTGCCGGTTTCGCCGTCGAGTTTCATGCGTGTCATCCTGAGGCCGTGCTTGTCATAATACATGTACTCCCAAAGCCGCACGGAAGAGTTTGTAAAGGGCAAAATTTCTCCATAGCCCGCGCCTTCCCAAATCGGCATGGTCAAATCGATCATTTTCATAGTCATTCCTCCACGGCGACAACTCTACAACTCGAAGCGACGCCTCGGACAATGTTCAACGGGGACACCAACAGCTTGATCCGCTGACTTTTGATCTGACCGCACTGGACGAGCTTTCGCACGGTCATAATACCCGAGCGGGCAAATTCCATCTCGACGGCGAAATCCTTTTTGGCTTTCTCGCTGTCGTATAGATGCAAATACATGCGCGCTTCAGCCGACTCGGCGGACGGAACCGGGAGCATTGAGAACCATTCCGGAATCATATGGCTTTTCGGCATTCCGAGCCCTGCAGTGTCGGCCAGCAGTAAGTCATTGTAGTTATCGTGCAGCGCTTGTGCCAAAAATCGTGCGGCCTCAAACGAGAAATGAGGGCTGCTAAGGATGTACTCGTTTCCCTCCGCCTGATGGTGCGGTTAATCGCCCCAACCCGTGATGATCAGAAATGCATCCGCTTTCGCTGGACGGGCGTCCGTAAACGCCTTCTCGACGTCCGACTTGCTGATTTCTTGTCCATCCCCTTTGTTGATGTGAGCCACCACAGCCGGCCGCAAGAACAATTTCTCGACGGGTACCTGGTCTAGCCGCGTCGTCTTGCGAAACTCGGCGAACAGCGAAGGCAACGCCAGGCTTGTTCCCGAATCGCTCCCGACGACCATGCCTTTTTCTTGATGGTCCTTGGGCCCAAGGAAAAATTTAATTGCCGTCGGCAAACCCTCATCCGGCATCCAGCGATGGTTTAACGGCATTGTCAGATCGACAAAGTTCATAATCCCTCCACTTTTCCCGGCGCTCGTCGCGGATTATTTATCGAGCGGTAGGTTGAACGATCAGAGGCCCCACCGGGAAGAAATTAATCAGGAGTGCAGGCGGTGACGGTTATCTCCACAAGGAGTTCGGGGGCGTTCAACATCACTTCCACGGTGGTCCTAGCGGGTTTGTTGCTCGGGAAAACTTGGCGTACTCCTCGTTGTACGCCGCAAGATCCTCACGTCTGGTCAGATGCGTCAGCACCGTCAGAACATTGTCGAGAGATGTCCCCGCGGTTTCCAAAATCATCTTGACGCGTTCGATGGCGTACCGAGTCTGCTCGCGGATTCGCCGCAGCAAGATTCACCTGAATAACTTGTTTCTTAGGCATCAGGTCTCCTGAATGGAAGTTCGTTTAAAAACTTTGACAATTTACTTTTCTTGGCTCTTGAGAATCCCCCACGATCTTCTTCGAAACATGAATGTATGCACCATAGCTGCGTTTAGCCGGCTTAGAGTGTCGATCACTGGGAAACCTTTTTAACCGAGCAAAGCGATTGGCCGGGGCTCGCGGTTAGCTGGACAGGATTCTCACCTGCAGGATTACGCGACATTGCCAAGTCGCTGCTAATGGGTGACTCCTTTAGTATGTTTCGCTAGAACTCTGCCTCTTCGACTACAGATGATTGTTGGCGTTCCTCTTCAGGACATCGTTGATGCTGATATGACCGTCACGAACGGCCATACACGCGCGCAACACGTGGAGTTCATACATAAGCGGATCGTTCGGAAACTCCTCGCGTAGAAGATTGAGCAGGTGTCGCAGCTTTGCGGGAGAAATTTTTGCCTCACGAGCAACCGATTCATAGTCGAAATACTTCATAGGACAGCTCCTTCAAATTTCCGGTGGGGCTATAATTTCAATAGTTGGAAGCCCTAAGGAAACGTTGACCTCATTGACTTTTGCACGTCTAACTCGATTAACGAGATGCTTGAAATTCCAAGATAGCAATATGTCCTGACGGGTAAGCACGGCCGCAGCGACATGGACCGCGTCATTCACCATGATCGGCGTGAACACGCCCGCCTTAACATAGGGTCCTGCCACTTCTCGTATCTCTGCCGTAATGCGGTGCAGTGTTACACTCTCCAACATTTCTAGGAGCTTTTTCCGGCGGTCTGCATCAGGTGTTTGCGCAAGCTCTTCCTTGGCAAGCTCCGAACTGCATGCTTCAAACGCAGCTACGCGCCCCCAGAAATCCTCCGTTTGCGCTCGGCGATCCGGTGCTCTCTGATCGTAGTAAGCGCTGAAGATCGAGGTATCAAGATAAATTCGAAGCTTCATCCGTCATACTCTCACAGGTGCGATGCGCACCGCGTCTGGCAGCTCGAGCGCGCAATTTATTCTCTATTTGAGCTGTCGCATACCGAATGACGGTTCGCACGCGGCATCGCTTCTTTCTTAGAGCGTCGGTTTCAACGATGAGGCATCGTCCCAACTTGTGTGATGGGAAGATTTCCCGGCCCAGTCCTAAATTCCTAGACTATTTGAACGGAGCAAAGCGATTGAACGACTGGAACGCCTGGAACCCCTTCCGTTTCGTAACGACGCCTATTTTGCAATCTTATATCGCTAAATCAATCTCTTGCACACCACCCGGTGCACTCTTCAACGGAAAAGTAGCCTGTGTGAGCGCTGAGCATGGCGAGAAGAAAGTGAGGTGAGTTTCTATCTTATGGACCAAACCAGCAGTTCGAGAAGAAGACCGGCGATCAGGAATGCCAGCCCAAGCACCGAAACACTTCCACGAACAAGACTCCAAATCAAAAACAGTACGCCCGCTGCAAGGGCGCCATACGCGACCAAATTAGTCCACTCCAACCATGCCACGGTTAGGTAATTTATCGCGGGTCACTTGCTTAGAGCAACAAGAACAGAGGCAAAGCGAGGTGACCAAGGGAACATGCCGTAACCGAGTTATTCCAGCTAGTCAACAACGTCCCTCAAATCGGGTTCGATAGTCATCGTCTACCGCCAATCCGATGGCCTTCGGCCGTGAGAAAGCCATTCCTGTTTTCCGTCCAGATAAGTTAGCTGGTTTAACGAATTGTCGACAAGCTGCCGCGATCTCCCCGATAGGCGCACGCTAATTTTCTAAACGATTTGAATGGACCCGGACCAGATCCGGGGGATTGAACGGCTGGAAGGATTACGGGCTTCGGTATTGGCCGGTCCGACCCGGAACCGCACCGGTATTAATCAATCGGGAATGCAGGCGGTGACGGTTATCTCCACAAGGAGTTCGGGGGCGTTCAACATGACTTCCACGGTGGTTCTGGCTGGTTTGTTGCTCGGGAAAAACTTGGCGTACTCCTCGTTGTACGCCGCAAGTTCCTCGCGTCTGGTCAGATGCGTCAGCACCGTCAGAACATTGTCGAGAGATGTCCCCGCGGTTTCCAAAATCATCTTGACGCGCTGAAGGGCGTACCGGGTCTGCTCGCGAACGTCTTTGCCGACCTCCCCGGTCATCGGGTGTCGCCCGGTTTGACCGGCGACGAACACCAGATCTCCAAACCGCGTGGCCGGTGAGAGATTTGGATTCGCCGCAGCAAGATTCACCTGAATAACTTGTTTCTTAGGCATCAGGTTTCCTGAATGAGAGTTCGTATGAAAACTTTGATAATCTACGTTTGGCTTCGCTACCCAGTTCGCCTCCGTTTCTCCTTTAGCTTCTGGTCCAACCAACTATTAACCAGCGCATAGGACGACACCCCTTCCTTTCGCG
>VBKY01000263.1 GCA_005879255.1 Deltaproteobacteria bacterium
GGACGCCGGCGGAGATGAAATACGTCGGTCGAAAATTATGGCAAAGCGGATACGACGTTTATATCCCGACGCTTCCGGGCCACTGCGCAAAGATTCGAGACCTGTTGCGGTCGAATGAGCAGGATTGGGTAGAGCACGTCGTGAAGCAGTTATCTTTTTTAAGAACGCGTTATACCCATGTCTTTGCGGCGGGTTTGAGCGCCGGCGCGCTTCTGGCTCTGAAAGCTTCAACGCGCGTCCAGCTCGACGGTATCGGAGTTTTTTCGCCCACTTTTTTCTACGATGGCTGGAACGTGCCGCGAACCAGGATTCTGCTGGATCTGGCCATCCGGTGGTTTCCACGGCCGCTTCACTATGTCTTCTTTCATTTCGACGGCTTTCCTTACGGCATAAAACATCCGGCTCTACAGGCGCGACTTCGGGCTGCCTATAACCCCATGAATCGGGTCCTGAACCCGTTTCGAAAAAGAACTTCTCCACGCCACTATTCTTCAGAAGCTGTAGGTTATCCGATTTTTTTCTTGAAGACACTGGCGGATCTGGATCGCCTCTATGCTGTCCTGAAGGCAGATCTGGCGAAAATCACCGCGCCGACGTTGGTATTACAAGCTTCCGAGGACGATTTCACCAGTGTGAGAAATTCCGAATTTGTGCTCAGCCAGATCGCGTCAGCCGAAAAAAAACTCGTTTTGCTCGACGACAGCTACCACGTCATCACAGTGGATCGGCAGCGTGATGTCGTTGCTAAAGAACTGCAAAAGTTCATAGCCGCTCATACGAACCCGAGACCGGCAACGGATCTTTCGGTTTGTACAACGGTGAGGTTAACGGGATGTCCAGACGAAGAGTTGTTATCACCGGTCTAGGCGTCGTTTCCTCAATTGCCTTGGGAAAGGAGGCGTTCTGGCGGGCACTTCTCGCCGGGCAATCCGGCATCAAGCGAATACGGAGTTTCGACGCTTCGCTCTACGCGTCCCAAATTGCGGGAGAGATATTAGATTTTCCCGCCGAGGAGTTTTTTCCATGTGGCGCGATCTCGAGACTTTCCCGCGCTTCACAACTGGCGCTGGTGGCTTCGCAAATGGCACTGGAAGACGCACATTTTGACTGCAAAATTCGCGAAACCGATCGCATCGGCACCGTGATCGGCACGGCTCTGGGCGGGGCCGAGGTTTATGAGAATCAGCTCCGAAGACTGATGGAAACCAACAATCCGCGACGCGTTCATCCGTTGTCGGTGCCGTTAATCATGGCGAACGCGCCGGCCGCCGAAATCGCGATTCGCTATGGGCTCAAAGGACCTAACATGACCTTCTCTACCGCCTGCTCCTCTGGCGCTCATGCAATTGGATACGCGCTGGATCTTATCCGTTCAGGGAGAGTGGACATAATGATGGCCGGTGGCACAGAAGCCTGCATTGTACCCGGCGTCGTTGCCGGGTTTAACTCGCTTCGTGCGCTATCAATGCACAACAATGAACCTGAACGAGCGAGCAGACCTTTTGATAGAACACGTGACGGCTTCGCTATAGGCGAGGGGGCCGGAGTTTTGATTTTGGAAACTCTGGAATCCGCCAAACAAAGGGACGTTCATATCTATGCCGAAGTTGCGGGCTACGCAGCGGCTTGCGAGGCCTATCATATCGTTCATCCGGAAACGACCGGAACTGAAGAAGCTCGTGTGATGGAGCTTGCGCTCAAGGATGCAGAAATTCCTATCGGTCAGGTGGATTACATCAATACCCACGGAACATCGACGGTTTTGAATGATCTGACGGAAACCAATGCGATCAAAAAGCTATTCGGGCCACACGCGTACCGGATTTCACTCAATTCGACGAAGTCCATGATAGGCCACACGATCGGCGCGGCCGGCGCGGTCGAAGCCATTGTTTGTGCGCTAACGCTCCAGCGTAAGGTTCTTCATCCGACAATCAACTATGAAAATTCTGATCCGGATTGCGATTTGGACTATACGCCGAACCATGCCCGCGAAAAGGACGTTCACGTCGCGCTCTCCAATTCCTTTGGCTTTGGCAGCAATAACGCGTGCTTGGTCATGAAAGCGCTTTCCTAACAAGTGGAGGTTAATATGATGACAGGTGAATCAATTGAGGCGCGCATCATTGCCGGACTGGCAAAAATAAAGAAAACCAAACCTGAAACCATTCAAAAGCAAGCCAGCTTGATTGAAGATCTGGCGATCGATTCGTTGGACACCCTTGATCTGATTTTTCAGCTGGAGGAAGAATTCCACATTGAAATTCCTGAGGAACATCAGTTGCGGTTTTGCACGGTGCAAGACGTGATTACGTATGTCCAGGAGAGGGTCGGTCAAACAGTTGCCCGCTCGGCTTGAGCCAATCACCGCCTTAACCGCTGATTTCTTTGAGAGGAACAATGCCTGAGTTTCGTGTCATAAATTCGTTGCGTGATATTGAAAAGCAGCAATGGGATGTTTGTTTTCCCGGCGCAGTGGAAGACTACAATTACCTGCTGGCGATTGAAGAATCGGCTCTTGAGGGTTTTTCATTCCGCTATTTGACGGCGTGGAACGGCAGCGTGCTACAGTCCGCAACCCCGATGTTCCTCACCAATTACAGCTTGGACACCACCCTGCAGGGAGCGGGCAAAAAGCTGATCCACGGCATCAACAACGCGCTTCCGAAATTGTTGACTCTTAGACTCGCTTGTCTTGGTTCGCCGTGTACGGAGCACGGCGCTATCGGATTTCATCCCCAACTGGACGAGCGAGAAAAGCGCGCGTTGATTGCTGATCTGCTCGTTTGCTTTGAGACCTATGCGGCATCACAATCATGCCGCTTGCTCGGTATCAAGGATATTCCGGAGCCGTTTCAACGGCGCTTCGGCAAACAGTTCCAAGCCGCGAGATTCGGCACCGTGCCGGGAATGCCGACCGCGTGGTTGAATATCGATTTTGCATCGATCGATGAATATCTGAGCCGGCTCTCTTCGAGCACGCGCAAAGACATGCGCCGCAAGTTGCGCTCATCGGATCGTCTGCGGCTTGAATATAAAACCAATGTCGACGATGTCTTGGCGGAAATAATGACTCTCTATCATGACACGAGAAATCGCAGTGAATGGCAGTTTGAAGAACTGACGCCGGGTTATTTTCAAGGCGTTCTCGCTCGTATGCCGGAACGGTCTTTCTGCACCTTGTATTATGCCGGCAATCAGTTGCTGGCAGCCAACTTGTTGATTCACGATGAGCACACCCTGATCGACAAGTTTTTTTGCATGAACGGCGAATACGGGCGCCCCTATAATCTTTACTTCCTGAGCTGGTTCACCAACATCCGCTTTTGCTTGGAGCGCGGCCTGATGCGCTACCAGAGCGGACAGGCGTACTATGAAAACAAGCTGCGTCTCGGCAGCCGGCTCACGCGCAACACCATCTATTTCAAGCATCGCAACATGCTCGCGCAAGGGTTACTTCGGTTTGCCGCGCCGTTGCTCAGCGCAGATGAGACATTGAAAAAGTCTGCGTAAAAAAATGGCCTTCTATTCTCTATGGATCGGTCTGCCTGTGCTGTCCGCCTTATTTCAGGCAAGCGCAAAAATGCTGGCCGCTGAAATGCGCGACATCCCTTTCAGCTGGAGTTGGCTCGTGCAAGCCACGCATTCGCCTTGGGCCGTAGTAGTCCTGCTGAGCGAGCTGTTGAGTTTTGTTCTTTGGCTGAATGTTTTGACAAATGTGCCCTTGAGCAAGGCCTTCCCGATTACCGCCGTTGCTTATATTGCTATAGAGCTAATGAGCTGGACGTTATTCAAAGAACCGGTCATGCCGTTGCAGATTATCGGCAGCGCGCTTATTCTTGCGGGTGTCTGGTTTGTAAGCATCGCACCCGACCACGACCAAATTGAGAGCAATATATGAGGCCTATTGGGTAAGAAAAAATGCACGACGCAGGTGTCTTGCCTTATTTGCCTGACTATGGACGGATAAAAGAACTGGGCGTTACTCACCGCAGCAATGTCGACATTCCGACACCTGTCGATAAATCGTCGAGGAATCGTCGTCACAATCCGTCCGAAATAAAGCTGCAACATTTGTGGTGCAGTGACCGATGTCGGGCTTGCCTCAATTGATCAAGTCAACGAAGTCACGAACAAAGTCTATGCGACTTTTAAGATTGATAAGATTGTTATGCCAGGCCCTGCGTCATCCTCTTGAGTCGAAGATCGCAAATCTGGGCATCAACAAAAATCGTTTCAAGTCCGCGTAAACGTTCCCTACCGTCTCCTAAAGCATTTAGCGACGCTACCCTAAAACTCACTCGTCGTCCTATCCGACATTGAACGGCCTCTTTAGTAGCCCCGTCCTGCCCACAGTGCGGCTGTGAACTCACATCCAGAAAATGTCGAAAGTCAGCAATTGCTGGAATCGGGCACGAATCAAGTAATCAATAGTTAGTAGATTTAATCAGTTGGAGATGGCAGGCAATTTGCCATTACAAGTGATGAGGCTCACGAATGACTTTGAAAATCGAAAGGAACTCGGATGGGCGCAGAACCCTGATCCGGCTGATTGGGCGAGTTAGATCGGAACATCTCGAGGAATTGAGGAAACAGACCGGCGTCAAAGGCCCCCCGATTGGGTTTGATATGGAGTGCGTAACGCTCGTGGACATCGAGGTAGTTCGATTTCTGAATGCCTGCGAAAAGAGCGGTGTCGAACTGATCCATTGCTCGCCCTACATATTGAAGAGTTGTGCGCTTCATCGCGATACAGAAATCGTCGCGCTATTCCAAAATATCAACGAGGCAGGTCCATTACCGTCTCGTTAACAGATGCTCGGGTTGAACGCTCGGCGTGAGGACATCGCGCAGAATTTATAAGATGACCGTCCGTGAAAGAATTCGATGCGAGTGCCAAGATTCGCGAGTAATTTAGGCGAGCTGATAAAAAGATCATCCAAGAACAACGATCATGAGTGAATATGTCAGAGAAGTGAACGAGCGCGATTTCGATCAAGTTGTATTGACGTCGAGGACGCCGGTGCTGGTGGACTTCTGGGCGGAATGTTGCGAACCGTGCCGCGCGCTTGCGCCAATCGTTGAGCTCGCTGCCGAGCAATGTGCGAGCGCTGCGCACATCTTCAAATTGAATGTGGATGATAGTCCAGCCGTCATGGAGCGTTACGGCATTCAAGCGATACCGACCTTAATTCTTTTTCTAGATGGAGTAGAGAAGGAACGCGTCGATTTCCAACCCCACGATAAGGTTGGCTTCTTCACCTCGACGCGTGAGCTGTTGGGCCGCCTGCGGGCGGTCACTCGCCGTTCCAACGGCAGACGTGGATAGCAAGACGTTGGGACCTAGGGTCTACGTTGCATTCACACGTGGGGAACACGGAAGGACGGATACGGGAATGTTGGACTTATTCCCTTTTTTCTCATGCCAAGAATATGTCTCAAAGAAAGATGAAGGACGAAAGGAATCCAATGAAAGGCAAAATATTATTGGCAGCCCTGTGGCTAGTTGGTTGTGTCGTAGTGTCTGGTATCGTTGTGGTCTCCCAGGATGTCGGCTCCGGCCACAGGAGAGCCGACATTCACCCGTCAAATGAAACCAACCAAGGGAACAACGCGCTACGTAGCCTTGCTCTGGCTCTGTCCTCCGGCAAGGAGGCCATGCGCCCCTTTCGCGGTTCACGAAGTGAGAATGACCCTGACAAGGACAGGCTTAATCCTCCCATTGCTGGCATGGATTGCTATCTTGATCGTATCGCTACTTATGTCTCGTGCTTCAGTTCTCTGATTCACACTGAAGAAGAAGCTGTGACTCTGTTCACATCGCTCATTGATGAACTACAAGCTGCCTTGCCATCGGATAGATGGAGAGGAATGCAAAAGGATCCTGGGACCGCTTCGATCCGAAGCTATACCTACGACGATCAAAGATCTAACGCCCGTATCGATATCGATATAATTGCTGGAACGGGGCCAAGCGGACAAAGCATCTACATGGTTTCGAGTTTCGGGTGGCCCCATTAATAAATTTTCGGATCAGGATTAAGAGAGCACAAGAAGTGCTTTAAGAACCCGCTTAGCTACTTTATTCCGACAGGAGTACGCTGGGAATTTACGGGACCGACGCTGTGAATGAGCGATCGCTAAACCTCGCTAGGTTTGAGCAAGTCGAGGAGAGCGTGATCGATCTCTACAGCGCTGCTAGGTTTGATGCTGCCAACGAATCTCTTTCGTTGTCAGACCACACTCAGCAGCATGAGCAGATGCGCAGCTACAGATCGCGCTGGCGGCGCCAATGAAGTCGGGACCTGACGAACAATGTGCGGCACAAGAAACGCCTGGAGCTCTTGAATCGCTGCACCGGATCGTCCTTTTTTCCGGCGCGGGGGACATTTTCTGCCGACGCTGGTCATTGTCGAGGTGGCTGAGCTGGGTCGGTTTTGGATTTAAAAGGGCGCGTGCCGAATCTCTACCTTCTCGAACGTTCGTCCCGAAAGTACTCTTCCTCTTGTTCAATGCCCATCCCTAGCCTCTCTCCGTCAGCAACAAGTCCCGGCCAGTTGATCTGGCTGCTGGAGATCATGGCGAGATCGCTTTTTATGCTGCCCCGGATTGTCCCGCTAGTGTCCCAGTCTTTCCCAAACTCAAAACGAAAGTTCGTGTTTATGTACTCAAGCCAGTCAGAAATTCCCTGCATACCCCGTTGGATGTTCGTCAAGCCCGCCTTTTGGTCTCCGAGCCGGTACAACGTAAGGCCAAGGTATAGCCGCGCGACATTATCGCTCTTGTGCTGAGAAAGCGCTTTTTCCAAAGTCTGGCGCGCTTGCGTGTAGTTACCAGTTAGGTATTGGGTTCTGCCGAGATAGCTCAAGACTCCCCCCCTTAGCTCAGTACCATATACATACGTGGGATCTATCTGGTCGGCATCCTGAAATAAGCCGAGGGCGCGTTGATAGTTGCCCTCCAGCAATGCTTGTCTTCCTTGATCGACATCGCCAGCGCCTCGGATCGTCGCGCAGGCGCCGAGCAAAATAGTCAACGAAAGGGCTGCGATAAAATATACCGTCTTCATAGCTATCTCCTTTTTTGTTTTAACCGTCGAAGACGACGGATGATAATGAACTGGGCGCTCTTGCTTTCCAGAGGTAGGCAAAAGATCTGCCAAAATTCGTTTGAGCCGAGATCGTGAGAATAGAGGAAAAATTTAGGCTGGCTGAGAGTCGCGACCGCTAGAAAGTGTCGAATGCTCGACGCGCCTTCGACAGCTGTCGAGGCTTCGACATCGTCCGGTCAGAGAATGCTGACGGCGCGCGCGGCTAGGAGCGCAATGATCAGCAGCAATAGCAGCAGTTCTAGCTGATCAAGACTTTCGCCCATCTCGCCAGCACGGCCGCGTCGGTGAATGAAAACGCTCTGCTGCTGTACCCGTCACACCGGAAGCAATCATCCGCACTCTTCCGTCTCCGTCGGGCTTTAGCTCCAACAGCTTGCTATGGAAGTCGGTGAGCGCGGCGCGATGCGCAATACTGATAATCGTTGCGTCTGGCGACCATTCGGCTAGCAACTGGTACACGCGCGCTTCGCTCTGCTCATCCAGATGCCATGGCTGCATACCGGAGGTTTGTCGCCGAAGGTCTAGAGCTGGGCAGGCGCCCGGAGCTAGTAGGAGGAGGATTGATACGATCGGTAGGGGGCTGGTCTGAGGTGAAATCGCAGCGCCGCCGGGGAAAACAGGAGCTGGCCGATGAGCGGATACTGGGCAGCGGAGATTTCGTGGAACGGATTATTAGGGAGGCGGAGATGCGAATACAACGGCAATACTCAGGTAAGGAACGCGGCCGGAAGGTTGAGCGCTTGATTGCAGAAGAATGCAAAAAACGTAAAGTTTCCCTGACCGAATTGCGAAGCGGGAGCCGCCGGGGTGAGATTCCGGCCGTCAGAGCAGAGGTTTCGCGCAAATTAGTCGAAGACTGTGGGATCACCATAGCGGAGATCGCGCGGCAGGTTGGCGTATCCACCTCTGCCATTTCAAAGAGCCTGGCACGCAGTTATTCCAGCTAGTCAACAACGTCCCTGTTTTGCTCTCGGCATGCCGGGTAGATCGACGGCGAGTTGCGGAATTGCCAACCGAAGCTCTGCGTCTGCGACGAACGCTAGAGCCGCTCGTGCGCCGGATGTAGCAAGATGTTGATGCTCGACAAGCAGACGACCGCGGCTCCGCTAAGCGGCACTTATTTTGGTTTGAGCTTGAC
>VBKY01000063.1:0-8922 GCA_005879255.1 Deltaproteobacteria bacterium
CATCGAAATTTTGCGAAAAGACTTCTCCCGACATCAATACATCGTCACAACCCATTCCCCGGAAATAATCACGACTGCAAATCCAGACACGCTTATACTCATCAAATGGATAAAACCGCAAAGCGTCATCGAGCAGTTGAACGCCAAGGAAGTCGGTGACGCACAAAAATGTCTCGCGGAAGTGGGGGCAAGACTGTCTGATGTTTTTGGTGCCAACGAAATTCTATGGGTAGAGGGACAAACAGAAGAGGAATGTTTTCGCCTTATTCTCAACCAACTTGGAAATTTACCGGCTTTGGGGCTCTCAATAGTCGCGGTTAGAAATACAGGAGATTTTGAAAGTAAGCGGCTGCCAGCGTCTTTGATTTTGGAGGTTTACAAAAAACTCAGTAGGAGTAATGCACTATTCTCTCAAGCCATAGCTTTTATTTTCGACCGTGAAGGAAGAAAGGACAATGAAAGGGACGACCTCAAGCGTCAGTCCCATGGGCACGTCAAGTTTTTACCTCGAAGGATGTACGAGAACTATTTGTTATGGCCTGAATCACTCCATGCAGTGATGGCCGATTTAGAGACCTTCCGCGAAAATCCAATCGCCAAGGAGAAGATTATAGAGTGGCTAACAGAGAATGGCGGCAAACCTGAATATATCCCGGGCGGTCATACTTTGCTCGACCTAGGAGACCCAGATTGGCTAACGAAGGTTGATGCCGCCAAACTTCTGCAAAAACTTTTTGAGGCGCTTTCAGGTAGCAAAGAGGAGTACCGCAAGACAGTCCATTCGGTTCAGCTTACAGAATGGCTTATCAAGAACAAACCAGATGCCTTGGCCGAAATCTTGGAATTTCTTCAGGCTATCTTAGAGCCCATGACGGGACGCGCCATTTAACCGCGAACGACAATCATCGAATCCCAGAATTCACCGACAACTTGATGCCGTTCAGTGACGCATTGAGATTTTGCCACCGCCCTTCTTCGTTGGAATCCTCAAGTGCTCTTCTGAACTGTTCGATTGGCCACTTCTCAGTCAAATACGGTTCGAGAAATTCCAAAGCTATGAAAACTTTAGCATTGCGCACGTCTTCTTCTCGGCAGCGGGCGAGGGCATCGACCAGCACGTCAAGAGCAGCACTGACGCGGGCGAGTTCTTTCATTGTCGTTTACCTTCTCCTTGCCATTTATTTGCGCGCCACGTATACGCCCGTGACACGCTTATCGTCAAGCGCCGTTTCAAAGCCGTTTCAAAGAAAATGAGTCCTAATGAGTCCGAGTCGGTCACAATGGGTTTTTGGAAGAGCGAGCGAAATGGCAAACAAAAACGAGGGGTTATGGTCTAACCCCCCGCTTTCATTATCTTCTCTTCGAGCCAGGCTCAGAATTACTATAGAATTGTGCGCGCCCAGGAATCAAGTTAAATCAATTTAGTGTTATCCGTACGGCAACAGCAGGTGACGCTGAAGACAGGGCTAGTGGGGTTAATTTCCGACACCCATGGATTGGTGCGTCCACAAGCGCTCGCGGCGCTAAAGGGATCCGAACTAATCATCCACGCCGGTGACATCGGTAAACCCGAGGTTTTGATGTCGTTGCACAAGATTGCGCCGGTGATTGCGATTCGGGGCAACAACGATCGCGATGCCTGGGCAAAAAAAATTCCCGAGGTTTTGAATCTTCAGATCAACGGAATCGCGATTCATGTTATTCATAACGTGAATGAGTTGGAAACGGATCCGATCACAGAAGGGTTTCGGGCGATCGTGAGCGGTCATTCGCACAAGCCGGGAGTGGTAACGCGAGAGCGAATCTTGTTCATCAATCCCGGCAGCGCAGGTCCACGGCGCTTTAAATTACCAGTCGCCGTTGGGAAACTTCGGATCGCAAGCGGAAATGTCACCGCGGAGATCATCGAGTTGAAAATTTAACGCAAACTTTCTTGACTTTATTTACTTACCGAGGTAATAATTTTCGCACAGCAACCTTTTAATTCGATCCTGTGAGGTCGAAAAAGGCGCTATGAACAGTCAGATCATTCAACATTCGTATGCTCAGAGACCCTCTCGGTAACGCCGGAGGGTTTTTTTTTATCTATGGCGGACGAAAAACAAGTGCTTTTGAAGCAAGCCGATGTGACTAGAACCATTAGCCGCATGGCGCACGAGATCATTGAGAAAGCCACGGATCCGAGCGAGTTGGTACTGATCGGCATTCGTTCTCGCGGCGTCCATCTAGCCCGCCGTTTGGCCTTAAAGATAGAAGGCATCGCCAGGTTGGTGCCGGCGGTCGGTGTCATTGACGTCACGCCCTATCGCGACGACAGAACCGAAGGACAAGACTCATCCCGGATTGGCGCGTTCGAAATTCAAGTCGCCGTCGATGATCGAACGATTGTGCTTGTGGATGACGTGATTTTTCGCGGCCGAACGATTCGCGCGGCCATGGAAGCGGTGGAGCGACTAGGGCGGCCCAAACGCATCCTGGTCGCCGCTTTGATCGATCGGGGCGCCAGAGAATTACCCATCAAAGCGGACATCGTCGGCAAAAATATTGCCGCGCAGGACGGTCAGAGAGTGAATGTGTTACTGGAAGAGTCGGACGGCGTCGATCAAGTGACGCTGGCTCATTGGCAAAGGCGCGGCGCGGATTAACCAAGGGTAGGCAATTTCATGCGTAGTTTAATTTCGATTGCCGATCTGACCAACGACGAGATCGAAGAAATTTTTCTGTTGGCGGACGGCGCTGACCAGTTGCGCGTGGATCGAGCGGCCAGTGGCCAGATTATGGCGACGCTTTTTTACGAACCGAGCACGCGGACTCGATTATCGTTCGAGTCGGCAATGCAACGCCTGGGCGGGTCCGTGATCAGCTGTTCGGACATGAAGGCTTCGTCGACGGCGAAGGGAGAAACCGTCACCGACACCGCGAAGGTTGTTTCCAGCTACGCTGACGTTCTGGTCGTGCGGCACAATTGGGATGGCGCAGTGCAGGCCATGGCGGAGCATGCCGATGTGCCGGTGATCAATGCCGGCGACGGCAGTCACGAGCATCCAACGCAAACCCTATGTGATCTATACACCTTGCGCAAAGAAAAAGGCGAGCTCAAGGGTCTCACAGTGGTTGTCTGTGGCGATCTGAAGAATGGCAGGACGATCCATTCATTGGTTTACGCTTTGGCGCGCTTCGGCGCCAACGTCGTCACGCTCGCCGCCCCGGGAATGGAACTGCCTCAGTACGTGATCGATCGTTTGGAGCGGGAGTACGATTATGCCATGGGTCCGGTGGCCTCCGACGATTTAAACGCGGTGGTGACTGAAACCGACGCGCTCTATCTTACGCCTAAGCAACCGCACCAGTTGGCGCTGTTCACCCAAGTCGACAAGGTCATTCAAGCGCGCTTGAACACGATGGCCACCGGGCTGCGCTATGATGCGTTCTATATGACACGCAAGCAGAAGGAGCGCATCAAGGACGCCGCCGCCGGCAACAGTTACCCGACCATCGGGCCGGACTTTCTGAAGGAGAAGCGTTTTCAAAACACCGTGGTCATGCATCCCTTACCACGGGTCGATGAGCTATCGCCGGAAGTCGACAACGACCGACGCGGCATTTACTTCAAACAGGCGGCGTATGGTGTGCCGGTGCGAATGGCCTTGCTCAAGTTTTTATTCGACCAGCGCGTGGTCACGCGGCTCAGCGCAATGAAGGGGACGGGGTCGTATCACGTTCCATTTTCTTCCGGACCTAAATGCCGCAATCTCAATTGCGTGACGCTGAAGGAACCGATTTCGACACAGCGCGGATTGGAGATGTACTTCGCCGACGAAATTGGCGCTTTGATCATGCGCTGCGCCTACTGCGACCATCGCTTCAAGATTGAATTGGTCGGCCATATCAAGTCGAAGTGCTATTGCAGCTACGACATCGCTTTCGCGGAAACTGTTCGCGACTGGATGGGACATGGGGAATTGGCGGGCTTCGATTCAATCAAGCAAGCTGAAGAGCTTGGCTATGAGCCCTACAAGACCGGACCGCAGCGGGTGCTCATGGAAGAAGCCGAAATCAACGCCGCGCTGGCCGATCTCAGTCAACAGATCCTGCGCGATTGCCAAGACATCGATCGGCTCACGATACTGGGCGTGCGCAGTGTCGGATCCCGTTTGGCGCAGCGTATCGCCGGCGAGATCGAGGCGCGGCGAAAGCGCAAGCCGGAGCTGGGCGAGATTGAGATTTACGGCTCGGGGGACGAGATGAAGCGAATTGCGCCCGCAGATCCTGACGCCGGACCGCTGAATCTCAAGGACCGTGAGGTGATTCTCGTCGACGACGTGATTTTTACCGGGCGAACGGTCAAAAGCGCCCTCAGTATCATTTTTAGATCCGGCCGACCGAAATCGGTTCGCTTGGCGGTCTTGATCGATCGCGGTCATCGTGAGATTCCGGTCAAACCTAACTATGTCGGCAAAAATATCCCAAGCTCGGAAAATGAGCGGGTGCGCGTGAAACTTCGCGAGATCGAGCAAGAAGGTGAACGAGATCAGGCGGTGATCTATTCGATCGTCAATCCGAGCGACGATGCCGGTACTTTGTTGCGCACTGAGGAGCGAGCCGCGCTCAATTGAACCGATGAAAGCTATTCTAGCACTGGCAGACGGACGGACTTTCGAGGGGAGTGGTTTCGGCGCCGAAGGCGAGGCGGTGGGCGAAGTCGTCTTTAACACCAGCATGACCGGCTATCAGGAGATTCTCACGGATCCGTCCTATGAGGGACAACTGGTCGCCATGACCTATCCGGAAATCGGCAACGTCGGGGTCAATCCGGAAGACATCGAATCGCGAAAGCCTTTTGTCAAGGGTTTCATCGTCAAGGATTACACCGCGCGACCGAGTAACTGGCGCGCAGCGAAATCGTTGCATGAATACATGCAGGAAAACGGTATCGTCGGAATTCAGGGGATCGACACACGATCACTGGTGCGCCACCTGCGCGACTACGGTTCGCAAGAAGGTATTATTTCCACCTTGAGTCGCGACAGCGCCGAGCTGGTCGCCAAAGCAAAGGCGTCGCCCGGGTTGGTTGGCCAAGACCTGGTGCGAAACGTTACCTGTAACGAGGCGTATGACTGGCATCAAGGCTTGTGGCAGAGCGGTGTGGGCTATAAACAGAGAGACTCGAGCACGGAGATATCCCAATCACGACGCGGTAAAAGGGGAAAATTCGATACGCCGAAATTTTTTGTCGTGGCCTACGACTACGGCATTAAGTTAAACATCCTACGCAACCTTGCCGAGGCGGGATGTCGAGTGAAGGTGGTTCCGGCCGCGACTACGGCGGAAGACGTCTTGGCGATGAACCCTGATGGTATTTTTCTCTCCAATGGTCCGGGCGATCCTGAAGCCGTGCCTTATGCTAAAGAGAACGTTGAGAAATTGATCGGAAAGAGACCGATATTCGGTATTTGTTTGGGGCATCAAATCATGGGGCTCGCGCTCGGCGGCAAGACCTACAAACTGAAGTTCGGCCATCATGGCGGCAATCAACCGGTGATGGATTTGACAACGCGCAAAGTCGAGATCACCGCGCAGAACCATGGTTTCGCCGTCGATGCGGAGTCGCTCAAAGGGGCGGTCGAGGTGACGCACGTCAACTTGAACGACAACACCGTCGAAGGATTGGTGCATCGCGACTTGCCGATCTTTTCGGTGCAGTATCATCCCGAGTCATCGCCGGGTCCTCACGATGCCAACTATCTGTTCAGAAGATTTACCGAGACGATGGCCAAACATCGAAGTTAGACGCGTCCGATGCCCAAACGCACCGACATCAAATCGATTCTACTCATCGGCTCGGGCCCGATCGTCATCGGTCAGGCGTGCGAGTTCGACTACTCCGGCACGCAGGCGTTGAAGGCTCTCAAGGAAGAGGGCTACCGCGTGATCCTGGTCAATTCGAATCCGGCGACTATCATGACCGATCCGGAGTTCGCCGACCGCACTTACATCGAACCGATCACCACGGATATTGCGGAGAAGATCATCGCTCGAGAGCGACCTGAAGCCCTGCTGCCGACGCTCGGTGGACAAACGGCGCTCAATCTCGCCATCGACCTAGCCGAGAAAGGCATCCTCGATCGCTACGGTGTCGAGATGATCGGAGCGCAATTGGCGTCGATTAAAATGGCCGAGGATCGTGATCTTTTCAAAGAGGCGATGAAGCGCGCCGGTCTCGATCTTCCACGCAGCGGTTACGCGCGCAATATGCGCGACGCCTTACGCATTCAGAAACGCTTAAACTTCCCGCTGATCATCCGAGCGTCGCGCACTCTCGGCGGCAGCGGCGGCAATTTCGCTTACGGGCCCGAAGATTTCAAGGAAGTCGTTCAAGCGGGCATGAGTATCTCGCCGGTGCATGAGGTCTTGATCGAAGAATCGGTGCTCGGCTGGAAAGAGTTCGAGCTCGAGGTGATGCGCGACCACAAAGACAACGTGGTGATCATCTGCTCGATCGAAAACTTCGATCCCATGGGCGTGCACACCGGCGACTCAATCACGGTTGCGCCGGCGCAGACGCTGACGGACAAAGAATACCAAATCATGCGCGACGCCGCGCTTAGGGTGATTCGTGAGATCGGCGTCGATACCGGCGGGTCGAACATTCAATTCGCCGTCAATCCCAGAGACGGACGCATGGTCGTGATCGAGATGAACCCGCGCGTTTCGCGCAGCTCGGCACTGGCCAGTAAGGCGACCGGATTTCCGATCGCCAAGATCGCCGCGAAACTGGCGGTGGGTTATACGCTCGATGAGATCCGCAACGACATCACCCGCGAAACGCCGGCCTGTTTCGAACCGACCATTGATTACGTGGTCGTAAAGATTCCGCGTTTCACATTTGAGAAATTTCCCCAAGCCAAAGACCTGCTGACGCCGCAGATGAAATCCGTTGGCGAAGCGATGGCTATCGGTCGCACATTCAAAGAATCATTGCAAAAGGCAATGCGGTCGTTGGAGACGGGCTCCTTCGGATTCGAGCCCAAGGTGGACTTGTCGGAGGCCAACCGGGAAGAATCACTAAAAATTGTCCGGGAAAAACTCCACCAGCCGAATGCGCAGCGCCTGTGGTATCTGGGCGACGCTTATCGTCTCGGTCTGACGACCGATGAGATTTATCAGCTTTCGGCAATTGATTCTTGGTTTCTCGAAAAAGTACGGGAGATTATCGCCGCTGACGGTGAAATCGCAGCCTCCAAAGGCAAATTAGATGGTCTCGGCGCGAATACCCTGCGTGGCTGGAAACAGTTGGGTTTCGCCGATGCGCGCATTGCCAAGCTCATCGAAAACAGTGAGGTCGAGGTTAGGAGAACGCGCAAAGACAAAGGCGTCGAGGCCGTGTTCAATTCTGTCGATACCTGCGGCGCGGAGTTTCAAGCCTTCACTCCTTACTTGTACTCGACTTACGAGGGAGAGGATGAGTCCAAGCCGACGGGGCGCAAAAAGATCATGATCCTCGGTGGCGGGCCGAACCGGATCGGACAAGGGATCGAGTTCGATTACTGTTGCGTGCATGCCGCTTTCGCGCTCAAAGAAGAAGGTTGCGAGACCATCATGGTCAATTGTAACCCGGAAACCGTCAGCACCGACTATGATACTTCCGACAAGCTCTACTTCGAACCGTTGACCATGGAAGAGGTGATGAACATCGTCGATCGCGAAAAACCGGACGGCGTGATCGTTCAATTCGGCGGGCAAACTCCGCTCAAGCTCGCATTGCCATTGGAGCGCGCCGGAGTGCCGATCGTCGGAACTTCGCCGGACAGCATCGACCTGGCCGAAGACCGGGAAAGATTCGCCGAGTTGTTGAAGCGATTAGAGATCAAGCAACCCGATAACGGAATGGCGCGCTCGTACGATGAAGCTTTCAAAATCGCCGAGCGATTGGGCTATCCGGTCCTGGTTAGACCGTCATACGTTCTCGGCGGCCGGGCCATGCAGATCGTATACGACGGGGATGCGTTAAGGAATTACATGATGCACGCGGTCTTGGCGTCACCCGCACATCCGGTGTTGATCGACAAGTTTCTCGACGACGCCATCGAGGTCGACGTCGACGCACTCGGTGACGGTGAAGAGTACGTGATCGGCGGCATCATGGAGCATATCGAGCGGGCCGGGGTGCATTCGGGAGACAGCGCCTGCAGTCTGCCGCCGAAATCGATAGGGCAAGAGATTCAAAATGAGATTCGGCGGCACACGATCGCCCTCGCCAAGGCGTTGAATGTGCGCGGGCTCATGAACGTGCAGTTCGCCGTGCAGAGAGAAAACGTCTACGTGCTCGAAGTCAACCCCCGGGCCTCGCGCACGGTGCCGTTTGTCAGCAAAGCGATCGGCGTGCCGCTGGCAAAAATAGCGGCGCGCATCATGGTGGGAAAATCCGTTCAACAAATTTCCCGGGGTCGATACACTGCTCGGGCCGGAGATGAAATCCACCGGCGAAGTGATGGGTATCGACAGTTCCTTCGGCATTGCCTTTGCCAAGGCGCAGCTCGGCAGCGGCATGCGTTTGCCCATGAATGGAAGAGTTTTCGTCAGCGTGCGCGATGAAGACAAGCCGAGCGTTGCTTCGATCGCCAAGAAATTACACGGCGTCGGCTTCGAGATCGTTGCCACGCGGGGCACTGCCGCCTATTGCGACGCCCACGGTATTCCCGCCGAAGTCGTCAAAAAGATTCAAGAAGGCAGTCCCAATATCGGCGATCAGATCAAGAACGGCGAAGTGGCAATGGTGATCAACACGCCGGAAGATGCGCGCTCGCACGCGGACTCCTACTACATCCGCCGCTGTGCGTTGGATTATCAGGTGCCATATTTTACGACGATCGCCGGCGCCGAAGCGGCCACCGAGGGCATCGAATATCTCAAACAGCGCGA
>VBKY01000063.1:8927-10166 GCA_005879255.1 Deltaproteobacteria bacterium
CCTAGTTGGGCGCAATGAATTTGCCCCGTCGAGATTCGCTCGCAAACAATTCCAATCAAAAGCCGCCTGGTGTGCGCGAGTGTTTGCGCGCCTTGGCGACGCCGATTCAATATCTCAAAGGCGTTGGTCCAAAACGGGCGGGCCAATTGGCATCGCTTGGCCTCAAAACGGTCGAGGATCTGCTTTACCACCTGCCGTTCCGTTACGAAGATCGCCGCGAGATCGCCAAGATCAGTCAAGCCGTGTTGGGTCGTGAGGCGAGTTTCGTCGGCCGGCTCGCCGCGTTGCAGCGTAGATACATACCGCGCCGCCACGGCCAAATCTTGTCAGCGACTCTCCAAGACGACACCGGCAGCATCGATCTCGTCTGGTACCGGGCACCGCCCTTTCTAGCTAATGGGCTTATCCGGGGTCAGACACTCTTGGTGCACGGCAAAGTCGAGCGCAGTATGCGCGCCCGCCTTCAGCTAGTTCACCCGGACTTTGAAATTATCAACAGCGAGGAAGACTCGCAGCTGAAGCGAATCCTGCCCGTCTATCTGCATTCGGCCGGTTTGTCATTAACATTTATGCGAAAATATGCCGCGCAAGCTCTGGCCGAATATCGCAACCGTATTCCCGACCGGCTTCCGGGGACGATCATCGCGCGTCACGGATTGAGGAGCGTCGCGGAAGCGCTCGGACAGCTACATGAGCCGCCGCCCGACACGGACGTCCGCACGTTCAATGACGCATCTTCCGTGGCACACCGGACGATCATCTTTGACGAGCTCTTCTATCTACAGCTCGGCTTGAGCTTGCGCCGCAAAGCGCGCAGCCGGAGCGCGGGAATTCCTCTTGCCGGGAGCCGCGGCGCATTGTCGGCGCGCATGCGCGAACTGCTGCCGTTCAAGCTGACGGGGGCGCAGCAGCGGGTTTTGCATGAAATAGAAAACGACATGGCATCGGAACAACCGATGCAGCGCCTGGTTCAAGGCGATGTCGGTTCTGGCAAGACCATGGTGGCTTGGTTGGCATCGCTGCGAGCGATCGAGCAGGGCTTTCAAGCGCTGTGGATGGCACCGACGGAAATTCTCGCGGAGCAACATTACGGCAATCTGCAAAAATTCACGGACCGCCTTGGGATTTCGTCAGCGCTGCTCACCGCGGCCACTTCGACAAAAGAGAAAAAGTCCTTACTGGAGCAAATCGAGCGAGGGGATATTCAGTTTGTTATCGGCACCCACGCGTTGATCCAGG
>VBKY01000716.1:0-2000 GCA_005879255.1 Deltaproteobacteria bacterium
AAGGTGGACGCGGGGGAGAAATTCGATCTTCTGATTATGCCGACGCCGGCTCTCGCCGCGCTCGATACAGCCGGGAAGTTAGCGGCTGGTAGCCGGAGAGCTCTCGTCCGTGTGGGCATTGGAATTGCTATCCGTGAGGGCGCCCCCAAACCCGATATCACGACACCTGGTGCGCTGCGGAAGACGCTTCTCGCCCAGCAAAAAGTAACCTACTCCGACTCCAGCACGGGAGGTCTCAGCGGCATCAATGCGCAAAAAGTACTGCAGAATCTCGGCATTGCTGACGAGATGAAAAGCAAGCTATTGCCACACGCGGATGGCCAAGGGTTGATTGCCAAAGGGGAGGCAGACCTCGGCCTTTACAATGTCAGTGAAATTCCGAGGGCCAAAGGCGTTGTGCTACTCGGACCTGTTCCGGCGGCCGTGCAAGCGTACATCACGTACGATGCGGGCGTGCCCGCAAGCAACGTATCTCCCTCTGCGGCCATCGAGTTTCTCAAATTTATTGCGTCGCCTGCGGCAGCACCGTCATGACTCGCGGCCGGCCTGGAGCAGGCCGGACCTTGATAAGGCACACGATCATTGTGTAGTACCGCGGTACAATAACTGCTCCAACACCTCAATTGGTCTTTCGGCGGCGAAACACTGGATAAATGCCGAATCGCTCCCGCCAACGTGCCATCACGTCGCGTGTCATTAGACGGCCTCCTGCGGAAGATCGCGAGCAAGGCGAGACTTGATCCGAGAAGTCTCACACGGACGAATGGCGAACCTGCTTGCGGCAAGGGACCGATTCATTTGCGAAGCGGTGTTGGAGGAGCGGTTATCTCTCTTCGGAGGTAGCGGAGTTTCTCGATCGCCATCCCTCCAATGTGAGCCGAGCGGTGCAGAAGGCACTCTCAACTTAGTAGAGTTAGGCAAGTCTGACACCATCAGATATCCCCACGCGCTAAAAGAGTGACCTCAGATCGCGTAGTCGGCGGAAGGTACACAGTGTCGGAACACAGAAAAGCTTACGCTGATGATTTGATAGCAAAAGAGATACGCTAAGACGGGGAAACGCTAGCTCTTGCGCGAAAAATTCAAAAAGTACTCACACATAGCGTGGTCCGACCCGTGCAGCGTGTTCAGACACTCTCAAACGGGAGCTATTGAACGTGAAATGATTTATGCGGACACTGTTTTGCCGCATGTTCGGCAAGTCTTTCTTTGAAGAACTACAGCGCAGGATGCGCGACGAAATCAATTAGCCGAGGAGCAATTCGATTCGGAGGTTTATATGTATCTGCGCACGATATTGATTGTGCTCACGCTTGGCGCGTTAACGCTCTTCACCGCGGCGAATTGGCAAGCGTTTATCACCCCCACAACTCTTTCCGTAATCTTTGCCACTGTCGAAGCGCCGCTGGGGCTCGTTCTGCTTGGTGGGGTCGTGCTGCTCGCTGCTTTGTTTCTCATCTACGTGGTCTATTTGCAATCATCGGTTCTCTTTGAAACTCGTCGTCACACCCGCGAACTCAACGCGCAGCGCGAGCTTGCCGAACATGCCGAAATCTCACGCATCCATGACCTGCAAGAATTTCTCGAAACCCAGCTACAAACGCTGGCACGCCAAACCGAGCAATCCAAGTCGCAATTGGCGGCACAGATCGACCAGCTTGAGCCCAATCTGCGCCAGTCGATAGAGCAATGTCAAAACGCGTTAGCGGCGCAGATAGCCGAGATCGATGACCGCCTTGATCGTGGGGCGAACGAACTGCCGCCGCGCAAGCTCGCGTAGCGAATGGAATCACGAGACCAGTTACGAAGCATCGGGTCGGACCTGCGCAATGAATTGATTCAGCGAGGTAAGATCGCAGAATCGGGTGCCCAAGACGCTTAGGAACGCCTTTCGGAGGGCAAACAGTACGCGCTAAGAGATCGACAATCGCGGCGTTGGTGAAACAAAGGAAAGCTTCCGACTGGAACTGAAATGGGGTCATGGAACTGAAATGGGGTCA
>VBKY01000716.1:2112-3511 GCA_005879255.1 Deltaproteobacteria bacterium
CTTTAAATTCCTGCTTGTTTTCGCCCCCACCCAATTCAAGGCCGCACACCGGATACAGCAATCTTTGGGCGGAACGGATGAAAGGTGAATTCGATTTCCCCCGCGCTCTGGTTCTCGTTGCGTTTCTGCCTGGTGATCTGGACCGTGGCAAACCTGGGCTGAGCAGCGTTGATGAGATACACACTCATCGTGGTTAAATGCCGGTTTTCGAGCGTGAGCCTGTGGGGACCCGCCGCGAGCGGGCCGGAGATTGCGGAGAATTCCATCTGAATTGTTCCCGAACCGGTGCGGAGTTCTTCAGGCGGGACGAATTCAGACGCGGTGAGTTTTAATTCTAACTTTCGCCCGTCTACGCGGAGCGTGAGATCGCGCTTCAGCAACTTGGCATAAGCTGCCGCTTCGTTCTTGGAAATCACGCCGTCGCGGTCGCGGTCGATCACGGCGATCACCTGTTCGGCTACAGCGATGCCAGGTGTAAGGTTAATTTGCATCCGGACGCCACTCGGTTCGATGGCCACAAGCGTCGCTTGCAGATACTGGTCGTCCCGATGCGCGAAAACGGCGGACGGAAACGCCAGCAACGCGAGCAGCAGCGGCAGGTGACAGAGTGTCCTGATCACGGCTTCCGCCATTTTACTCCGTAATCGTTCGTTGGATCGCGGTAAATCGTGTGGATGTGCTTTGTCGCGTCTCCGCCCAAGCGCTGCGGGGCGTATTCGATGATTACCGTCGGCCCTTGGATGCGGAAGTAAGCGGCGCTGCCTTTTTCAGTTGGGCCGCTCCACGCGAACCAGGTTTCGGCGATATTCTTTTTCATCTCGTCCATTTTCGCTTTCGCGACAGCTTCGTGTAGGATGCCGGTCCATTCGCTGGCGAGATCCAGCAGCATCTGGCGCTGCTTCTCGGTCAAGGCCGAGCCTTTGATTCCTTCCGGCTGAATCGTCTGCCCGTCGCGGCCGGGCCCGAGTACAAGGTCGCGCATCTGGAAGTCAAGGATGGCCTGCTTGCGCTGCGTTTCGTTCAGTGAACTAAGCAGCGCAAACGCCTTGTCGGTCTCGCGACCGAGGGGGCGCACCGTCTTGCCTTCGAGTTCGTAAATCGCCGGCTGCGCGCCGGTATGGCTAGGGGCCAGCGTGCGTTGCTCGCCGGCAAGCGTGATGTTGAGGCCGAGATGGTGCCCGCCGAACTGAATCATCCACGGCTCGGTGGTGGAAGGCTGGCCGAGAAATGAAACATAATATTCATCGCGCCCGAACATCGTCTCGCCGCTGGATTTTCTCAACAATTCGTCGGCCTCAACGATCTGAAGAATTTTAGCGTAGCCCTGCGGACTCAAGGCCGCTGCCAGCACCGCCAGCACGGCCTCGCGTTGCGGTTTTGTGAGGTCGCCCATGCGTAA
>VBKY01000064.1 GCA_005879255.1 Deltaproteobacteria bacterium
AAGGGCAATCCCGGGATAAATCCCTTGCACCAATCGACTCCATCCAACGTTTACTTCTTTCCCGCCTCAGCCTGCGCTTCACTGATTAACTTGGCAATCGGCTTCATGTCAAAGTACTCCGGGTTCCACTGCGGAACATAATTCACTTCCGGGTTTAACCGGTTGCGCTGTGGAATGTCGTCCTTGGGAATGTCCATCCTGAGCGAGGCTTCGGCGCCGGCATCGACAAACTTTCCTGAAGTCTTTTGAAAATCGCTTTGCCCCTCGCGCGAGAGAAACCAATTGATGAACACTTTAGCCGCGTTGGGGTGCGGCGCCTTGTTCATTAGCACCAGGGTTTTCGCCCGCGTTTCCACGCCCACGCCTTCTTTGAAGAGAGCGGGATCGACCAAATCCACAGGGAGCCCTTGATTTTTCGCTTCGCTGATCGATTGATGGCGGCAAAGGCACAGCGTGTATTTACCCGCCGCCAACCAATCTTCACCTTGGGGATAGCGAGCATACAAGGTCAATCCCATTTCACTGTAGAGACGCCGCACGAATGACGGCCCGAGCTCTGGGCTGTGATAGAAGAAGCGATCACGGGTCGCTGCAAATCCTCCGGCCTTTGGGTCGAACGCGACAATTTTTCCTTTCCACTTCGGATCCAGAAGATCCCAATAGGATTTAAACACGCCGGGATTCACGAGCTTCGTGTTATAGCCGACCAAAAATAGCGGCGCACCGACATAGACGAGGATATACTTTCCTTCGGGATCGATGAACTGCTGCTTTCCCTGCCACCACTTCGACTCGTCTTTGACTTCCGGCAAAATAAACGCCGCGGCTATCGGATCGAGCGCCTTGCTTTGATAAAGCGTGTAAGGAGAAGTGTTGCCAAGGTTGCCGACGTCGGCGAGAAATTTTCCTGCCCTCCGCTCGGCCATGATGCGGGACACATGCTCACCGCCGCGTGCGCCCACGACGGAAACTTTGATCTTGGGAAATTTTTTCTGGAATCCGCTGTTGGCAATCGCATCGCCGACCTCGGAAAGACTGTAAAGCACAAGCTGTCCTTCCTGCTCCGCCGCCCTGACAGCCTTCTCCCACTGGTCTTGCCACGTCGCCTCGCCTTCCGCCGCAAGGATGCGGTGGCCGGTGGGAAGCGCCGTGATTGAGAAAAAAATTAGCGTCGCGATCAGATCGTTAGCGCGCGCCTTTCGCGGTGAATACCCCATTCACACTCCGTGAAAAATTACTTAAACCACACTGCGGACCTGATGAGCCAGCGTGATCTCACGTCCCTCTCGGGACGATTGAAGAATGGCCAGCAATACTTCTAGCGTAGCCTTGCCCCATCTCCCGTCCGTAGCCACCGGTCGACGCTCAGCAACAGCCTCGACTAGCTTCAAAAGCGCCTCAGCCCGATCAAGGAAAGCCGGACACGGGATCTCTCGGCATCCGTCTCTCGTGTAAAGGTACACACCATCGGGCGACTGGCGCATGTCGCCCTTCTCGCAGCTTACCAGAGTCAATCCATATATAGGCTGCTTACGTTCGCCCATGCGCCGCCGAGCCTCGGCTCGCAGAGGCATCGAATAGCGGAGCGATTCCTCAACTGGCGTCTGCGGGTCGCCCTGACGATTTTCCTGTCGCGAAGCTTGGTAACCGCCCTCGCCAATGCCCCAAGTCAAATCGCTCGTGTCAAAGAATCCGTAACCGTTAAAAACCAGGGTCGCCGGCGTGCCATTTTCGAATTCCAAGAAGGCAGTGAAGTTTCCCTCAGTATCGAAACGCGGATGCCACTTTCCCGTAGTCGCGCGAACGCTTCTAACTCTCCGGCCGCCGAGTGCGCGCACAATGTCCACCTGATGTGGCCCCTGACGGAAAAGTACACCCCCTCCTTTGGCGCTATCCACCTCAGACGCGAGACGCGCGCTTCTGAGCCAACCTTTATAGCTCCACGTGTTGATCTGGATCACCCGCCCTAACTCACCGCTAGCGATCACTTCCCGCATCTTGACGATCGGCGGATCCACCGCCTTGCTATGTATGAGCAGGATCAATTTGTTCTTCTCCGCCGCTTCGATCATCCGATCACAGTCATCGAGCGAAAGAGCCATAGGCTTCTCACATATGACGTGCTTGCCGCGCTCGAGCGCGCTGATCACATGCTCTGCATGGAATTCTGTGGGCGTAGCGACCCAAACGGCATCGACTTTCTCGCTGCCGCACATTGATGTGACGCTGTCATAGGTCCGGACCATGCCATTTTGTTTTTGAAACGTCTCCAACGCCAGAGCTCGGACATCGGCTACCGCGACAAGCTCTACGCCTAGGACCTTGTCCAGATCGCGCCACACCGCATTCCCGGCGTTACCTAAACCCGCTACACCGAGTGATAACCGTACGCCTTGGCGCGGTTCAGTCCGAGAATTTGTTTCTAGCATTTTTTGCTTCAGCGTTTGGGCGAAAAGGGGGACAGGCAACTTTTTCGGCGATTGCTTTGTCGGGGACTGGCTGCTTTTTGTATTTCAAAAAGCTGCCTGTCCCCATGACGATGATCGAAAAAGTAGCCAGTCCCTCCTCTGATTCACTTTGCTTGTGACTTCGCCGCAATAGTCCTTCGTGCTGGGTCTACAACCGTTCTATCTTAGCCTTGCATCCCTCACTTCTCGTTTGCTGTCGGTGACAGTCGCAAAATGAATGATCCCATTTTTTTCCGGCTTCCGAACCACACCGATGGGGTCTCGCCCGCGTCTGACCTTATCGATCTCCCGTTTCAGCAACTTGCGAAAAATCAATACGCCTTTGTCTCCGGTCGCTAGGTGTTCCGTGCTTCTGTCATACGTCGGCCCCGCCGTCTCCCAGGCCATGTAGTCCTGCATCCAGACCTTGTCCATTTTATAAACGCCGTCATCGGTCTTGTGGTAAGAGGCGTACTCGACGGGCGGATTTTCCGGCTGCTCAACCGGCAAGGCGTCTCTGGATTCGATCAGATAGACTTCAAAGAACAGCGTATGGTGATCATCCTCCGGCACTCGATATTGCAAGTAATGTTCTCTACTGTGATGCTGGCGGAGCATGTTGGGAAAAACCAAAGGGTGAGCGTTGACGAGCTCGAGCTGCCCGCTGCCATTAGAGGCAAAACGCTTTTTCATGATGCCGCGCTCGAACACCTCAAATTCATATTTCTTAGTCTCCGCGTTGCTGTCGCCGTGCACCGGTCTGCCGGTCCTCTGGCTATGCAGGTAATGGTTATGCGTGGGATCGACCGAGTTCTCCATTGGCTGAAGCCAATTGCAGTCCAACCTGGGCAGCACAACGATTCTGCGTTCCCCATCGGTTCGCGCAAGCACATCATATCTCGGCAGCAAAGGCGCCGGCTGGGGTCCCATGTAAGCAAAGATCAAACCCGCCAATTTTTGCACCGGGTAGGCGATGTGTCGAATCCGGTTCTTGTAAGTGCTATCCGGCGGCTCCGCCGGCTGTTCGACGCATTTACCGTCCGGGTCAAACATCCAGCCGTGATAAGCACATCGAATATTGCCTGCTTCAACGCTACCGTAGGCCAAAGAAGCGCCGCGATGGGGACAGTGCTCGGCAACGAGGCCATAGACACCGCCGTCACCGCGATAGAGAACCAGATCTTCGCCGAGAATGCGCACGCGCTTGATCGGCTTATCGTTCAACTCAGCTGCCACCGCAACCGGGTGCCAATAGCGGCGAAGCAACTCGCCGGCAGGGGTACCGGGCCCGACTCTTGTCAATATTTGATTTTCCTTTTTGCTTAGCATGCCGTGTGTCCTTCATCGTTTCATGGTGTCTTTGTAAAGCTTTAACAGAGGCGCAGGGTCCATATGCTCCGGCACAAACATGTTTATGTATTTTACCCCTTTTCGACGCCGGTACTCGGCAGGGACAGATTCTTTCGAGATATCCTCGCGCATGGACTCAACATAATCAAAGCGTGTATTCATAACTTCCTGGTAAAGGCTCTGTCCTTCGCGCGAAAGAAACCAGTTAATAAATACCTTCGCAGCGTTGGGATGGGGCGCTTGCTTCAATAGCACGATCGTTCCGTTGGCGCCGGTGTCGAGACTCGGCGGCTCCTTAAAATTCGCATCTCTGAATTCATCAACCGGAAGCCCCTGAGTTTTGGCTTCCGGTATTCCCGTCACGAATAAACCCAGAGCAAATTTGCCGGTCGCGAGCCAGTCGGCAGCCTGGCGGTCTTCCCGTGTTACCGTGATATCCAATTCTCCGAAAAGCCGTCTTAGAAACTCAGCCCCGACCGATGGTTTGTAATAAAGCGCGCGCCACCCGCCGGCGGATTCGTTTGGATCGATGGCGACGATCTTTCCTTTCCACTTGGCATTGAGGATATCCCAGTAAGATTTAAAGTCGCGGGGGTCGACGAGATTCGAATTATAGGATACTCGCGTCGCGGACGGTCGCCCCCAAAAAGCGAAAATATATTGGCCCTCCGGATCCTGAAAATGATGTCTGCCCTCCCACCATTTGGACTGATCCACCACTTCGGGCAATAGAAAGGCCGATTTGATCGGGTCGAGCGCCTTGGCTTGTTTGAGTAGAACTTCGTAAGGCGAAGTGACGCCGCACATGCAGACATCGGCAAGGTATTTGCCCGCGCGCTGTTCGCTCGTCAGGCGGATGACAAATTTGGAGCCGCGACCGCCCGCCGTGGTCACTTGAATTTCGGGAAATGTTTTTTGGAAGGCGAGAATGACCTTCTCGAGATTACCACCCTGCCAGAAATACACGGAGAGCTTGCCTTCCCGCTTGGCTGCTTCTACGGTTTTCTCCCACTCGACCTGCCATTCCGGCTTAGCTTCAGCCGCTTCCACTGCGAGTTTGGTCAAAGCCAGTCCCAGCGCGAGTAAGGAACCCACGAGAACCTGTAAAACAAGCCTTTGCGACAACTTCACGGCAGAGGTTCTCCAGCAAAAACAACGCAAATAGTTGTCCCTAATGTGCCGGAGCCAACCCAGACGACTTGATCCCAAGTGAGCTCGCTCGATTTAATCATTGCAAGACACATGCTGCGACCCCTTCTACTTTGTCAATTCGGTGACCAATTCGCGAATGGGTGTACGGTCCCACACATCGGGACCCCACAGGCGGATGTATTTTGCTCCCTTCTGGCGTTGGGCCCACGCCGGCAGATTCTCCTTCGGTATGTCCTCGCGTAGCGAGTTTTGGCCTGGCTCATCAGGTCCGGTCTTCTGCACGGTCATTTGCCCTTCGCGCGAGAGAAACCAGTTAAGCAGCACCTTGGCCGCATTAGGATGCGGCGCTTTGTTGACCAGCGCCACCATGGTTCCGCCGGCTTCCAAGCCGACGCCGTCTTTTTTGAACGCATGCCCATCAAGCACATCGACTGGCAAACCCTTTTTCTTGGCATCCTCGACTTCCGACGCCTTGGCCGTTATGGCGATTGGGAATTTGCCCGAAGCGATCCAGTCGGTTTGTTGGCGTTCATCTCGAATAAACGTCAGCCCTGCCACGGTGAACAGTTTCTTAATGTAGTCCGGGCCGAGTTGCGGGTTGTGGTAGAGAAAGAGCAGCGGGCTTCCGCCGCCCGGTTCTCTCGGGTCCTTGATGGTAATCTTACCTTTCCACTTTGGGTCCAGGAGATCCCAAAAACTCCGCAGCGACTGCGGGTCGACGATTTTCTGGTTGTAACCCAGCAAGTGCAACGGAAACGCGGCGTAGGCAAAAACATACTGGTTCTCGACATCGTTGTAGTGATGCTTGCCCTCGAACCACTTCGAGACGTCTTTAACTTCAGGAAGGACAAAGGCAGGCGGCATCGGATCCAACGCCTTGGCCTTGTAGAGCGCTGTTGTGGTTCCGCCTCCGAGTCGGACGACGTCGGCAAGAAATTTACCCGCTCTTCTCTCGGCCAAGAGCCGCTGCTGGATTTGCGCCGCACTGGCCGCGACCAAGACGACTTTGATCCTCGGATATTTTTTTTGGAAGGCATGCCATTCTGAATCACCGGAGATCTTGTAAATGACCACCTGCCCTTCCTGTTCGGCCGCTTTGACCGTCCGTTCCCACTCCGACTCCCACGAAACGTCGGCTGATAGTGCTTGCCCGTTCCATAAAGCGGCACTAAAGACGAGAAAAAATAGAGCAGTAACTCGAATTTTTTTCTGGCGCATGACAGCTCCTCTAATGAACCTTCAGAGGTCTATAGTGGCACCGGTACGCTGTGCGGACGTTATCGAAAAAGCTTCTTTCATTCAACGCTCTGCTGTTCGAAGTCTTCTCGCCGTACATGCTGGATCGCCGCAGACCCAGCGCAGAGCCACAAACAAAATCGGTTTTGGCAATTTGCGAAAAGATGATAGATCTCTAAACAAATCTTCACGGAGGCACAACGATGAGAATCATGTATTTGAATCACCAGTCTAAGCGAGAGGGAACGCCCGAGTACGAAGCCCGGATTCTTGCGTTGGTGAATAGCTATGCTTCTCCCGGAACCACGGTCGAAGTCCACTATCCCGAGAATCTCGGCGGTACCGAGGTGTTGAGCCACCTGCGCAAAAGCCAGGCACTCGCGGGCTTGCATCATGCCCTGGAGGTTCCCTCTTTAGTCAAAAAAACCATCGAGGCCGAACGCACGGGTTACGATGCTGTGGTGTTCAGCAACACGTTTGACCCCGGCGTGGAGGTGGCGCGCTGCGCGGTCCGTATCCCGGTCATAGGTGTTCTCCGCGCTTCTTGCCATTTCGCAGCATCGATCTGCGATCGCTTCGGGCTCATCGCACCGTTGGACAGTCACGCCCTCTATGCGCGCCATATCATGGAAAATTATCGATTAGGCAATTTCGTCTCAGGGATTAAGGCTATCAATACTTACGAGACCGGCGACCTGTCGGCGCACCGAAGTCTGATATTGGAGCGCATGCTCGCGGTTGGCAAGGAATTGATCGCCGAAGGCGCTCACGCCCTTATTCCACTGGGCGGACGTCTGGTGCCTTACGTGGTTTCGCCGCTGGAGCTCGAAGCCGAGCTCAAGGTGCCGGTGATTAACACCAAGCTGGTCGGCATTCGCCAGGCGGAAACATTAGTAAATGGCAAGACCAGTCACAGCCTGAAGAGCTATCCTTGGGCCGCCGGCCTGACGCCGGAGAATGTCACGCGCCGCGGAGAAAGTTAGGCTTTAAAGACCCTGGCTCCACTATTCCTGATCGGAGGAAAGCGACCTCAGTATGTACGCGGGCCGGTGAAGAACCGCAATTGGACTCAAGTCGTTCAAGCCCTCTCCTTAGTCCTCCCCCGCGTCGCGGGGGAGGAAACAGGTGGGGGCTGAAACCATTGGAACATTTGGAACGACTGGAACCAATGAACTAACGAACAGTGCAACCTGGGTGATACCCGCCCATATTGCAGCGCGCGCCGACTTCTTTCATCGCAGCTTCGAAGTCTTTGTGGATCTGCGGATCTTCATCCTCGAACTCGATCTGTCCCCCGCCTTGCTTCACGCTCGTGTACGTGCCGCCCTCGCCGTCTTGCATGCGCATGAAGCGGTATTTCCAGCTGCCCCAGCGTAGCGCCAGATAACGTGCGGGTTTGGCGCCGGAATTTAAATGCTGGTGGAACCACTGATCGGGCGGCACGACGACACTGCCGGGTTTCCAGTCGACACGCTGCATCGGTTGCCCTTCCGGCCAAAGAATAGAGTAGCCCTGGCCGCTGAGTATGATCACATGAGCGCCGGGACCATGCTTGTGTCCCTTCTTGTAAGTACCGACGGGGAATTCCGAGATATGCGCGCACATGGTTTGCTTGGCGAGATTGAACTTCATATTCGTGCTGCCCTTGCCGCGCTCGCTGTAGTCCGCAAGGCTGATCGTGTGCGTGTCCGGGACGAAGTTGGTGGTCATGAAGAAGCGGCCCGTGACTTCGCCTTTGCCGCTGAAGTAGCCTTCGGTGGTCGGGTCAAAGCGGTCGAGGAACGAATAGTCATTATCGAAAATAAAATCCACATTGTGGAACAGGTTCATCATGAAACAGCAATTGGTCACGGCGAAATATCGCGCCGCCTCGCTGCCACTGGCGTTGAAATGTTGATAGTGAGCGTTGATGGGAACAGCGAACAGGCTGCCCGGTCCCCACTCGAAGGTGTGCTTCTTGCCGTCCTTCTGCCACACCGAAGTCGCGCCATAGCCTTTGGTCACGTAGACCATTTCTTCATAGAGATGCTTCTGCGGTTTGGTCTTGCCCTGCGGCGGAATCTCTAAGACATAGCCGTCATTCACGCCGCCGGTGCCGTCGAGAACCACGAACGAGCAGGGCACGCCTTTCAAGTCCCACGGAACCAGCTCGACTTTGTTAACGTCCTCGACGAAGAAACCTTTGACTACGGGAATTTTCTGCGCTGCCTGCCAGTCCTTGTAAGTATCGATCCGCTCCGTCTTAAGATCTGCAGGTTGTTGTCTGGTTTCCGCCATTGGATGGTCCCCCTTGCTCATCAACGAACTGTACAGCCGGGATGATAAGTGCCCATATTGCAGCGCGCGCCGACGGCTTTCATCGCGGCTTCAAAATCTTTGTGGATCTGCGGATCTTCGTCTTCGAATTCAATTTGCCCGCCGCCGAGTTTGACGCTCGTGAATGTGCCGCCTTCGCCGTCCTGCGAACGCATGAACTTGTAGCGCCAGTTGTTCCAGCGCAGCGCCAGATACCGCGCCGGCATTGCGCCGGAGTTGAAATGTTGATGGAACCACTGATCCGGCGGCACGACGACGCTGCCTGGTTTCCAGTCGACGCGCTGGGGTTTTTCTCCTTGCGGCCACAGGACCGAATAGCCTTGACCGCTGAGAATGATCACGTGCGCGCCTGGACCGTGCTTGTGCCCCTTCTTATAAGTCCCGACGGGGAATTCCGAGATATGCGCGCCCATGGTGTTTTTCGCCAGGTTGAACTTCATATTGGTGCTGCCCTTGCCGCGCTCGTTATAGTCGGTGAGCTTGAGCGTGTGCGTGTCCGACACGAAGTTGGTCGTTAAAAAGAACCGCCCAGTCAACTCGCCTTGGCCGCTAAAGTAACCTTCGGTGCGCGGATCGAAGCGGTCAGTAAAAGCATAGTCGCTGTTGAAGATGTAATCAGAATTGTGAAACAGGTTCATCACAAAGCAGCAGTTCGTCACCGCGAAGTAACGCGCCGCCTCGCTGCCGCTGGCGTTGAAGTGCTGGTAGTCGGAGTTGAGCGGCATCGCAAACATACTTCCCGGTCCCCACTCGAAGGTGTGCTTCTTGCCGTCTCTTTGCCACACGCTGGTCGCGCCGTAACCTTTGGTTACGTAAACCATCTCTTCGTACATATGCTTCTGCGGTTTGGTTTTGCCGCCAGCGGGAATCTCGCACACGTAGGCGTCGTTGGTGCCGCCGGTGCCGTCGAGCACAACCATTGAACAGGGCACGCCCTTGAGATCCCAGTGTTCGAGCGGGAGTGTGTTGACGTCCTCGACAAAGAACCCGCGCACGACGGGAATCCGCTGTTCAGCCTGCCAGCTCTTGTAGGTATCGATTCGGTCGGGCTTCAGACCCGGATCGTTCGGCGCTACCATCTCTGGCATTGAATTTTCCTCCTAAAACAACCGCTGTGAGCCAACAGACGAAATTTCAGAACGCACTCTCGTTCCGAAACTATTATCCTCCCCCTTGAGAGACTGTGTCGCAATTGGTGGAATATTCAAAGTAAACCTGTTCAGAGCATCGCCGAGAGGACAATAGGGTTCAGAGTGATTGTCTGAAAGCTCAGTGTTGATCCAGTTTTGCCTCCAACTGGTGCATAGGCGTACTCGCCGCGAATCTTACGCCATCACCGGGATTCGAAGAGCCGTAAGCTTTTCGATCAGGCTGGATACCCCCAGAATCGTAATCATCCGCGCAAGATTAAAACAGGTGGCCAACAAAGAGGTCTCCGCATTGACCCCCACCTTTCCCCGCAGTAAAAATCCAACGGTTTTCAAATTGCTCTTGATATGGCCAAAGGGAAGCTCCGCTCGCTCCTTTCTTCGGCCATAGATTTCTTTTGACGCCTCATACTGGACTTCCAGTTTCTCTTTGAGCTCTTCCAGTGCCAGACGAATGATCTTTCGACCGTGCTTGGCCGAGGTGCACTGCCCATAGTGAAGACACCCCTGACAAAGCTT
>VBKY01000715.1:0-485 GCA_005879255.1 Deltaproteobacteria bacterium
ACAAACGCATGGAGCCGAGTCCGATTCTTTAGACCGCGGTCGCGAATGGATTCCCGGCCGAGCGGTGCTTGATCGAGAGACGATTCATATTCGTGACATCGCAGCAGTAGAAAGTGAATTCCCGGAGACCGCGGCTAGAGCCAGACGGGCAGGGGTTCGCACAGCGCTAGCTACGCCGCTACTTCGTGAGGGTGCCGCGATCGGTGTGATTTTCATTCGTCGAACCGAAGTAGCCCCATTTACCGATAAACAAATCGCTCTTCTTAAAACCTTCGCCGATCAGGCAGTGATTGCCATAGAGAACGTGCGGTTGTTCAACGAACTCCAGTCCCGCAATCGCGACCTCACCGAGGCCCTAGAGCAACAAACGGCGACCGGTGAGGTGCTACGGGTTATCGCCTCCTCGCCCACTGAGCTCCAACCAGTACTCGATACCCTACTCGCGAATGCGGTGAAGCTCTCTGGCGCCAAGCAGGGTCATATCC
>VBKY01000715.1:547-3214 GCA_005879255.1 Deltaproteobacteria bacterium
GTGCTCGAGCTTTGCTCGACCGCAAAGCCATTCACCTCCTTGACGCCCAACTACAGGCCGCCGAAGCACAATTTATAGCACGGCAGACCGGGCTACGGACGTTGTTGGCAGTGCCTTTGTTGCGAGAAGGAACAGGAATAGGAACACTCACAATTTGGCGCGACGTTGTCGAGCCGTTCACTGAGCGGCAAATCGAGCTTGTTAAAACTTTCGCCGACCAGGCAGTAATCGCGATCGAGAACGTGCGGCTGTTCCAGGAGCTCCAGGTTCGGAATCGTGACCTCACCGAAGCGCTGGAGCAGCAGACTGCGACGAGCGAGATATTGCGCGTGATCGCCAGCTCGCCCACGGACATCCAACCGGTGCTAGAAACCGTAGCGGCGAATGCCGCTCGATTGTGCGAGGCAACCGACGCGCAGATTCGGCTCGTCGAGGGCAGCGGGACCAGACTTGTTGCGTCGTTCGGTTCCAGCGTCGCGCCGCAGTTCCTTTCCGTAAGCTTAATGAACCCCGCAGGCAAGGCAATTTTAGAACGGCGACCGATACAGATTGACGACATGGCTGACGCGATAGAATCTGAATTTCCCACTTGCTGTGCCGCTAATGCGCGAAGGTGTTCCGATTGGAGCCATTCTCATTCGCCGTACCGTAGTCGATCCTTTCACCGACAAGGAGATCGCGCTCGTTAAGACCTTCGCCGACCAAGCGGTCATCGCCATCGAGAACGTACGACTGTTCAAGGAATTGCAGGAGCGCAACCGTGACCTCACCGAAGCTCTGGAGCAGCAGACGGCTACCGCCGAGATCTTGCGCGTTATCAGCAGCTCGCCAACTGACCTGCAACCGGTCTTCGAGGCTATCGTTGGGAGCGCCGCTCGGCTGTGCGAGGCGACATTCGCCGCTTTGCACAGGTTCGATGGTCAAGTGATCACGTTTGACGCTCACCACGGCATGACCGAGCCGGAGGTTCAAGAATCCCGCAGCAGGTTCCCACGGCCCCCCGACCGGGATATCGCTGTGGGCCGCGCGATCCTTGATCGACGGATCGCCCACATCCACGACATCCGGCGCGATCCGGAGTACCAGGTCAGGGCCGGTCAGATGACGTTTCGCACGGTACTGGCGGTGCCGCTGCTGCGGGAGAGTACGCCTGTTGGCGCGATGGGCCTGTGGCGACGTGAAGTTCGACCTTTCACGGATAAACAAATCGCGCTGCTCAAAACTTTCGCCGACCAGGCCGTTACCGCCATCGAGAACGTGCGCTTGTTCAAGGAATTACAAGAACGCAACCGCGATCTCACCGAGGCATTGGAGCAGCAGACGGCGACTGGCGAGGTGCTTCGCGTGATCGCATCCTCGCCGACTGAGATCCAGCCGGTGTTAGATACGCTTCTGGCGAATGCCGTAAAGCTTTCCGGCGCAACCAAGGGACACGTTCGTCAAGTCGACGGCGAATTTTACCGGGTGGTCGCCCATTACGGCGAAACCGGCGACAGAGTCAGCTTCCTCCGCGCTAACCCGCTACCAGCGAGCCCGGACACGCCGATTGCCCGGGCGTTGGTCGAGCGCAGCCCCATTCATATTCTTGACGTTCAATTGGAAACCGGTGCACACACATCTTTGGCGCGGCAAACCGGAGCACGAACGGTGTTGGCTACACCTCTTTTGCGAGAGGGAACGCCAATCGGAGGCATCATTATTTGGCGCGATTTCGTCGAGCCGTTTACCGACCGGCAAATCGAGCTGGTCAAAACCTTCGCCGATCAGGCCGTGATTGCCATCGAGAACGTCCGTCTGTTTCAAGAACTGACCGAGGCGTTGGAGCAACAAACCGCCACGAGTGAAATCCTAGGCGTCATCGCCAGCTCGCCGACGGATATCCAGCCGGTGCTGGATACGATCGCGGAGAGCGCTGCACGTGTGTGCAACGCGAATGACGCTTCGATTCGACTTGCCGAAGGGAATGTACTCCGACTAGCTGCACACCACGGCCCGATCCCGGTTTTTGCGGCGTCGGAACTACCGATTGACCGAGATTCAGTGGCTGGTCGGGCGCTTGTCGAGCGCCAGCTGATCCATATTGAGGATCTGCTGGCGGTTGTTGCGACCGAGTTTCCCCGGACTCAGTCTTTCACTGAACAGGAAGATAATCGAACCGTACTGGTCGTGCCGCTGATGCGCGACGACGTTCCGATTGGGACAGTTCTGATTCGCCGGACGGAAGTTCGCCCGTTTAGCGATAAGCAGATATCCCTACTTAAGACCTTCGCGGACCAAGCCGTAATTGCGATTGAGAACGTTCGGTTGTTCAACGAATTGCAGGATCGCAACCGCGATCTCACAGAGGCTCTGGCGCATCAGACGGCGACGAGCGAGATCCTGCGCGTGATCTCGAACTCGCCCACTGATGTGCAGCCGGTCTTCGAAACGATAGTCCGAAATGCCGTCACGCTCTGCGACGGCCTCTTTGCGAACGCGTTCCGGTTCGACGGCACGCTGCTGCATTTCGTCGCGAGCAGCAGCTCCAAGCCGGAGATCCTGGAACTGCTGCGGAGCGCGTATCCAATGCCCCCGAACGCTTCTCAGGTCTCGGGGAGAGCAGTCTTAACCCGATCGGCCGTACGCATGGAGGACGCGATCTCTGATCCGGACTATGACCGGCGTCAT
>VBKY01000717.1 GCA_005879255.1 Deltaproteobacteria bacterium
CGGATTACTCAATGAATCCGATGATCACGTTCAGTCAGAAAGACACTAAGGGCGTTAACACTGCATTAAGTGTGGTTCCCTACATGGGGGTACTGAGTTCTCTAGCCGGAGGTATCAGAACGAGTGAGGCTTCGACGACACTGACACTGGTTGATAATCGCTCGGGTGTGCAATTGGCCGCCGCCGAAGGAGCGGCATCGAATACCGACTTTTCCGCGTGGAGCGGCGTCTTCGGATCAGGTGGCGGGGGAAGTCTCGGCGGATACACCAACACGCCCGAGGGCAAAGTGCTCGCGGGGGCATTTGCCGATGCCTATAACCGACTAGTGACCGCAGTGCGAAATTATAAGGCTCAGGAAGTTAAGGGCGGCTTGGGAACCGGAGGAACAATGGGCGTACAGGGCGGGACGACGCCGGCTTCGCAGGCGCTCGAGCCGGCTGCGGTAAAGCCTGCCGCGAAACCGGCGCCGAAGCCTGCCCCCAAACCAGCGGTGAAGCCGGCGCCGCTTTATTAGATGCTGGTGAAGGCTTTCTGACCCCGGTTCAGATCTTAACGCCGGTCGGGAAAATCCCGGCCGGCGTTTTTTGCCCACCGTGGCCATAGCAGACCCGCAGGTCCATCCGTCTGTCCGTGGAAGGCCACTGTTCCTGGCCAAATATCTGGACGCTTTAACAAATAAGCGATATGAAGTCGCTAGTACGGTTTTTACCGCACCCCGATCTTTATGACGAAGGCCGATCACCGGCAGGATACCGCAAGAGGCAACTGGTAACGGACACTTACACGAGTGGCTTTTGTCATCCTGATATTTTTTCGCGGAGGATGGTGTGACCACGACCCCACAACTCATCAACCTATTTGACTTCGAACAGCTTGCGAAGGAACGCCTGTCCAAAGCGGAGTATGACTATATCGCCGGCGGCGCCACGGACGAGCTCAGCGTCGATCGAAATCGCCGCGCATTTGCCTCCTGGGCCTTTCGGCCGCGTGTCTTGCGCGACGTAAGCGCGCTCGATCTTTCCACTACCGTGCTCGGCACCAAGGTGAAATTGCCGGTATTGATCGCTCCGTGTGGAGGTCATAAGCGCGCACATCCCGAAGGAGAAGTGGCCACCTATCGCGCCGCGGCGGCGTGCGGTACTATTCTCGCCGTAAGCGCCAATTCCAATACATCGTTTGAAGACTTAGCCAAGGCTGCGAATGGCCATCTCTGGGTTCAGTTGTATCCGTTTCGGGACAAAGAACTGACCAAAAGCTGGATCAAGCGGGCGAAAGAAGCGGGCTACAAAGCCGTTTGCGTTACGCTGGATTCGCAATGGCCGCCCAAACGCGAGCGCAATCTTCGCAACAACTATCAAAGACATCGCGGCGTCAATTACCCGGATGCAAGAGCCGATACGCCGAAACCGGCCGGGCGAGCAGGCGAGGGTTCCGATCCTGCCGCCACCTGGAAAGATTTAGAATGGATCAAGTCGTGCAGCGATCTGCCTGTGGTCGCCAAAGGGGTCATGACCGGCGAGGACGTAGAATTATGCGCGCAAACCGGCGCAGATGGGGTTATTGTTTCCAATCACGGCGGCAGGCATTTGGACAATACCTTGGCGACGATCGAAGTGCTTTCCGAGGCCGTCGCCGCCGCGAAAGGAAAGTTGGAGATCTATCTCGATGGTGGCATCCGGCGCGGCGCGGATGTCGTTAAGGCGATTGCGCTGGGTGCGAAAGCCGTTTTCATCGGCCGCCCGCTCTTTTGGGGCCTGGCCTTCGACGGGGAAAACGGAGTCGTTCGCGTTTTAAACATTTTGCGAGAAGAAATCGAGATCACAATGGCGAAATGCGGCCGGCCCGTCATCGCGGATATCGATTCAACCGTGGTGGTGAAGGCGCCGCCGTTATAATTACCCTGCCGTTGAACCTTTCGCTCCTGCCTCGTTATCGACTGACCAGCACCCACGGATTTTGCCGTTGTAGTTATGGGGGTCGCCGTTGTAAGAAACCGCTCAGTGTAGGCCTCACGCTAAACTTTCAAAGTGAAGCGAGGGAAAAAAATGGACACCATCACCGCTCAAATAGCCGAGTACGCTGCTGCTACGTCGTTCGGTGACTTAACGGAAGAGGCGGTGCACTCGGCCACGCAGCGTCTGGTGGATTCATTGGGCTGTGCACTCGGGGCCTATGACTGTGAGCCGGCGGCAATCGGCAGGAGATTAGCGAGCGGTGAGGCGCCAGGTAAGTACCCTGGGCGCCTACTCTGTTTCGGCGATCGCTTGCCGGCGGAAAGCGCGGCCTTTATCAATACGACGATGATTCGCAATCTCGATTTCAACGACCGCTATCCAGGCGGACACCCGAGTGATTGTCTCGGCGCGCTGCTCGCCCTAGCGGGCGCCACGAAAGTGGATGGAAAACGTTTCATTGCCAGCATGATCGTCATCTATGAAGTGTTTGCCCGCTTGAGCGATGCGACCAAGTTGAGCCGTCATGGATGGGACCAGGGTTACGCCGTCGGCATCGCAACGGCAGCTGGGGTCTGCAACCTGTTGAAGCTTGCCAGTGAAGCAACCGCGCATGCCGTGGGTATCGCGGCTGCCGCCAATTTGCCGCTCCGCGTCACGCGCTCGGGTGAGCTCACACCGTGGAAAAATGTCGCTACGGCTTATGCAACGCGCAACGGCTTGTTCGCTGCTTTGCTCGCGGCGGAAGGCATGATCGGACCCGGCAACGCTTTCGAGGGGCGCAACGGGCTTTGGGAAAAAGTAACCGGCCCATTCGACTTGGCGCCGTTTCCTAACGATCGTGGTGCGTGCTTGACACCGCGAGTGCAGCTCAAATACTGGCCGATCGAAACCAACGGACAGCCGGCGGTATGGGCCGCATTGGAGCTTCGCGCAAAGGCGGACCCCGGAGATCTAAAAGCAATTGAAATTTTCACTTCGAAGTTTACCTGGTTCGAGATCGGCAGCGAGCCGGAGAAATGGGATCCCAAGACACGCGAGACAGCGGACCACAGTCTCCCTTACATTTTTGCCCGAGCACTCGTCGACGGACCGATTCGGGTATCTTCATTCAGCGATGAGGCCGTACGCGATTCGTCGCTGCGGCCACTGATGGAAAAGATTAAAGTGATTCCCGACGACGCCATCGAAGCTTTGTTGCCGGCGAAGACTTTACTCCGAGTCGTCGCGACAGCGACCGATGGAACACGATATTCCGTCGAAGTAGTGAACCCGTTAGGGCATCCGGACAATCCGATGCAGGACCGTCACATCGAAGAGAAATTTGTCGCGCTCGCCGAGCCCGTCATCGGTATCGAGCGCGTGCGGATGGCGAGTTGAAAGCAGCGATGATGTCAGCGCGCTGATGCAACTTTTGGATATCCCGAATTCCACGTAAAACTAACCTCTGTGCGCGCGAACCTACCGAGCCGGCAGCTCACGAAAGCGCTCCCGCCGTGACGATCGAGAGCGCCTTCGCTTGATTTTTGCTTGATTGGCGGAACGAAGATGGTTATGGCTTCGTGAATAAGGAACGAAAGTGCCGAGGTGAATTATTC
>VBKY01000065.1 GCA_005879255.1 Deltaproteobacteria bacterium
GGCCGCGGCCAACCCGCGGTAGCCGGACCGTCTTTCAAGTACGCGCGCCAGACCGACCCGGAGCATCATGTGCCCGACGTCATCGAACGCTTTAACAAGTATGGCTTCCGCGGCAGCAAACAAGTCGTGCAGATGATCTGGGGGGGCGCCTTCGAACGATTTCCCAAGCTGAAAATTTACGTCGCCGAAGTGCAAATCGGCTGGTTGCCCAACTGGATGGACCAGATGGACAATGAATATGGCCGCCAACAGTATTGGGCCGAGCGCGTCTTAGGACTGCCGCGGCTCAGCCGCATGCCGAGCGAATATGCCCGCGAACACTGCTACTGGGGCTTCAATCGCAATCCGGTCGGAGTGCGCATCGCGCGCCAAGAGATGGGTGTCGATAAGGTCATGTGGGCGAGCGATTTTCCACATCTCGAATCAGATTGGCCGAATTCACGAAAAGTTATCGCGGAAAATTTCGCCGGAGTGTCGGAAGAAGAGCTGTGGAAAATGACTGTCGGGAATGCAGTGAAATATTTTCATCTGGCGGATAAATAAAATGTGTCGCGTTCCGCCGGATTTCGTAGGGCGATCCCCCCGGGGTCGCCCATCCGACTGGGCAGACACGGGGGTCTGCCCCTACATCGATGCGTCGTTAATCGAACGACGAATGGCAGCCAATTTGAAAATCATTGCGCATCCCAAGAGGAGCAGCCCGTGAGCGCTGAAATTGCCGATCTTAAAACGCTTGATGCTGAATTGGATCTCGACTTCTAACATGCTGGACTGCGAGATGCTTCGCTTCGCTCAGCATGACATTAGAGAGGAAGCTCTTAGATACTGAGCGGCTAGTGACCGACGAAGAACGCACGTACAATTCGGAAGAATTTACCGCCGCCGCGTCGACGCCAACTAATCCGGGCGAGACTATGGCGGCGAAAGTCGGCGTCGCCGCCCCCGAGTTCGAGGCTTCGACCTTGGACGGCGCGGTCATTCGTTCGAGCGACTTCCGCGGCAAGCGGCATGTCGTGATGATGACCGGCGCGGTGACCAGCCCGATGTGCGCCTTTGAAGTGCCGGCATTCAATCAATTACAAACTGAATTCGAAGGCAAAGGGGTTTCTTTTTTTCTACTCTACACGCGTGAATCGCACCCGGCGGAAAATTACCCTGCGCATAGCTCATTCGAACAAAAGCTCGCTTACGCGCGCGACTTGAAGCGGTTGGAAAATATTCAATTCCCAATCCTTGTCGATCAACTCGATGGCAGAATTCATCGCGCCTACGGGGTTTGGCCCAACGCTCTTTTCGTCATCCACAAAGATGGCCGGCTCATCTTTCGCAGCAACATGGCCAACCATAGCGAGCTGCGCCAGTTTTTAGACGACTTGTTGGCAGCCGAAAAGGCGGCGGGCGAAGGACGCGTAACGCACTTGCAGTATTCCGAGCGCGTGGTGCCGCATGAAGCCGACCAAGCGACGCACAGGCGCGTCTACGAACGAGCCGGGCCAAAAGCCTTTGAAGACTACTGGGCCAAGCGCCCGCAGAATCGCAATCGCTGGCCGTGAATGAACACCAAGGACGTCGCAATCCGACCGAGTGCATTATTATCGGTCTTATTAATTCTTTTCGTCTTATTCCCCACCGCTCAACTCGCGCGCGCCGCGACCCGCGACCTCGAACGGGTGCGCATCGGCTACTCCGTCGGCGGACTGATTCCTTTTCCACTCATCGTTGCCAAAGAAAACCGGTTCTTCGAGCAAGCCGGTTTCGACGCCGAGCTCATCAATATTCCGCCAACGATTGCGGTTACAGCCCTGGTCTCGGGTGACATCCAGTATGTGATCTTTGATGGTTTATAACGATCGGCCGCTGTTTTCCCTGATGTCGCGTCCCGACATTCGTTCCATCAAAGAGCTCAAAGGAAAAGTCCTGGGCGTGGCCACCCTCACATCGGGAGAATCCTTCTTATCGAGGCGCTTCCTCAAGGACGCCGGCATCGATGCCGACAAAGAAATGACTCTGCGCGTCATCGGCAATACACCGGACAGACTCCAAGCGCTCAGAGCGGGGGCGGTGGACGCGACAACGCTGACACTTCCCGCGGACATTCATGCCGAGCGTTTGGGGCTGCGAAGATTGGCATTCATGGGCGACACGCTGGAAAGCATCAACGGTGGTTTCGGCGTTTCGGAACGCTGGCTGCAACAGCGGCCCGATCAGATCAAAAAAATGATTGCCGTGGCGTTTAGAGGCATGGCCCATGCGCGCGCGCAGCGTCAGGACTCCATTGCGCTGATTATGTCGAAATGGAAGCTCGAAAGAGAAATTGCCGACAAAGCTTTCGAGATGATGATAAAAACCTGGACAGACAGCGGCATCGCATCGGACCAGGCACTGCAGGCGGGCATCGAGGAAAGCTTGAAGGTTTCTAATGCCAAGCAGTCGGTGCCAATATCTCGCGTCGCGGATTTCAGCCTGGCGCGCGAAGTGTATCGGGAATTAAAGACGAAGTCGTAGGGAGCGGTCTGCATAGTAGAACAAGTCGTATTTAGGTCCTGCAACGATTGTAGGGGCGACCCCCCGTGGTCGCCCATCCGGAAGGGCAGACACAGGGGCCTACCCCTACCTGAAAAAAATTGAACTAACCGTCACCCTGCTAGCCAATTGATATCTGGCGGACGAAATATGAACGAGAAAAAAACATTGCTCAAGCCGACGCGGATGCGCACGCACCCGCACACGACGCGCTCGCGCTTGATGCTCGAAGTGGCTTCCCAATTGGTCAGTCAAAAGGATTTTCCCTACCTTCAGGCTCGCGTGAGCCTGCGCGAACAGGGCGCCGATGAATGGCCGGTGACGCTTTTTGCGAGTGACAGCCCGGCGACGATTCACCAAGTCGCCGCCGGCAAAGTGCAGTTTGCGATGATCAATCCATCGATGATCCTCAAGCTTGCGGCCTTGGGCAGCGCGCCATTCAACGACCCCATTCCACTACGCGCGATCGCGGTGCTACCGGCTTTGGACCAGATGGTGTTTGCGGTTAAACAGACAACCGGGCTGACAACCTTCAGCGATATCCGCGCGCGAAAGTTCCCGTTGAGAGTTTCGCTGCGCGGCCAGCCGGACCACTCCCTCCATGTCATTATTGACCATGTGCTTGCGGCTGCCGGGTTCTCGCTCGACGATGTCCGCTCCTGGGGCGGCGAAGTGCGCTACGACAGCGGCATGCCGTATGGCGCGAACCGCATCGGCGCGATCGAGCACGGCGAGATCGATGCCATCTTCGATGAAGGCGCGAGCGCATGGGGCAACATGGCACTCGAGCTGGGCATGCGCTTTCTCTCGTTGGACGAGACGATTTTGCGGCGACTGGAAGCAGTCGGTTTGCGCCGAGGTCTGATCGAACAGAAATATTTTTCCAAACTCGCCGCTGATATTCCAACGCTCGACTTCAGCGGCTGGCCGATCTACACTCGCGAGAATACATCCGATGACTTGGTCATTGATTTTTGCCGCGCTCTGGAAGCGAGCAAAGATCGAGTTCCATGGGCGAAGGATGCGTCGCTGCCGCTCGCGCAAATGGTCCGCGATACGCCCGAAGGCCACCTTGAAGTGCCGCTCCATCCGGCCGCTGAGGGCTTCTGGCGCGAACGCGGTTATCTGCTGTAGAAAAGATTTTTATTAAGAAGGCACGAGTTTCAGACGCGAAGTCGACTTCACCGCAGAGGCACAGAGTACTCAGAGTAGGGGCGACCGGCCGGTCGCCCCTATTTCTCCCTCAGCGTCCTCAGCGCCTCCGCGGTAAATCTCCGAATTGACTCCCTAATTGACTTCCCGCAATCGTTTCCTATACTCATTCAACTTTGTTCGCCTGTTTAACGAACTAATAAGAGTGCGGAGATAAGCGTAATGAGCTCAGTTTTTGCAAGACTGGTCTGCGTTGGCTTGTGGACCATTCTCTTTTCTCTCGGCGGGCAATCGGCGTGGGGCCAAACCGACGAGCGAACCAAACTGATCGAGGCGGCGAAAAAGGAAGGAAAACTCCTTTGGTACACGTCGACCAACGTGACCGAGTCGAAGCCGCTGCTGGACGATTTTGAAAAGCAAAATCCGTTCATCAAAGGCGAAATCTTTCGCGCCAGCGGCGAGGTGATTCTAAATCGCATCGTCACCGAGACTCGCGCGAACAAGTGGAACTTCGACGTCGTTATGGTCGGTGAATTCGACGTGTTGATGGACGCCAAATTGCTCGCCCCTTACAAGTCGCCCGAAGCGAAGAACTTCATCCCGGACTTTGTAAATCCCAACGGCTACTGGACCGCTGTCTACGTAAACTACCGGGCCATCGGCTATAATCCTAAGCTCGTTGCCGAGAAGGATGCCCCAAAGCAGTGGGAGGATTTACTGGACGCGAAATGGAAAGGAAAGATTGCGCTTGAAGAAGAGGACTACGTTTGGTACGGCGCGCTGGCGAAGTTTTGGGGCAAAGAGAGAACGCAAAAATACATGAGAGCTCTGGCGAAGCGAGACATACAATGGCGCAAGGGACATACCTTGATCGCGCAGCTGATGGCGGCGGGGGAATTCCCTCTCGGCGTCATCTACGCGCATCGCATCGAAGAGATGAAGCAACGGGGAGCACCAGTCGAATGGGCGAATACCGTCAACCCGGTGGTGGCAACATTGAGCGGAGCGGGCTTGAGTGTGAAGCCGCCTCATCCGAATGCGGCGAGACTCTTTATCGATTTTCTTCTGTCCAAACCTGCCCAGCAGCGGCTGCGCGCGCTTCGGCGCATTCCAGCGCGCTCTGACGTCGAACCTCTCTCACCGAAAATGGATCAGTCCAAGCTCAAGCTCGCGATTGCGCTGAGGGAGTCTGTGGAAGAGTACAACGCGGCCATCAAAGAGTTCCGGGAGATTTTCGGCAGGTAATGGGAAGGAAAAACGAGGCCGTTTTTTAATCGCTGCGGTTAGTTTCCCGCAGCTTGCTGCACAGTCGTCGTTGATAGCATTCTCAGAGTCCCGTCATTCCCGCATGCTTTTAGCGGGAATCCAGGCGAGTTCCGGAGCTGGACCCGCGATTAAAACGTTCGGGGGTGCGGCTTGGAGAAAAGTGATCCGAGGACCTCTTGATACCGCGCAGCTTGCTGCCGGGTTGTTCATTTGCGACTGATCGCGCCATGAGGGAGCCGGCTCATGTGGAAAAACTCGCACGTCAATAGATCATTTTTCTATTTCGGTTTTCTACTCGCATGGATTTTCGCCGACGGAGTCGCCGCCCAAGAGTTAAAGAAGGTCCGCTTCGGCTATCCGTCGCTCGGTTTTCGCCAAGGCCATATCTGGGTGGCGAAAGACGAAGGACTCTTTAAAAAATACGGCCTCGATGTCGAGCCGATCTTTTTGCGCGGCGGGCAACTCGCAATTCAGGCATTGGCCAGCGGCGATCCGCCTTTAATGAGCATCGGTCAGGTGGTTCAAGCCGGCCTGGCGGGGTTTGATCTAACGCTGATCGCCGGAGTGGAGATCTATTACGACTCGACTGTTTTTGCCCGTCCGGGCATTACACGGCTGGAACAGTTGAAAGGAAAGAGGCTCGGCATCAGCGGCTACGGCGCCGCCACTCATTTTGCCGCGATCATCGTGGCGCAGCATCTCAACCTCGATCCGGATAAAGACATTATCCTCGTGCCCGGCGGCCCCGATGCGGAACGTGTCGCCGCCATGTCCGCGGGAAAGATCGACGCGGCGATCTTCAACTCGTCGACAATACCTATTGCCAAGCGCATGGGCTTGATCGAGCTCGTCAAGATTCCCGATCTGAAGGTAGAAGTGCAGGGCAATGGCATGGCGACGACGCGGAGCTATATTAAAAGCAATCGAGATGTCGTCAAGTCAGGGCTGAAAGGCTACATCGAAGGCATCAATTTCATCTTCAACAACAAGCAGGCCACGCAGAAAATCTTCGGCAAATACATGCGCACCAACGACGCCGATGTGCTGGAGACTTCGTATCAGGCCTATGTCAACACGACGCCTAAGAAGCCCTACCCGACGCTCAAAGGTCTGCAGTTTCTTTTGGACCGTCTGGCGCCGACGATGCCGCAGGCAAAGACAGCGAAGCCGGAGCAATTTGTCGATATGAGCTTCTTGCAGGAGCTGGAGAAGGAAGGTTTCTTCAACGAGATGGCGAAGCGCTATCCGGGGAAATAGAAAAAGCGATAAGATCATTTCACCGCTGAGGCACAGTTCGCCGAGAGTTGTTAAAGTATACGTCCTCTCTCGCTCGTCTCCGCGACCTCCGCGCCTCAGCCTTAAAAGTTGTAGCTGATCCGTCCTTTGGGGGATCCGCGATGAGATCTGGAAATCCTGTTTCACCACAGAGACACAACGAAACTCAGCAGGGAGGAATCTTATGAGGGCAAGAAAGCTACTGATGATCTTGGCTCTGATCCTTTGCGGAGTTGGCCGCGGTCAGGCTCAGACCATCGACGAAGTTTACAAGAAAGCGTTGACCGAAGGCGGCACGCTGAATTTCTACGGGACGCTGGCGCAGATCAACGCGGAAACCATTCTTCCCGCGTTCGAAAAGCGTTTTCCTGGGATCAAAGTGAACCATGTCGACGCCACGGCTGATCAGCTGGCGGCCCGGGTTATCGCTGAATCACGCGGCGGTAAGGTAATCGCCGATATTTTTCAAACTCTTCTCGACGGCCTAGTTCACGTCAAGGACCAGGGTCTTTTCCTCGAAAAACTTTATCCGGAAGCGGCGGCCTATCCTCAAGAGCTTAAAGGAACCGAGCTGGGTCGCCAGCGATCTGATTTACATCGTGCCGGCGTGGAACACGGCTAAGGTGAAGAAGGAAGAAGAACCGAAACAGTTCGAGGACTTCGCCGATGCGCGTTGGAAGAGCCGGCTCATCGCCGAGCCGCGTGATTTTCAGCTCCTCATCGGGCTGGCGCGGTACAAGTACAAGAGCGATGAGAAGGCCGTCGCGTTGCTCAAGCGGATCGCGGCCAACAACCCTGAATTTCACAAGGGCCATTCCCAGCTCGCCGAGCTCTTGGTCGCTGGACAAGCCGCTGCCTGCGTGACGTGCTACGCGCACCATTATCCGATTCGCAAGCGCAAAGGCGCACCGGTCGACTACATGCTGACTGAAGGCACCGGCGACATCGATGCGACCGCGATCCTGAAAAATGCGCCGCATCCGAATACGGCAATGCTGTTCGCGCGCTGGGTGGCCAGCGAGGAAGGGCAGAAGGTGTACGCCCAAGGCGGCAGATTGCCGGCGCACCCTAAAGTCGAGCCGGTGGAAAAAACTCGGCCGGCGAAGGTCTATCCGGTCGGCGAGAATGACGTAAAGGATTATCCCAAGTATGAAAAGATGTGGAAGGAAATATTTGGGTTGCGGTGAGGCAGAGGTGAAGTGTTCGGATGAAGCAATGGCAGAGATCAAGTGGAAGATCATGTCCTCCGTGAAATCTTGCAGCGCATCCCCATCGACCGGACGACGTGGTGGGATGACGGAGAATTTGAATTCCAGGCATAGACCGATTTACCTGCAAGCAAAGGCCAGAGTTACAAAAGCATCCCAACAATACATTCCTTGACAAGCCGTCCGAATGACAACAAAATCACATCGATCATTTGCTAGCTGGATCAGCCTAAGGCGGCCGAGACAGTAAATGTTCAGAGACTATTCAGGAAGATTACCATGGCAATAAAACTAGAGGACTTCGTAGCGGACAGCCTTTCCCAAATTGTAAAGGGCGTAAAGAGAGCCCAAGAAGAAGCAAAAGGGACCGGTGCAATAATATCGCCTCTAATGAGATCAACGACCGACGCTAGTTCTGTCGGTCAGCCCGAAGGATTGGGCGGACAACCCTGTTACAAGGTTCCATTCGACATTGCGGTAACAGCAAATGAAGAAACTGCAACGTCTGGTGGCGTTGGTGTAGTTGCAGGGGTTTTTGCACTCGGCAGTAAAGGTCAGAGCACTGACGCGTTAGCAAATACAACAAGAATTCAACCTAAATCCGGCGTGAAAAGTGATTATTTCAAAGCCTGAGTTTTTCAATTTTATGCAACGCATGCTTCCAAGCGTTTTCCCGTGGGCCACCGGCGGGCATAGCCAGTCGGGGCCGATTGCCTGTCCGAAGCAGTAGTGCAGGCATT
>VBKY01000066.1 GCA_005879255.1 Deltaproteobacteria bacterium
TCGTCCGCGTTCTGAACAATCTCGATGACACCGTGGAACGGCTCGACGTTGAGCTGCTCGGCGCTCATCTGCGCGCCATCGAGCACTTCCCGTAGAACACCCGGCGTCCCCTTCTGAAGCTGGTTGAGTTCGGCGAGCGCAGCCTGTGCAAAGTCGGGCGTCAATGGATCATCGATCGCAATTGCGTCCAGCCCCAGTTGCCACAGATCCTGTGCCGCCTTACGACCCCGTTCAGCGTCAGAAGATGTCACCGTTATATTGTCCGGATTTGTTTCGATTTGGGTTACTCCAATGAACTCAGTTGGATCACTCATTACATCGTTGTTTGGGTCCGCTGACGGTCAGTCTTCTGTGTACCAGACTGGATTCTTACCACGATGTTCGATTTCACCACCGAGCACGTGCGCATTCCGAAAGGCAATGACGATACGGTCGCAGGGCCGCAGGAGCTGACGTAGCTTGTCCCGGGCCTTATGGACCTCATCCGGCGACAGCCCGTCGAGGTTTAGTGAGCGTTTCAAAAGTTCGTGATCGATATATTCTTCCATCCGGTCCGGGACCATCACGTGAGTGGCTGCCGGGTCTATCTCGGCTTCGAGAACAAAGCGTCGGTGGGGCATATCCGCGAGGCGAATGAAGTGTTGATCTCGCACTCGGCGTAGAGATGCATGCCAAAACCCTGTGATTCCATGACGCTCGCCAGAAGGCTTCGACAGCACGCTCTTACAAACCGCCAGCGCTTGGTCAACTTAATATTAACCGCCATACTGGTAGCTCCTTACGGATGAATAAGATAAGTTGGTTAGTTATCACTCACATCTGGGGTTAACAATGCTGACCGCCGGCGCTACTTCGCGCGGATTTTACGATCGCCCACCAATCCTTTGCAAGAAAATTTTGTCTCTGCCGCAGTCACTCCGAAGGAAAGCAGAATCTTTGTTGAATGCAGTTTAGTTGGCGAACAGCTACATCACTGTTTCGGGCAGGAGCCCGGGAATCTTCATGAACTCAGGTGCCGCGCCGGTTGCCATAGAGTTCAATGTGCAAACGGGGCGTAAAACCGTAACCATTTTCCTTGCAGAGCTCGACAATCCACTTCGCCTTCTCGCTTAACTGCTTTTTTTTCGTGCCCTGCGCCATGACCAAGACGCGAGCCGGGTCAACGTTTTTGAGATTGTCCAGCACGTGACGAATTTCGTCAAAGTCTGCTTTACGTTCCACTACGAATTTGATTTGGTAGTCGTAGCTGTCGAGATATTTTTGAATGACGGTAAAATTCAGCCGTTGCTTCTCGTGCAATTGAGCGAACTTGCCATTCTCCCTTTTCCACGGCGTCGAATTCGCCAGTTTCGGACTCAGCGAAATCAAATCACCGGCAAGCGGCTTAAAAATCGTTGCCGCTGTTTCGATCGTAATATGGGCGCCGTCGCGCTTAAGCTCACCGGTAAGCGCGCCGATTTCCGGCGCCAAGAGGGGCTCGCCACCGGTGATGACGATGTAACGGCTCGGGTATTTCTTGACCTCGCTGACGATCTTGGAGATGCTCCATGACTTTCCTTCCGGCCGCCACGAAGTGTAGGGCGTGTCGCACCATACGCAGCGGAGATTGCAACCGGAAGTCCTAATGAATACCGACGGGATACCGCAAAGGCGGCCCTCGCCCTGAATGGAATAGAAAATCTCGCTAATGCGCACCGGATCAAATTATCAAAGTGCCGGCGCGCGTTAAAGCCGCCGAAATCTTGCATCAATCGTGCCGTGTGCTAAACGTAATAGGTTGGCACGCTAGGAAAAGCATCCGCCCACAGGCGCCATAAAGGAAAACTGTCCGATGGCAGCAGATAAGGAAGCGTTGATGGCCGAAGAGCGAAAGTTGCGCCGGCTCTGCCGGGCGATGGATCTTGCTGCAGCGCTCTTGTGGCGGGTCGATCTCACTTTGGACGAAGCGCGGGACGTCGTGAATCACGCGAAGCGCACCGCGCTGGAGCTCTTTCCCGATAAAGAGGAGACTTTCGATTTGATTTACGGCTCGCGCTTTCGCCGCATTCTCGTCGAGAAATATCACTTGCAATGAATCGCCGTCCGACCAACTCAAATCCCGCCGCAGCACGGCTCGACACCGCGTTAACGAACGTGACCATGAACGGTAAATTCATTCATATCCGCGGCGCTAAACAAAACAATCTCAAAAATCTCGATCTTCAGATCCCTCTCAATGCGCTTACCGTGATTACCGGCGTCAGCGGTTCGGGAAAATCGACGATCGCGTTTGACATTTTGTACGCCGAAGGGCAGCGCCGCTACGTTGAGAGTTTTTCCGCCTATGCCCGGCAGTTCCTCGATCGCATGGATAAGCCTGACGTGGAGAGTATCGAAGGCATCCCGCCCACGATCGCCATCGATCAGAGCCGGCCAGTACGAACTTCACGCTCCACTGTCGGCACGATGACGGAGTTGCACGATCATTTTAAGCTGCTCTTTTCCAAAATCGCGGTGCTTCACTGTCGCGGCTGCGATCGTGTCGTGGAGCGCGATACCACGCAGTCGGTTTTTTCTAAACTCAGCGCGCTCTCTGAAGGGACCGCGGCCGTTTTGACCTTCCCCTTGGCGCCCTCCTCGGTTGCTTGGGATGATGTGCGTAATGGGCTGCGCCAAGCCGGTTTTCACCGCTTGCTCATCGAGCGGTCGATTCGCGAGCTTGACGAGCTCGAGGAATCACCCGGCGGCGATGATGCGTTGCAAATAGTCGTCGACCGTTTTGCATTCCGGCCGGAAAACAAAAAACGCATCTCAGATTCTCTGGAACAAGCCTTTCATTACGGCAAAGGGCGGCTGAATCTGTTTTTGCCGCAGAATGATTGGCGGTGCGAGCCATTCAGTAATCGTTTACATTGTCCGCACTGCAACATTTCTTATCGCGATCCCGTGCCCAATCTGTTTTCGTTCAACAGTCCGCTCGGCGCCTGCGAGACCTGCCGTGGCTTTGGCCGAGTGATCGACATCGATCTCGATCTGGTCATTCCCGACCCCGGCAAGTCGCTCATGGACGGCGCCATCAAGCCGTGGATTAACCGGGCCCGCCGGACGCGCCGATTACTCGATTTCTGCGAGCGCAAAAAAATACCGACGAAAAAGTCCTGGCGCGAACTGACCGACAAACAAAGACAGCTAGTCATCGACGGCGACGGCGAATACAAAGGCATCCGCGGCTGGTTCCGCCGTCTCGAGCGTCGCAGCTACCGCATGCACGTGCGCGTCCTGCTGGCGCGTTACCGGGCCTACCTGATCTGTCCGGAGTGTCAGGGATCACGGCTAAAGCCCGACGCGCTCAACTACCGCATCGACGGCCAAGACATCGCTCGAGTGAACGCCATGAGCGTCGGCGAAGCGCACAGCTTTTTCGATAAGCTCAGGCCCGCCGGCGCCCTCGATCAGGTGTCTAGTTTAATCCTCAATGAGATTCGTCGCCGACTGGGTTATCTCGTCGGCGTCGGTCTGGAATATCTCACGCTTGACCGCCAGTCGCGCACGCTTTCCGGCGGCGAGCTTGAGCGTGTCGATCTGACCACCGCCATCGGTTCGTCACTCGTCAACACGCTCTACGTGCTCGACGAGCCTTCCATCGGTCTTCATCCACGCGACAGCCGTCGATTGGTCGAGATCCTCCAGCGTTTGCGGGCGAACCAAAACACCGTCGTCGTCGTCGAGCATGACCCGGAGATCATCAAGGAATGCGATCACATCATCGATCTCGGCCCGAAGGCCGGCGACCAAGGTGGTCAGGTCATGTTTGCCGGCACTTACGATGAGCTGCTCAAAGACGAGCAATCGCTGACCGCCGCCTACCTGAGCCGGCGCAGGTCAATTCCGTTTCCGACGCGTAACCGCAAGCCGTTGTCTCAGCGCGCCGTCAAAATCAAAGGAGCCCACGCTAACAATCTGAAAACCCTCGACGTCGAGATTCCGCTCGGCGTCTTCGTTTGCATCACCGGCGTGTCGGGTTCGGGAAAATCCAGCCTGGTCGACGAAGTCATCTACCGCAACTTGAAAAAGCTCAAAGAAGCCCCCGCTGCCAAAGTCACTGACTGCGCGAGCATCGAGGGTGTCGACAAAATTTCCGAGGTCGTGCTGGTCGATCAATCGCCGGTTGGCACCACGCCACGTTCGAATCCGGCGACGTACATGAAAGCGTTCGACGGCATTCGCCGCCTTTTCGCGGCCGCCGATCTATCCCGTCTGCGCGGTTTTACACCGTCGACATTTTCCTTCAACGTCGAAGGCGGCCGCTGCGAGACCTGCCGCGGCGAAGGCTTCGAGAAAGTCGAGATGCAATTTCTCTCGGACGTGTACACTTCCTGCCCGGAATGCCATGGCAGCCGTTTTCGCGAGGAGATTTTAGAAGTCAGCTATCGCGGCAAAAATATCCGCCAGGTGTTGGACCTCACCGTTGCCGAGGCGCTTGAATTCTTCAAAGACACGGCGGAAATCCGCAACAGCCTTGCGCCGCTGCGCGCGGTGGGGCTGGAATATGTGCGCTTGGGTCAGCCACTGACGACACTCTCGGGCGGCGAGTCGCAGCGCCTAAAACTAGCGGCGCATATGGCGAGAGCGAGAAAAGCCGGAACCCTTTTTATCTTTGATGAGCCTACCACAGGCCTTCACTTTCACGACATCGAGCGCCTGCTCTGGGCATTTAACGAACTGATCGATCAGGGTCATTCTGTAGTCGTCATCGAGCACAACATGGAAGTGGTGAAGTGCGCCGATCACATCATCGATCTCGGTCCGGAGGGCGGCGACGCTGGAGGTGAAATCGTGGCTGCGGGAACAGCCGCAGAGATCACGCGAGTCGAACGCTCGCACACCGGAGTCTATTTACGGCCCTATCTCAAAACCAGCGCGTCACCGTTCACACCTGTCCTGGAAAATGTGAGGACAGTGCCTGCCGCGCCCTTAGCTGTGGACCAGAATGCCATCGCCATCGTCGGAGCGAAGGAACACAATCTAAAAAATATCAGCTTGAACATCCCGCGTGACCGCTTCGTGGTCTTCACCGGCTTAAGCGGCTCGGGAAAATCTTCTTTAGCTTTCGATATCATCTACGCCGAAGGCCAGCGCCGTTACATCGACAGTCTGTCCGCCTACGCACGCCAGTTCCTCGAAGTCATGGCTCGGCCCAACGTTGATTATGTCGCGGGCATCCCGCCGACGGTCGCCATCGAGCAGCGACTCAGTCAGGGCGGCAAGAAATCCACCGTCGCCACGGTTACGGAAATTTATCATTACTTGCGCCTGCTCTACTCGAAAGTCGGCAAGCAGCATTGCGTGCAGTGCGGCCGTCAAATTCAATCGCTCAGCCGCAGTCAGATCCTTGACCGCATCTCGCGTTCCCATCGCGGTAAAGAGGTTATGGTTTTGAGTCCGATCGTGCGCGGCCGGAAAGGCTTTCACAAAGAAGTCATCGCCGGCGCGCGGCGCTTGGGCTACCGCCGCGCGCGCATCGACGGCAAACTGATGGAACTACGCGCCCCCGAGCTCGCGAACGGCCTCGAACGGTTTAAGGAACACAACATCGATATTGTCATCGGCAAAGCCAAAGCCGGCGGGCGCGAAGTCGAGGGTATGGTGGATCAGGGCCTTCGTCTGGGCAATGGAGTGATTCACCTTATCTCCGACCGCGGCGAGCAGATTTTCAATCAGCGACTTTTCTGTCTCGGCTGCGGTATTGGCTACGAGCCGCTCGATCCGCGGCTTTTTTCTTTCAATAGCCAGCAAGGCGCTTGCGGTCAATGCGCCGGCATGGGTTTCACCTGGGACTTCGACCCCAATCTGATTTTCGCCGATCCGCACCGGTCGCTGAAAGATGCGATCGGCGGAATTTCTCCCGGATCATCGGTAAACGGCTCGGAGCTTGAGCGGGCGCTCGAGCGCCTGTTGCTCGAATTAAGAGACAAGCGCCGCATCGACGTCAATAAACCGCTGGGCAAGCTGACGAAGAAGGTCCAGGAGGAAATTTTGTATGGCGGCGCTGGTCGCGGAGCTTTTGTCGGACTGGTGCCCTACCTTAGAGAGCTCTGCGAGGCTGCCGATGAGAATTCGACCAGCGAGCTCGATGAACTGATGACCGAGACGCCTTGCCCCGCCTGTGGCGGGCGGCGCCTCAACCAAAGGGCGCAGGCCGTGAAAGTCGAGGGCAAATCGATCTGGCAGGTTACTTCGCTCGCAGTGGACGAAGCCAGGAATTATTTTGCCAAGCTCGATTTATCGCGTTCCGAAAATGGCAACGCCGTGCGCGACCAAGTGGTGGCCGATAAGATTCTGCGGGAGATTCAACAGCGCTTGAATTTCCTGTCGGAAGTCGGCTTGCCGTATCTGACCCTCGATCGCCGCGCCGATACGCTGTCCGGTGGCGAAGCGCAGCGCATTCGGCTGGCAGCACAGCTGGGTTCGAACCTGCGAGGCGTTTGCTACATTCTCGACGAACCGACCATCGGTCTTCATCCGCGCGACAACGCTATGTTGTTGCGTACTTTGCGCCGGCTCGAAGAGCTGGGCAACAGCGTTCTCGTTGTCGAGCACGATGAGGCGACCATTCAATCGGCGGATTTGATCGTCGACTTGGGACCGGGCGCCGGCCTGCACGGGGGCAGCGTCGTCTCCATCGGCACGCCCAACGAAATCAAAAACAATCCCGATTCACCCACAGGCGCTTATTTGAGATCCGACAAGAAACGACTCGGACCCAGGCGCGACTTGGAAAATACCAACTGGCTCACCATTCGCGGTGCGAAAGCGAATAATTTAAAAAATATCGACGTCAAGATTCCTCTCGGCTTCTGGAGCTGTGTCACCGGTATCTCCGGCTCCGGCAAGAGCACATTGGTAAGAGAAGTACTTTACAAAGCGCTCAAGCTTGACCTCGGGCAATTCGCCGGCAGACCGGGCAGCCACAAAGAAATCACCGGCTGGAAATCGCTGGAGCGCGTCGTCGAGGTCGATCAAACACCGATCGGCAAGACGCCGCGCTCCGTGCCGGCTTCCTACGTGGGTCTTCTCGATGAAATTCGCAAGCTCTATGCGCTCGCGCCCGAAGCGAGACTGCGCGGTTACACGCCTAGCCGGTTCTCCTTCAACGTCAAAGGCGGTCGCTGCGAACCATGTGCGGGCCAAGGAAAGATTCGCAAGGAAATGAGCTTCCTACCCGACGTATTCATCGACTGCGAAGCCTGCGTCGGCGACCGTTTCAACGAAGAAACGTTGAGCATTCGCTACAACGATAAGAATATCGCCGACGTTTTCCGCATGACCGTCGAGGAAGCCGTGCCGTTTTTTCATGCTTTTCCGAAAATCGCCCGTCCGCTCAAGATCCTCGACGATATCGGGATGGGATACATCATGCTCGGACAAGCGAGCAATACGCTCTCCGGGGGCGAGGCCCAACGTATCAAGCTCGCCTATGAACTAGGAAAAGAATCGCGCGGCAAAACCCTCTACGTGCTCGATGAACCGACCACCGGTTTGCATTTCGTTGACGTGGAGAAGCTGATTCACATTCTTCATCGTCTCGTCGACATCGGCAACACGGTGATCACCATCGAGCATAATCTCGATATCGTCAAAGATGCAGACTACGTGATCGATCTCGGACCAGAGGGCGGCGAGCAGGGCGGCGAAGTGGTTGCCTGTGGGTCGCCCGTGGATATCATTAAGGACGGCAATCGATCCCACACAGCCCGTTTTCTACGCGAGTACTTAAATGGCGGTGTGGTGACCGCCAAGCCTGCGCGCCAAAAAATCGCGCTTGAAGAGGCTCCGGCCTAACTAACGTGCCCTGGCGAATCGTACGCATGCTCCATTATGGTCTGCGCCTCAACTGTCCCCGCTGCGGCGCTGGATCGTTGTACGCGAAACCCTTTAAGATGCGCGACAATTGCCCGGGCTGCGGTTTAAAATTCGAGCGCGAGCAGGGCTATTTTGTCGGCGCGATTTATATCAATTACGCCGCGACCGTCGGGATCGCGGTGCCGGGATTTTTCCTTTTAGACGCCTTCGCGGGCCTGACGATAAATCAGCAGCTTGGTCTGTGGATACCGTTTGCAGTGATCTTTCCGCTGATATTCTTTCACCATTCAAGAAGTTTGTGGCTGACCCTCGACCATTTTTTTAATCCCGCTAAAACCC
>VBKY01000718.1:0-1785 GCA_005879255.1 Deltaproteobacteria bacterium
CGAGATTGAGCACGATCAATAGTCTGCGGTCGCCTGCTTTGCGAACGTAGGCGATCAAGTCGTCGTCCGCCGGCACTGGCGCGAACTCGCCCACCGATAGCGCCGGTTCCGACCGGCGCAACTTGATCAGACGATGATAGAGCGTGAGAATCGAAGCGGCTTGGTCACGCAGCGCTGCCACGTTAGCGCTTTTGAAATCGTCGGCAATCGGCAACCAAGGTTTTCCTGTCGTAAAGCCCGCCGACTCGGCGTTAGTCCATTGCATCGGCGTCCGCACCGGATCGCGGCCCAAGCCCAGACCCGGCACGTTTTTCTCGAAGGGATCTTGGACTTGATCAGCCGGGATCGGCACGTCGTGCATGCCGATCTCATCGCCGTAGTACAGCGTCGGCGTACCGCGCAGCGTCAGTAACAGCATCGCCGCCACTCGCGCCTGCGCCGCGCCGACGCGCGAGGCAGTGCGCGGCTTGTCGTGATTGCCGAGCACCCAATTGGGCCAGGCATCAGACGGCAACAGCGCCTCGTAACGCTCGATCGCCGCTGCGATCTCCTTTGCCTTCCAAGGCAGTCGGATCAATTGAAAATTGAACGGCAAATGAGCGCCCTTCCCGCTCGCGCCGTAGTAGGCCATCAGACGCTCCACCGGCAGGTAGATTTCGCCGACGAGCATACGATCGTCGTACTCTTCAACCACGTTTCGCATCATCGCGACGATCTCTTGCACTTCGGGAAGATCGGCCGTGTAGGTTGTCATCAATTCCAGGTAGGGGGACATGCCGGGCCGAAAATTCGGATTCGGTGGATTGTCGCGGAACTTCTTGTCCTTGACTAAATGATGCATCACGTCGACGCGAAATCCATCAACGCCGCGGTCGAGCCAAAAGCGCAGCACGTCGAGCATCGCCTGCTGCACTTCCGGATTGCGCCAATTGAGGTCGGGCTGCTCTTTGAGAAATGCGTGGTAGTAATACTGTTCTGTTTTCCCGTCCCATTCCCATGCGCCACCGCCGAAATTGGCGCGCCAATTATTGGGCGGACCGCCCCCCGGCAAAGGATCGCGCCAGATATACCAGTCGCGCTTCGCGCTTTTGCGGGAGGAACGAGAATCCGCGAACCAGGGATGCCGATCGGAAGTGTGGTTGGGTACGTAATCGAGCAGCAGTTTCATGCCGCGGGCATGGACATCGGCAAGCAAAGCGTCGCATTCTGCGAGCGTGCCGAACATCGGATCGATGTCTATATAGTTGCTCACGTCGTAACCGAAGTCGGCCATCGGCGACGGAAAGATCGGCGAGATCCAGATCACATCGACGCCGAGCCATTCAAGGTAATCAAGTTTTTGCCGAATGCCGTTGAGGTCCCCGACGCCGTCGCCGTTGCTGTCCATAAACGAGCGCGGGTAGATCTGATAGATGATCCCCCTCTCCCACCAGCGAAAATTAGCAAGTTCTATGTTTGGCTGATTCGTGAGTTGGTTGTTCATCTGGATTGCCTTCGTCGCTCGTGTGCAGTGGCTGAGACTGACCGTAATCCTGGCAAGCGAACAACGAGAACGCCCGCTAACGAATTATAAACTGTTTCTCGATTTACGGGCAGATTAGGAAAGCAAGCGCTGAGCGAAGGATGAGCAAAAAGCTTGGACGCGTGGGTGTGGAAACGACGGAAAGACGAAAATGTGTTGGGCGATCTATTAGTCGGAGACCTCGATCGCCAGTCGATAAGCCGGTAATCGATAGCCGTTCGCTAAGGCCGGAAAGTCGCGGGCGTAAGTTAAGAAGGGCGTCT
>VBKY01000718.1:1895-2325 GCA_005879255.1 Deltaproteobacteria bacterium
ATAACCTAGGACGGCGTTGTCGTAGGTGACCGCCAAAGTGTTGTCCAGCTCGGTCCAGCCGACTCCCTTGATTTGTACCGTAAAAACGTCGCCGACTTTGACCCGCTTCGGTGTAACCCTCGCGAGACTTTGCTCGACATAGAAAGGCACTTCGGACAAGACGCGGTCACGCGTAACGATTTTCACAACGTGCCAACCGCCGAGGTCGTCGGGGATCTTGATGTTCGTCGCGAGTGATCCGTCCGGTTTAGTCGTCGCGGTCGCAAACGGCACGCTATCAAGGTTCCATCCGCTCGGCGTCATGCGGTTGCCTCGCGCTGTGACGAAATGCACGCCGACTTCGCTATTCGGCGGCAGGCCGGTAGCGCGCAGCGTCGTCTGTGAATGCACCGGCCCCGCTGCGGGTGTCAGCGTTGCCGAGCCCGACGCC
>VBKY01000067.1 GCA_005879255.1 Deltaproteobacteria bacterium
AAAACCGGCGGTAAAATTTGCGCAAGCCGCGAAAACTTTGAACTATAGTAGTACAAAGGTCACAAATTAGGAAAATTCAGATGCGGACATTGAGCGCTAAGACCGAGGTAGAGCCGCGTGAATTTATATGCATAGCAATACAGAGTTCGCAGAGTTCGGAGAATTTCATAATCAAGAATTCTTTACTCCGCGCCCTCCGCGCCTCGGCGGTCCAATCTCCGAGCTGTGCTTCACAGGAAAGCCGCCCCGTTTCAGCTAGCGCGCAATCGTGTTGACGAACGCACCCACCTCGGTCCTGAGATTGACGTAGCGCTCGAGATGGCTCTCCACGTACTGCACGCCTTCTTTCGGGATCAGATACTTTGCCACGTGATCGCGCGGCACATCTTGCCTCAGACTGGCGAAGCCGATCGCTTTGCTCCACTCGGTCTGACCTTCTTTGGAGAGGAGATAATCGAGGTAAACCTTCAGCGCGTTCAGATGCGCCGCCTTTTATGCGGCATGCAGCGCTTGATAGCGGGCGTTGCGCAGCACGCGACCCGGCGTGGCGCCCGCATGCGTTCCGTTCTCGATCAACACTTCGCCGTTCACCACGGTGCAGTGCACGCCATCCGCCAACGCGCGTACGCGCCAGCCGTTGTTCGGCAGATCATGCACGACCTCTTGTTTGCGCGGCTGCACCGTGTCGGGGTCGAATACCACCACGTCGGCCGCCATCCCGGGCTGCAACAGCCCGCGGTCGTAAATGCCAAAGGCCGCCGCCGAGTCAAAAGTCAGACGCCGCACCGCCTGCTCCAACGGCATGATCTCCCTCTCCCGCACCCAGTATCCCAGCAGACGCGTGCTATAGCCGACTTGGCAGTGGAACTGCACGTGCGCTCCGCCATCCGAGAGGCCCACGACTGTATACGGGCTGGTGAGAAATTGAGTCATCGCGTCACGGTCGGTATTGTTCTGACCCAGCGCAAATAGCGTGTTTAACTCCTCCTCCACAGCGAGGTCCAAAAAGACGTCCAGCGGGTCTTTTCTCCGCGCAGCGGCGATTTCCGCAATGCTCTTGTTTTTTAACCCCTGATTTCTGGCCAATGCCGGCTCTTCCACCAGCAAAAGATCCCAGCGTTTCGCCCAGCGTGAATCCGAGCCCAATGGCGCTTCGATTTCCTCGCGCAGTTGCTTGCGCAGCTCCAGGTCGCCGTAGGCGCGGATCTTCTGCTCATCTGGCGAGTTCATAATCTCCAACCACGTGGGCAGCTGGCGAAACGTTTGGCAATTTTTCATGGTAAAACGTCCGACCACGCTGTTCGGACTGCAGAGCGGCACTGCGCGATTTCCCTGCCGGCAACTCTCCTCGACAAAATCCAGATGCTGCTTCCAGCGCATGGGCGCCCGCGCGTTCTCCGCGATCGTGTTGTAGATCACGCGCCGGCCGCTGGCTGCCGAGAGGCGGCTCATGAGCCGGTCCTTTAGCTCCGGAGTTGTGCCTCCGCCGCTCTGAATGACGCCCGTGCCGACCTCCCCGAGCATCTCCGCCAATGCAAACAATTCAGGTTCCGGGGCAAAAGACGCCGGGATGAGTTTACCCTGCACGTCAAAATGGCTCATGTTGCGCGACAACGATAGTCCCAATGCCCCACCCTCTATGCCCTGCCTCACGACGGCGCGCATGAGTTCGAGCTCATCTTCGCTTGCCGCACGCTCCTGACTCGCTTCACCCATGGCGTAAAGCCGTATCGCGGTATGCCCCATCAGCGCGCCGACGTTGACGCCGAGCTTTTGGTCGAGCACGTCCATATACTGGGGAAAGCTCTCCCAGTTCCACGGCACCCCGGCTTGCAAGACATCCATCGGGATCGCTTCCACTTGCGACAACATGCCGATGAGTTTCTCATGATCGCGCTCCCGTACGGGGGCGACGGCCAGGGAGCAGTTTCCGATAATGACGCTGGTGGCGCCGTGATAGCATGAAAAAGTGCACAGCGGATCCCAGGTGACCTGCGCGTCGTAGTGACAGTGATTGTCGATAAATCCCGGTGCGATCACTTTGCCGTCCGCGTCGATCACGCGCTCTGCGGCGCCATTCAGCCGGCCCAATTCGGCTATCTTGCCTCGTCTAACCGCCACATCTCCGCGGTAGGAAGGCATCCCCGAACCATCGATGATGCGGCCGTTCTTGATCAACAAATCGTAGGCCATGCACGTTCCTCCTTGGTTGCAAAACGCAGTTCGCCGACTATAGGACTCGCCCGCAATGCTGTCAATTGACTGATCCTGACCGCATTTCTCCGATCACGACCACGATTCACGAGCCACGGTAGTTGTCCCACCAGAAATTTGTCTTGAGAAACCGCAAGCGCGATAGACGCTCAGTCGATTATCAGAGGATCGATCAGAGACCCTGCCTGAGGGATCCATCAAGAAATGAATCGACGACCGCCGCGATATCGATTCGACGACGCAAAGCGCGAGCAGTCGCTGTGCTGCGTTCGGCGAATAAAAAAAGTTGTTGCGGGTTTCCCGTGAAGAATCATTCACCACAGAGGCCTAGCGCGGCATGGGCGCAACCGAAAAAGAAGATTTGACCACATAGGGCACAAAGGTCACAAATTAGGAAAATTCAGATGCGGACATTGAGCGCTAAGACCGAGGTAGGGGCGACCGGCTGGTCGCCCTCGGATTCCTTGCACGATAAATTTGCGCAAGCCGCGTGAATTTATATGCATAGCAATACAGAGTTCGCAGAGTTCGGAGAATTTCATAATCAAGAATTCTTTACTCCGCGCCCTCCGCGCCTCGGCGGTGCAATCTCCGAGCCGTGCTTCACAGGAAAGCCTGAAGACCCAAAAAAAAGACCCGGTTTCAGCTAGCGCGCAATCGTATTAATCAACGCAACCACCTCGGTCCTGAGATTGACGTAGCGCTCGAGATGGCTCTCCAGGTACTGCACGCCTTCTTTCGGGATCAGATACTTCGCCACGTGATCGCGCGGCACATCTTGCCTCAGACTGGCGAAGCCGATCGCTTTGCTCCACTCGGTCTGACCTTCTTTGGAGAGGAGATAATCGAGGTAAACCTTCAGCGCGTTCGGATGCGGCGGATTTTTGGGGATTGAAAGAGCGCCGTTTCCCGCCGTGGTCAAGGCGCCCTCTTGCAGCGCTTCGGGATTCATTTGCCGTACCGGCAAACCTTTGCCGATCCATTCCTTCGCCAACACTTCGCTCGGACCGATGGCGATGGGATACTTCGCCTGGCCGACGAAGTCGAGAAGCTGGCGATCATCGCGGCTCAGCGCGAGTTCTTGCGCCGTAAAGATTTTTTGAATGAACTCCTTACCCAACTTCGGGTTAGCGTACCACAAAGTCGCGATCGCCAGTCCGCCGCCGGCCAAGCGCGGATCGCGCATCACCAGCTTGCCCTTCCACTTGGGCGCCAGCAAGTCTTTCCACGCGTTGATCTCGTTGGCCGCGACCAGCTTCGGATTAAAGACGAAAGGGGGCAGAATATATACGCTCATTGCCAAGTTATATTGTCCGGCTTCGTCGGCAAAGCTGAATTTTTTATTAAACCATGGGCCAGGATCGCGGCTGTTGGGGCCGACGAGATACGGCTGGATCGGGATCACCGCCTTGACCGGCATCAAACCGTTGATCACTGTCGTCGTGCCCTGGACGAGCACGTCGACGCTATAGCGCTCGGCTTTCTGCTCGGCGAGCAACTTGGGCGGCAACTGGGCTCCCGCGGCGGAGCTATGCTCTACTTTAATCTCCGGATATTTTTTCTGAAATCCGACAGTAAGCGACTCGCGGGTTTCGTTACCTTGCGGCCCAACCATGACAACGCTGCCCTCGCGTTTGGCCGCTTCGACAATTTCATTCCACTGCGACTGCGCGCCGCCAAGTCGGACGAAGTTTAAAGGCGCAAACGCAATGACGGCCAACATGGCGAATAGTTTATGCATAAGCAACATTCTCCACTTTACATTTGGACTCGAACGGCGCGAACAGCTGATGAGGCAGCGTATAAAATTTATTCCGCTCCGATGTCAAGCAAATCAAAGATCTGGTAGTGGTTCATTTTCAATCCACCATGACTCTTAAAATCGAGAAAGATTCCTCGCTTTGCTCGGAATGACAACTACATAGGCCCATGTGTCATCTCGAACAAAGTGAGAGATCTTTCCCAAACTGAACCACTACCGAAGATCGCGCGCTCTCAATTAATGAAGCGGTTGACGGCAAATTCTTTCGCGTGTTAATCGCTGGTACTCAGAGGAGAGCGAACAGGTGATGAAAACCAGTGTTATTGGTCGCGTGCTGCATCGGGTCGAGGGAGAAAGCAAAGTTTCGGGAAGCTGCATCTATTCAGCCGACATCATGCGCCCTGACGCACTTTGGGCTGGGTTTCTGCGCAGCCCATTCGCCCATGCCCGGATCGTGAAGATCGACTCCAGCCGGGCCCAAAGACTCTCCGGCGTCAAAGCCGTCATTACCGGAAAAGACGTCTCGCCGCGCCTCGAAGGTGTTACGTTGCTAGACAAGCCCGTGCTAGCGCAGGATCGCGTGCGCTACATCGGCGAAAAGGTCGCCGCAGTAGCAGCCGTCGATAAAGACGTTGTCCAGGAGGCCCTGGAACTCATCGACGTGGAGTACGAGGAGCTGCCCGCGGTGTTTGATCCTATCGCAGCGATGAATCCCGATGCGCCGCTTTTGCATCCCGACTATCCAAGCTATCAGGGGCAGCACAAAACCGAGGGACTCAGAAATGTGCGCTCGTTAGTGCAGTCATCCAAGGGAGACGTAGAGCAAGGATTCTCTGAATCGGATGAGATTTTTGAGAATACTTTCAGCACTCAGATGGTCCACCAGGGCTTCATCGAACCGAGAGCGGGAATGGTTGAGATCGATAGCCAAGGGCGAGTCGGCATTTGGCAATGTCACCAGTCGCCTTTCGCGATACGCCGCTGGCTCGCCGAGCATACCGACATGCCGGAAGAAATGATCGTGGTTCACCCGACGTCCACCGGTGGTTCGTTCGGCGGCAAGCAGGGTTCGGAAGACAGCATCGTGACGTACTACTTGGCGCGTGCCGCGCGACAGCCGGTAAAATTTGTCGAGAGCTATCAGGAGGAGTTGCAGGATGGCCAACCGCGTCATGCGGCGGCGATTACACTGCGCACGGGAGTGAAGAGAGACGGCAGGCTCTGGGCTTGGGACGCCAAGGTGGTCTACAACGGCGGAGCCTATGGCGCGCGCACGCCCCAGAACCGTATGAACGGAACATTCATGCTTGCCGGTGGCTACCGCACTCCACACGTCCGCATGACAGGCTTGATTGTCTACACCAACCAAGTGCCGTCCGGTTATTTTCGCGCTCCCGGCGAGGTACAGACTCTTTTTGCCGCAGAGAGCCACATGGACGAAATGGCGCGGTCCCTCGGTATCGACCCTCTAGAATTTCGGCTGCGGAACGCTCTCCGGGAAGGTGATACTAAACCTAACGGAGAACCCATGCGCGATCCGCACGCGCTCGACGTGTTGAAGCGTATTGGCCGCCTTTCCCAGTGGCGCAGAGGCAAACGGAAAGCAACGAATGACAGTGAAGGATTCGTCCGTGGCCGGGGAATCGCGTTCGCCGATCGTCACATCGGCATAGGAGAATCCGAGGCCGAGATCTTCGTAGAAGCGGACGGCTCCCTCAGGTTGGCTACTTCCGTTCGCGACGTCGGCGTTGGCGCCTACACCATGCACCGGCAAGTCGCGGCCGAGGTGCTCGGTGTCGATCCGGAAATCATACGGATCGATGTGACCGGAACGGACGGTCCGTACGACGAGGGAGTAAAGGCACAGCGCGGCACCCACGTCGAAGGCCTCGCAGTTTTTGCTGCCGCGACGTCATTGACAGATGTCTTGCGCCGGCAGGCCGCAGGCCAATGGAACGTGGAATTGGAGAAAGTGCGATGGCATCGCGGTCGGGCGCGTCTCGTGGGATCCAAAAAAACTCTCGATCTCAAAACCATCGCACAAAATGCTGTTGACGGATCTCTGAAAGCTCGCGGCCATAGCAAGCCCGCACGGCCGGAGACGTATACCTATCAGAGCGTCGTGGCGGACATCGCAGTGGATAAAACGACGGGCGAAGTCAAAATTGAGAAACTCTACTATGTCATCGACGCCACTAAAATCATTAATCCGCTCATTTACTACGGACACATTCATGGAGGTGTGATCCAGGGACTCGGTTTTTCTCTCACCGAGCATCTGGTAACCGAAGAGGGCCACGTCGCCGCTCTGAGTTTAGGTGACTACAAAATCCCCACGATACGAGACATTCCACAATTAAGCACTGCCATTGTCAAAGCCAATGAAGGCCCTGGACCGTTCGGGGCAAAAGCTGTCGGGGAAGCCGGGATCAGTTTAGTGGCCCCGGCCATCGCCAATGCCGTGGCCGACGCAACCGGAGTCCGAATCAAGGACGCGCCAATCACCGCGGAAAAAATTTTTCGCGCCTGGCAGCAACGATCCTGAGACAGCTCTCGAATAGTTAACCGCCGAGACGCGGAGGACGCGGAGGGGAGAGTTTGAAAAGAAAAATCTCTGCGTGCTCTGTGCCTCTGCGGTGAATCCCGCTCTTGCCGAAAGCGCAGCTTGACAGGCCAAGACCGGGCTAGTAACAAAAAGGCGTAGTGATTATGGCGCGATCAATGGCGACGACGACAGAGCTATCAACTGCCCCCTTTGGCTCCGACCTGCATAGTTTCTTAGAACAATACGAGCGCGCCTATCCGCAGGAAGTGATTCATGTAGAAGAGCCCCTGCGCGCGGAGTGGGAGATCACTGCGCTGGCAATGAAGCTCGAGAAGGCGCAGCGCTTTCCCATTCTCGTTTGTCATAACGTCATCGTCGACGGCAAGCGCGCTGAGTTGCCGCTGGTGACTTTCTTGATGGCTAGCCGGCTCCGCTTGGCGCGCACATTTGGCGCAGATGTTCGTAGGGCCGGAGTTGCCTGTTATGAGCGCGTACAAAAGCGCGTGAAGCCCATAGTTGTGTCCCGGGAGCAGGCTCCGGTGAAACAGGTCGTTGAAAAAGGCGCGGACATCGATGTGCGCCGTTTTCCCGCGCCGCTGCATCACCGCATGGATCCGGGACGTTATGTCACCGAGGGTCACTTTCTGACGTTCAATCGCAATAACGGTTTGGACAATTCGGCGTTGCAGCGCGGTTGGCTCGCCGGCAAAGATGAAATCCGCGTCTTCCTCGGTCCGAGCACGCACAACGCGCACAACTTGCGGCAGTACGAGGAAAGCGGCGAGGACATGCCGGCGGCCTACTGGATCGGCCATCATCCGCTTGTGCTGTTGGGCGCGGCGACCCATGTCGGGCCGGACGAAAGCCACTATGAGACGGCAGGTGGAACTTTCGGCGCGCCGCTGCGCCTGGTGCCATCGGAAACTTTGGGCGATAAATTTTTAGTTCCCGCGGATGCCGAAGTGGTGATCGAAGGGTATGTGCCGAAGGGGCAGCGGAAACCCGAGGGGCCGTTCGGTGAATATACGCGCCACGTCGGGCCGCAGCGTTGGTGTCCATTGCTTAAAGTAACCGCGGTGACCTATAGAAAGAGCGCCTATTGGGACGACGTCATGGTCGGCCATACCCATTGGATCAGCAGCTTGACCAAAGAAGGCGCGGTTCTCGAGTTGGTGAAGCATAGTGTCCCAAACATCAAGGCAGTACATGTGCCGATGTCCGGGTGCGGCGTGTCGCACGTGTATATACAAATGCGCAAGACCGTCGAGGGACAGGGCAAGACCGCGGCGGCCGCGGCGCTCAGCGGCTTCTTCGACATCAAGCATGCCTTCGTGTTTGACGAGGACGTGGATATATTCGACGAGCGCGAAGTGCTCTTGGCCCTGGCCACTCGTTTCCAGGCGGATCGCGGCTTGGTACTGCTGCCGGGAATGAATGGATCGCCGCTCGATC
>VBKY01000068.1 GCA_005879255.1 Deltaproteobacteria bacterium
ATTGAGGGTGAGCACCGGATGGCTGTGCGGGATCACGCCAGACTGGATCAGGACGTCGCGGGTAAAGAGCCACTTGTGCAGGGCATAGGTGCGCAGCAAGCGGCGCAGTTGGTCGCGCCCGCGCTCCTCGAGCGGGGTCCCACTCTGCAGCCGAATGTCGATGGCCTCGGCACCCCATGTCTGCTCCACGGTGATCACCGCCAGGAGAACAACGCCACAGAGCATCTGCAGACCCTGAATCATCCTACCCTCCGAGGAACAAATTGCAGCCGAACTATTAAGTGAACTGCCGGCTCTTGCGGCGGGTTATCCGGAAACCCACAAGCGGACAAGAGCAAAATTTGCTGCAATATCCTTCAACAAGCAGCGCATTGTCAATCTCCTCTCCTGACAAACGCCGCCCCTGGGCGGGATATCCTGATATCAGCCCGCGGTATAGCACGGTAGCCGTCATCACTCCTCGCGGAACTCTTTCCCGACATTGCTTTTCTCAGAGAAAGAAACATCGTCGTCAGCCACAACAAGATTGTTCACCGGCATGACGGTGGAGATGGTGGGCCGATTCTTGAAACGCTGACCTACAGAATTGCTCTTACCGACGGCCTGTCTTTCACCCGCTTAATCCAATCCCCCAACCGCGGTAACGTCGGCGCCGGCAGGGCGCCATAAGTTTCCATACGCAGAAAACGGGGAACGATCGCGATGTCGGTCAGGCTAAAATCACCCAGGAAGTAAGGTTTATCCTCCAGCGCCTCTTCAAGATACTGCAGAAGGTCTTGTAAGCTTCGGCGTTTTTCTTCGACGACCGCCGTATCGCGCTCCGCTTCCGGTTTGAGCATTTCCGCGCGCAGTGCCCAATAAGGCTCGTGGACGTAGTTGAGCGCGTAATCGACCAGTACACGGCCGCGGCCGCGCAGATACGGATCTTTCGGCATTAAGGGTGGATTGGGATATTTCTCGTCGAGATATTCGTTAATGATGCAAGACTCGAAAAGAACCTTACCGTCCTCGTCTATCACGGGCACTTTGCCATAGGGATTGAGTTTTAAGAACTCCGGGCGCTTCTGATCCTTTTTCGCGAGATTCAGGGTGACGCGCTCGTAGGGCAATCCCTTTTCGTGGAGCGCGATCTTAACCCGGTCGCTATTCGACGATGGAACGGCGTCGTAAAGTTTAATAGCCATGAAAAATTCCCCCTTGGAGCAAGTGACGTTGTCTTAACAGACCGGTGAGACCGCGGCAAGGAGACTTCGTTTCCAACCCGAAGTCGTGAGGAAAACGGCAAATAGTCATTATTTGGCTCGCTCAACAGTTTCGGGAAAGTCCATTGAAAAAGAAAGTTTCCCAGCTATTCTATAAGTATGTGATTGAAGAACGCTTCGGATAGCGTCGCGTCGATATTTATGGGCCCAGCCGACAAACAACGTTGCGATGAAAGCATCTGAGATTCCTAAATCCTTCGACGATCCTGACGAGTCCGAGAACGCCCACCCGCGGGATATCTCGGAGCTTCCAAACGCGATCACATCTCTGCACATTCGATCGATCGCGTTGACCGGAATTTTTCTTCTGTTAGTGCTTTTCACGTTCAAGCTAGCCAGCACATTTTTTATTCCCGTGGTGTTGGCGCTGCTGCTCAACTTCCTCTTCGCCTCAACGATTAGGACATTACAACGGTTTTGGGTTCCGCCGCCCCTTGGCGCGGTGCTGATCGTCGGGTTTTTGGTTGCCGCCGTCGGATTGGGCATCTATCGCCTTGCGCTTCCCGCCAGAGACTGGATGGGTAAGCTGCCGGAGGCGGCGCGCCAAATCGAGGGTAAGCTCAAGGACGTCAAACAATCGGTGCGAGCGGTCACGAAAGCCGGTCAAGAAGTTGATCGCATAACCAAATTGGATACCGGAGAAAAAACGCAAAAAGTTGAAGTGCGTAAGCCAAGTCTCGGGGAATCGCTGCTGGAGCCGACGCAAGATTTTCTCGTCAGCAGCGGCATCGTATTGGTGCTGCTATTTTTTCTCTTGGCTTCCGGCGACGTATTCCTGCGCAAACTGGTCAGCGTGCTGCCGCGTTTCGAAGACAAAAAGGCGGCGGTGGAAATCTCCCATCAAATCGAGCACGATATTTCGACTTATTTGTTTGCCATCACGCTCGTCAACGCGGTGTTCGGGTTGGCCGTTGCGACGGCCATGTTTTTTCTCGGGATGCCCAATCCACTTTTGTGGGGGGTGATGGCCGGGTTGCTGCACTTCATCCCGTTCTTCGGAGCCGTCGTCGGCATCAGTGTGGTGACGTTAGTCGCGGCCGTCACGCTCGACGGGATCGGCACGATCTTGCTCGTACCGGGTGTTTATCTTTCTTTAAATATCCTCGAGGAGTACATAGTCTTGCCGCTCGTCGTGGGGCGACGCCTCATGCTCAATCCAGTCGTCGTTTTTGTCTGGCTCGTTTTTTGGACCTGGCTTTGGAGCGTGCCGGGCGCGTTGATGGCGGTGCCTCTGTTGGCCATCGTCAAAATCATTTGCGACCATTTCGAGCCGCTCGCTGCGCTCGCCGAGTTTATAGAAAAGTAACCTCATCATACCTCATCGCTTAGGCGCGCTGACCAGCACCACCGAGCCGATGATCAGTCCCGCGGCGAACAAAATGCGCGGCGTAATGATTTCTTTGCCAAGAAAATAGCCGAGAAGTATCGCCACGAGCGGATTAACGTAAGAGTAGGTAGCTACCAGGGGAATGGGTGCGACCCGCAAAAGCCAGGCGTAGGCGACAAAGGCGGCGGGGCCGATGACGGTCAAATAAGTCCAAGCCAGCGCCGAACGTGACGAGATCGCATCTATGCTGAAGCTCGCGAATTCACCCAAGATGAAAGCGACGGCAATCTGCCCAATCCCGCCGGCGAGCATTTCGACTCCAGTTGTGATGAGCGACGAGGCGGGTAACTCGGCGGCTTTGCCGTAGATCGAACCTACCGCCCAAAAGAATGATGCTAGCAAAACAACGATTGCCCCATAGAGGTTCGCTGAAGTAGCGTTATAAGTCGTCCAGCCGATCAATAAAAGCGCGCCGCAGAAACCGATTAGGATACCGCTCATCGCCCTGGAGCTCGGTTTGTCGCCTCCCGGGCGAAGCGTATTGATCAGGATCATCCACAGGGGCACCGTTGCGACCAGCAACGCTGACAGACTCGACGGAATAAATTGCGCGGCCCAAACGACGCCGCCATTGCCGCCGACCAGGAGGAAAATTCCAATCACCGCGGCATTGCGCCATTGGGTCAGCGTGGGCGTGTGATCTCCGGCGGCGCGGCGCCACAGATACAAAAAGGCGCCCGAAATAATGAAGCGTGCCGCGGCAGATAAAAACGGCGGAGTCGTTTCGACAGTGAAGCGAATCGCCAGATAGGTCGATCCCCAGATCAGGTAGACAACGGATAGCGCGGACCAAATTCCCAACGCGGAAGCGTGATATTGCGGCGACGCGGCGCCGGCGTAGTTCACGAGAGAGGGCCTTGCAGTTGCAGTAGCCAGCGTTTGGCTTTGAGTCCGGTCACGCGCAGCATCGGATGACAATAGAAAGAAGGTAGTAGTTCATTTTCAATCCACCATGACTCTTAAAATCGAGAAAGATTCCTCGCTTTGCTCGGAATGACAACTGCATAAGCCAATTGTCATCTCGAACAAAGTGAGAGATCTTTCCCACACTGAACCACCACCCAATAGAAGGGGACACGCAGTATATCGCTGTCGGTGACAATGGGACTACGAATCGGCCGGTCCCATGCCTTTCTTCTTCAGCTCTTCGATGGCATTGGCGGTCTTTTGCAGAGAGCCAATGCCCATACCTTTAAGAATGTTATCTGCCTTGGTGAACTGGATGTCGTCATAGGGCACGATCTCGATCCGGTTGCCCCAGGGATCCAGAATATTCAGCCGGTCATTGATGCTCTTGACACCAAGCTTATCCAAAGACCGCTTCACGGCTTCCCGATCGTCGACCACGAAGCCGAAATGGCGCTTGGTGTCCGGCACCTGGCTTCTGCCGAGGGTGAGCTGGATAAATTGGTCGCCGAGATCGATAAACGCGTTGTGCGCGCTTTTGCCGCGCAGCTTGAAGTCAAAGATCGCGCCGTAAAATTCCAGCGCTTTGTCCAAGTCGTCGACTTCGAGCACGACGTGATTGATGCCCAGCGCGCGGGCTTTCCGGTCAGCTTTGTCATTCATCGATTATCTCCTTTCGTTGCGTCGATTGCTTTGTGCAGAGTCTCCATTTGGTTTCTCAAGTGGCGCACCACGGTGCTCTCAGCGAGCTCCGGGTTTTTTTTCAAAAAGGCATCCAGGATTTGATCATGCTCGCGCATCGAATACTGGAGGCGCTGCGGCAAGTGAAGGGCGAGAATGCGCGTCTTTTGAATTTCCTGGCGCAATTGATCGACCAGCCGGTAAAGACGCTCGTTGCGAGCGATCTCAGCGATAAATCGATGAAAGCGGTTATTGGCGTCAAAATAACCAACGAGATCGCGTTTCTGGCAGGCTTCTTTGAGAGACTGGTGCAGCTCCCGCAGGCGCTCGATCTCTTCCGGCCGCGCTCTCTCGACCGCGAGCCGAGCGGCCAGTCCTTCGAGTACGCCGGCGATGGTGTAGTAATCTTCTATCTCTTCGCGGGTGGGCTTAGTCACGACAACGTGGTTGTCGGGACGAAAGGTGACGTAGCCTTCCGCTTCCAGCGCCCGGAGCGCTTCACGCAGCGCGACGGGTCCGACTTTTAGCGAAGCTGCCAGCTCAGCTTCGGCAAGCTGCACGCCGGGGGCGAGCTGGCCGATGACGATCGCTTCTTTGAGCTTCTCGATAAGCAGTCTGGTGAGCGACTTAAAACGTTTTTCCGCTCGACTCGTGCCGCGTCCGATAATCACTTGTTATCTCCCGTGCGGTTATCCCGTGGCGCCGGCGTCGTTGGCTTGCGCCGAAACAGTCTGGTGAAAGCCTCCTGTACCTTTTGAATCTGACTCTTTACCGTAAAAAGGTAAACAGAGTCGATGCGCCTAAGATAAACCTCCCGTCCGATTTTAAGCTGTGTTGCGTCTTCTCCCTGGGCCATCAGCAAGACGCCGTTGCGATCGCGGATCAGCGCGAGAGCGAGCGGCGGAAGAAAGCCGTCCGGTGTGACGTAGACGATGGTAAACGTCTCGATGACGCCTTCCTCGGCGTCGCGCGCGGGCGGAGAATTTCTCTTTTGCACAGTTGCCGGCGACAGGGCGACGGGAGCCAACAAATTCTTCACGAGGGGCGCATCCGTTCGTTCTAAAATGGTGACAAAATTATTGGTTCCTAATCCGCCGGTGCTCTGTGTTAGGGCCCGTTTGAACTCGCGTTTGGAGTGCGTTTGACCCCTCAGCCTTTTGGTCGCTTCGACGACTTGCGCGAGCCCGCTCGCGCCGACCGGATGGCCACGCGCCTTCAAACCGCCGGATGGATTGATTGGTAGTGTACCGTTTAGAGCGGTTTTGCCGTCGAGAACCGCGTCGCCGCCTTTGCCGGGCGGGAAAAATCCCAAATCCTCGCTGCTGATGATTTCAAAAGGTGTAAAGGCGTCGTGGACTTCGGCGAAGTCGATACCTTGCGGTGACGTACCCGCCATTTGATAGGCGCGCGCGGCGGCAATCTTTGTCGCGGGAAAAGACGTAAAGACATCTCTTTCCTGGAGACTGAGCGGTCCGGTGCCTTGTCCCAGGCCGGACAGCCGCAAATCAGTTTTTTCGCTCGTGAGAATCACGCCCGCTGCGCCGTCGGTGATCGGCGCGCAGTCGTATAAACGCAGCGGCGTCGCCACGAACTTGCTGGCGAAGTAAACCTCGCGTTTAATCGCCCGTTGAAACTGCGCCAGCGGATTTTGTGAACCGTTCAGATGGTTTTTTAGGGCCACACTGCAGAGCATGTTTTCCAGGCGTGACCGGGACAGGCGAAATTTTTGCCGATACTTTTCCGTGACCATCGCCGCCAGCGCGGGTACGGTCGCGCCGCACTGGCGTTCGCGTTTGTCGATGACCTCTGCCAAGATGCGCGTCGTTGCGCTGGTGCTCAGATGCGTCATCTTTTCGCCGCCGAGCACCAAGACTCTGCGGTAGTATCCCGACGCGATCGCTTGGAAACCCGCAAAGAGGGCGGCCGCTCCCGCGGAAGACGCGGTTTCGACACGCAAAGCGGGAACACCGGTAAGGCCCAGCGCGTCGACAATCTGCGACGCGATGTTGCTGTCGCCGGTAAATTCCTCGGGATTCATGACGCCGATATAAAGTGCGTCGACTTCTTGAGTTTTGGATTCGCTGAGCGCCTGTTGCGACACCTGACAAAAGATTTCCGCGAGCGGCCGTGGATCTTTGCCGAACTTTGTCATGCCGACGCCGGCGATGTAGACAGCTTGCATGGACCCTTCAATTTTATCCCCGCAACGGGATCATGCCAAGACGAAGAGCTTTGGCTAAGCTTTAGCGCCGCGTTTATCCAGCAAGCCGCCATATCTCTTGACCGAAACAATAAAACTGCCATATGGGTAAGCGAACTCGCTCGATGGCAGAGTTCAGTTTCGTATCAGAGGAGACTAAGATGGGACTTCACAAGCTGGGTTGCGTTCTCGCGTTGCTGCTTTTTGCCGCGCTGGCAATCTCCAACGACGCCCACGGCAAAAGCAATCTATTGGCCTACATTTCCGATTCGGCCAATGCTTCGCCTGCATATTGGGTGGCGAAGGAGCGCGGCATATTTAAAAAGCACGGTCTCGATATCGAACTGATCTATATCAGCGGTAGCACCCGCGGCATTCAAAGCCTCATTGCAGGCGACGTGGCCTTCGTTGGCGCGGTCGGTACGTCCGCCATTTACGGAAAATTGGCTGGTGGTGACATCGCCATCGTCAACAGCCTGACGAACACGCTGCCGTACTACATCATCGGCAAGCCGGAAATAAAGTCGCCGGAAGATATCAAGGGACGATCGGCCGCCATTCACATTCCGGGGACCGCGGCCGACTTCGCGCTGCGGCTGGCGCTCAAGCAACTGAAGCTCACGTTGAATGACATCAAAGCCGTCACCATCGGTACCGGTACGGCGCGGGTGCTCGCGGTGACCTCCGGGCAATTGGACTTTACCGTCGGCCAGGAAGCGGAAAGAGTGCGCGCAGAGCAGGGCGGACTTAAAGTGATTCTCGACATGGCGAAGATGAAGATCCCGTTTCAATTGACTTGCACCGTGACGTCGCGAAAGATCATTCGGGACAATCCCGATACCGTGCAGCGTCTGGTTCGAGCCATGGCCGAGACTGTCCATTACTACAAACACAACCAAGCAGAGGTTATCAAAGTGTTGCAGAAGTATACTCGAGGCCAGGACATCGCGGTGTTGAATAAAGCGTACGAGGCGTATCGGGATTTGTTGGTCGACGACACTTACCCCACCATCGCGGGCCTCAAGAGTATCTTGGACATCCAGGCCGATATTGACCCAAAAGCCGCCAAAGCCAAGCCGGAGGACGTGCTCGACTTGCGCTTCGTCGAAGATCTAAAGAAGAGTGGTTTTCTGGCCCAACTCGGGACAAGAAGCTAAGCGTCAATTGACGGGCATTTCGTGGGTGGAATTGCCTGAGTGGGGATTTACTCAAAGAGACGCGAGTAATTCGGTTTCACAAAATGGGCTAGGGGCGAACCCGTGGTCGCTGTCCGAGAGGGCAGACACACGGATGAATTCGGAGGATAGAAAAATGGGCTTCGCTGAAAGATCGAAATTGTTAGCGACGTTGCTTGCCGGACTGTGCTCGTTGCTGTTCTTCACACATGCCGCTTTTTGCCAAACGCCCTACTATGCCGGCAAGACGATCACCATCGTGCGCGGCGGCGGACCCGGTGGTTCCGGGGAGTTTCAGTCACGCGCTCTGATGCCCTATTTGAAAAAATATATTCCCGGCAATCCCACGATCATGATGGAATTCATCGACGGTGCCTCGGGTCGAAAGGGCGCGAATTACATGTACACGGCTGGGCCCGACGGACTGAAGATCGGCTCGGCCGGCGCGATGATTCCGGGACCGATCCTTGGTCTTCCAGGCAGCAACTACGACATCGATAAATTCATCTACATCGGCTCGACGGAAACCGGCAATCCCTATGTGTTTTTCACCCGCAAGGCAGCGGGTCTCGACAGTCTCGACAAAGTCAGGCGCACGCCGGGCATCCGGATCGGCGCCCATTCCGTCGGTCATTCGGTCTACGTGACCGCGCGCATGTTTGCTCACATGTTCGAATTCAAGGAGCCCAAATTCGTCGTCGGTTTCAATGAATCGACAGTGTTCTAAAAGACTTGGGCGGTCAGGTGCAATTTCACGCGACGATCTCAAATCCCAAGGGCCGTTTCGATGCGCGCCTACCGGGCCTTCCCGATATCGATACATTCGCGAAGAACGACCGCGAGCGTAAAGTCGTCGATCTCTTGCGCGCCTTCCAGGTGCCGCGCTGGCCGCACCATCTGCCGCCGGGTACGCCGCCCGAGCTGGTGAAGATCGTCCGCGGAGCGATGGCGAAGACGTTTAAAGATCCGGGTTTCCAGCAGGAGTTCAAGAAGCTCATGGGCCGGGAACCGACACCGCTCACAGGTGAAG
>VBKY01000069.1:0-8126 GCA_005879255.1 Deltaproteobacteria bacterium
CCTTGGCGTTCTTTACGCCGTCGCGCGGTCAACTTTTATGGGAAAACGAGCGATTACGTCGGTGTCTGTGCGTTCGCGCGCTCTTGTAGCACCTGTTCCAGGGCGGTGAGCAGATGAGACGTTGAGAGAGATATATCTTTTCGATAGTTCCCATCGCGCAGGCCGATCATTTTGGCTTTCTCACAGACCGCCGAAAGGTCGGCGCCGGAAAAGCCTTCAGTGCGCTCGGCAACGGTTTCGATCGCATGTTCCAGTTTTTGTTTTTCCGCAACGCCGGACAAAAGCACGGTTAGAATTTCCTTCCTTCCTTCCAGGTCAGGCAAACCGACGTAGATCTCCAATCCCAATCTGCCGGGCCGGAGCAGAGCCGGGTCGAGAAGATCGCGCCGGTTGGTCGCGGCAAGAACGATCACCTGGCTCGCCGCGCGCAGGCCATCCATCTCGGCAAGCAGTTGATTGACCACCCGTTCTGTTGTTGCGTTGGCAGCCTCCCCGCGGCGCTTCGGGGCGATCGCATCGATCTGGTCGAAAAGAATTACGGTAGGTTGGACTTGCCGCGCCATCTGAAAAACATCGCGAATAGTTTGTTCAGACTCGCCCAGCCACATGCTGAAGATTTCCGGGCCGTTGACCGGGATAAAATTGGCGCCGCATTCATTCGCCAGCGCCTTGGCCAGCATGGTCTTGCCGGTCCCGGGCGGACCGTAGAGCAAAATACCGGTCGATCGGCGCAGCCCGAGCCGCGCGAAGGCATCCGGATAGATCAAAGGCGTCTCCACCGCTTCGCGCAGCTGCTCGATCGCGCTTTTCATTCCGCCGATATCTTTCCAACTGACATCGGGCGTCACCCAAAGGGTTTCCCGAAGCGCGGACGGCGAGGTTTTATCCAGCGCGCCAATGAAATCTTCTTTCTTGACGACGATCTGTTCGAGACCCTCCGTGCCGCGCAGGGTCGCGAAGCCCGGACCGGCCGAATTCCGCAGCGCGTTCAACCCCGCCTGGCGCACCAACTCCATCAAGTCTGCGCCCACGTAACCATGCGTTCGGCGCGCCACCTCAGGCAAAAAAGCGATGGCCTCTTCGTCCATCGGCACTCGACGGGTATGGATGTTGAGAATTTCGAATCTGCCTTCGGCATTCGGCGGCGCAATGAAAATTTCGCGATCGAAACGTCCCGGACGACGCAGCGCCGGATCGACGGAATCCACGCGGTTGGTGGTGCCGATGACGACGACGTCTTCCATGCTGATGAGACCGTCAAGCAATGAAATCAGCTGGGTGCCCATGCGGACATCGGCTTGCGAGCCGCTCTCGCCGCGGCGTGGCGCGATCGCGTCCAGTTCGTCCATCATCACGATCGACGGGCTATGCTCCATCGCTTCTTCGAAGACACGGCGCAGATTGGCCTCGGTGCCGCCATGCACCGAGCTCACCAACTCGGGACCATTGACGTAGAGAAAGTGCGCGCCGATCTCGTTGGCAATCGCTTTTGCCAAGTATGTTTTGCCGACCCCTGGAGGTCCGTAAAATAGAATACCGCGCGGCGCTTCGATCCCTAGATGTTCGTAGACCTGGGGAAATTGAATCGGACACTCCACCAGCTCGCGGATCGTCTCGATTTCCGTGGATAGACCGCCGACATCGTCGAAGGTTACCATGTTCGCGGCGACGCCGGCGCGTAGCGCGCTGGTGCGCAAAACCACCCGCGTGTTTTCCCCCACCAACGAGCGATCAGGCTCGGCGGAGATGACGCGGAATATGATGTTGCGGGGAAACTCAAAGAGCTTCACCGACAGCACCATGCCGCTGCATGTGAGCTGCTTTTCCTCGACGAAGCGCGTCTGCAGCTCGCGCTCCAGCGCAGTCAAGTTTCCGCTCAAAGGCGCCATCGGCTCCAAAACCAAGCGTTTGGCTTCTTCGATCTTCACCGGCTTGACGGTGATTTTTTCGCGCAGATCCGGTTTTAGAAATTGAATTTGAAAACGATCCAAGCGCACGCACCCCCGCCCCTCATCCTGCGGCCGCGCCGCCACGCGCGCTAGCAGGCGACGCGCTCGCTGCGTCGTCAATTCCACCACGCCGCCGTCCGCGATGCCTGCTGCGGCGAGAATCTGCGGATCGACAAAGGCGATGTTGCGGCCGCTTTCCGCGCTCGGTAGCCGCTCAACCGGCAACTGCAACATTCCACCTTCCTCCATTAGCAATCAAAATCCGAAATCCGAAGCTCCAAACCCGAAACACTCCAGAAATCCAAAGCGCTAAAATCCAAGACCTCTCACATCCGAGTCTAACTTGTTTGGAGCTTTGTATTTTTTGTCCTTTCCTATTTGAAATTGTTTCGAGCTTCGGATTTCGTGCTTGGAATTTGCCCACTGAGTCTCTGCTGCCGTATGGCCCTTTGCGGGTAGGGGCGACCGGCCGGTCGCCCTGACATTCATTCATCGTTCCAAGACCGCAAAGAATGCTCACGAGCCCTTCCAGTTCGAGGCGTCGCTGATATGTTCGATGCCGCCGAGAAATTCATGGGCGAGTTGGCGCGACCAGGTGGAGATGAGACGCGCCGGTCCGCTACCATCGTTGAAATGCTGATGCGCGGTCATCGGCGGAATGCAAATGACGTCGCCGGCTTCCCACGGATATTTTGTTTGCTCGTGCACGTCGTAGCCTTTCCCCTGCTGCACGAAAATCATTTCCTCGAAGATATGCCGGTGCTTGCCGGTATACCCGGCGGGCTCGATTTCCATTGTCATCAAATCCAAGGCCCGTGCTGCGACTTCGGTCCAGAGACTAATGTAAAATTTTAGTCGGCCCTGGCGCGTATTTTCCCAAGCCGTGTCATTCCCTTTGATCACGCGAGGACCGGTTTTTTCTACGGCATTCTCCTCCACCAGGCGCTTGAGAAACCAATCGTACTTGGTATTTCCCGGTCCAGTTTGTTGCACGCCGCGCCGCGCCGAAAAAACGGCTTCACGCTTGCCATCCGCGCCTTTGCGCACTTCCAGGTCTTCTTCTAATCCCAAAATGCCCCGCGGCACGCGAAAGCCGACCGCCTGTCCCGAAGAATCTTTGATCGGCTCGGTTCCTTCTGGAATGCTTTTGAAATCAAACTGCTCCTGCCAGAGTAGTCCCAACACATGCCAGAGTCGCACCTGCGGCAACCACGCGCGAAAGCCGGTTTTGGCGTCAGCGACGAACTCTTGCGTAGTGTAGGGCGGAATGACTACCAGGTCATTGGCGGTAAAAGCATGGCTCTGACCATCTTGGACGCACACCCCGGTGCCTTCGAGAATGTAGGCAACCATCGAAGGAATCATACGAATTTTTTCCGTCCGATCGCCCGCTTTGACGTCGAGAAAGCTGCTCGTCAAAGCGCTCAGCGGCGCGACTGTATAGCGCTCGAAGACACGCAAGTCACCCAAGATGTGGCCACCTTTGGCAAACATAGGCGGCTTGACCACACGAGGCAAAAGCTCCATGCGCTCTCGCTCGAGTTTCTGCTTGATAAAGCGCCCCTCATAATCGTAGTAAAGCTTCGGATCAACTTCTTGTTCGCGCAATCCTTCGCGAACGCGTTCTTTTTCTGCCATGACTGGTTAGCTTCCTTTCTCGTTGTACTCCGGCGCATCTTCGACTTGTTCTATGCCTCCGAGGCCGAGGTCGGTGCACGTACTCGGCATGGAGCTCATTAAAAGGACTGGGTTTCCCCCATCGGCGTTGAAATGTTGATGTTCGACCATCGCTGGAATATTGATGAGATCTCCCTTTTGCCAGTTCCAGCGCTCGCCGTCGTGAATATCATATCCCCTGCCATTGATGATGAAGATTTGCTCTTCGGCCATGTGACGGTGCGTTCCAGAACGGCTCCCCGGCGGGATTTCTTGAAGGTACAGCCAAACCCTCCTAGCAGAACAATCAACCTGTGGATGGGTGTACCATTTTAAGCACCCCTGGCGGGTCCATTCCCAGGGCTGTTCTTCGAAGCGAATCACATGGGTGATCGTCTTGCAGAATTTGACTTCTTCGCCAAGCAACTTGAGATACCGATCGTAGGTATTTCCAACGGCCCCGCTCCATTCTTTCGTTTCCAAGCGGGCGCGGAATACCCCTTCGACATCCGGTGACGGACCCAGGTAAACGTCGATGTCCTCCGTGATGCCCAAAATGCCTTTCTTTATGCGATAGCCGATCAATTTTTTTTCACTGTCGTAAAGCGGCTCGGTACCGTCAGGAAAATCGGGCTTGTCGGCAAACTTGATCTGCTCGCGGTGCAGGAGCCCGAGCGCATGGATCATTCTCGATTGCGGCACATAGATCTGACAACCGACGTCGCGGTCGCCGCCATGCTGATGAATCGTGTAGGGTGGGACTACCAGCAAATCGTAAACCTCGAAATTGTAGGTCTCCCCGTCGTTCCATTCCCACCCCTTACCAGCAGTGCAGAAAAGGGTCGGCGCGCTGATATGGCGGTGCGCCCCGCGCACCGGCGCGTTGGCCGGAATGTCGGAAAAATGACAAGTCAAAATATGCAGCGGCCCGCGATTCAAAATGTCATAGCAGATGAGATCGCCGGTCTGATGCGGACTGCTGTGGCCGTTCATCGTTGCTTTAGGCGGAAGCGGCTTGAGCACGTGCGGCAGGCCGTTGACACAGACTTCTTCCCGCTGCTGATGCACGAAGCGTTTCAATCGGTCGGAGTATGTAAGTTCTTCGCTAATTTCCCAGGGCGTTAAGCTGGCCATTTCAGTACCTCGTACCTAGGTGAGAAAATTCTGTCGAGGATGGAGAATCGAGGATAGAGGATCGATAATCAGAGGTCAGTCGGAGTTCGGCGGTCGGAATTGCCATCTTCCATCCTCAATCTTCTATCCTCGACCCGTAGGCTTCCATCCTCACGCCACACCGTCACTCCGGCGCGTCTTCGATCTGCTCGATTCCGCCGACACCCAAATTGATGTAAGTCGCGGGCATAGCGTTGAGTAACAGCGCCCGATCGGAACCTGAGTTAAAGTGCTGGTGCTCGGTCATCCCAGGAATACAAATCAGATCGCCCTGCTCCCAGTTCCAGCGCTCACCATCGTGGATATCGTAACCTTTTCCCTCGAGCACCAGGACGAGTTCCTCGGAGACATGGCGATGGCGCCCCGACCGGCTGCCCGGCGATATCTCGTGAAAGTAGATGTATTTGCGTTTGGTCGCGATCACCATTTCGGGATGAATCAACCATTTGATCCGCCCTTGGCGGGTCCACTGCCAGGGCTCTTGTTTTTCCAGTACGACGTGCGGCGCATGCCGGCACAGATCGGCCTCTTCGTGCATGAGTTTCATGTAGCGATCATAGGTATTCTCAACCGAGCCGTTCCAGTTTCCGGCCGTGCGGCGCGCCTGAAAACTTGCTTCGCGGTTCGGCTCCGGCCCAAGGATCACCTCGATATCCTTGGCGATCCCTAATACGCCTTTCTTGATGCGATAACCGATCAGTTTGCCCTCACTGTCGTTGATCGGCTCGGTTCCTTGGGGAAATGTCGGTTTCTCGTTCAGTTTGTGTTGTTCGCGCCAGATCAAGCCCAAAACATGGTGAATGCGGCCATCTTCGGGAACGAAAATCGTGCACCCGATGTCCTTGTCGCCGCCATGCTGGTGAATTGTGTAAGGAGGCACGGTGAGAATATCGTAACTTTCAAAATTGTAAGTCTCGCCGTCGTTCCACTCCCAGCCTTTTCCGGTGAGACAGAATAAGGAAGGGGCGCCGATATGCCGATGCGCGCCGCGCACCGGCGCCTGCGGCGCCACGCGGGTGAAATGGCTGGTCATACAGTAGAGCGGCCCCCGAGTGAGCATGTCATAAGAAATGTGATCGCCGGTCTGATGCGGGCTGTCCATGCCCATGACGGTGGGCTGCATGGGCAGCTGTTTGAGCACATGAGGCAACGAACCTGCTTTGGTATCTTCTTGGCGCAGGTAGACAAACCGCTTCATTTGATCCGGAACGTCCTGCACTTCGCGCCAGGGCTCTAGCATGATCAATAAGCCCTCCGTTCGATCATTCGATCTCCCATCGATAACACACCAGAGACCCGGCCTACAAGCGCACGCGCCGGTCCTTAATCCGTAGGTAAGAGCACGAAATTCTATTCAGCGGTTCAGAGTCGAGCGTCTTCATTATTGCAAAGGTCGGCGGGCACCCGAGTAGCGGTAGAAGCGAAAAATCATTCTCGGCAATCAGGTTGCAAACACCCGTACTCTACCTTACGAGCGCAAAGCTTTCCCTCTAATCGCCGTTTCTCTGTTGTGCTTTCCCTCTCGCCGTGAACACGCCGCAGTATTATGCGCTGGAAAACTCCACCAACTGGCTTCTCGCCTGCCGATAACCAATCAGCCCTTCCGTGATTTTCAGAAACATCATGCGCGCGTGCGAGACCACCTTGCCAGCAACCCCAATCAGATGAAATCTCAACGCCTTCATCCGCACCGGCCAAAAGCTTTCCGGTAACGCCTTGCGCTTCATGATCGAGATCACGTTGTAACAAAGACAGTTAAGCCGCCACCACGCCGCGTTAGCGTAAAATCTCCCACACGGCATTACCCCTCCCGCTAGATCATTCTTCACTACGTCATGGACCTTCTCCACACTTCCACAGCGCTCGCGCTGCCAACGCAACAGCTCCTCCCCCTCCATCTCCCAGCGATTGGTAACCACGGCGTAGTAGTGATAGCTGTTGCCGTCAGAAAACAGCTCGGTCTGCCAGGGCCTGACCCGGATCGCTAAATACCGATCCGGTTTCATGTCCTTTTTCATCGATGCCGCCGAGGGTATAAACTCAACCTCCGCCCACTGTTTTCTCCCTTCGATCAGTCCCTTCTCGGTCAGTCTTCTCAACGGCTTCCACGCCGATTCCGATAAAGAGACGATCTTTCCCCTCAAGACCTCGCTCACATCGGCGCTGATGGCAAAATAGACGGGAATCTGCTTGCCGTGAAACTCGATCCCGTCTCTCATCACGTCTAACAGCTTGTGCTGGTAAGCCGCGCTGTCGGAACGAAAGTAGATCGTCTCTACGCTCTGCGGCAGTGCCCTTGTCGCTCGCAAAAACGATGTCAGACAATCCATCCCCGCTGGCACATTGCCATCGCGAAACTCATCGGACAAAATCAAATCTTGCTCCGCCCAGTAGTTGATCACCGGCTGATACCCACGCTCACCCAAATACGTCATCCGGCTCTGTTCTTTGTGGCTTTCAACCACCGTGGCATCCTGGTCGATGGTGGCTTGTTTGGGCTCTTCCTTTCGGCTCCCCTTTAACACCACCTCCCGATGGACTTCCCACAGCCCCGCTAGCGGCTGTGTCTCCCTCGCAATAAATGCTCCCTCCTCGGGTCTTCCCTCCAACAACTTCTCATCGTGAAAACCGTAGAGAAAAAACCGCACCGCCTCCGCCGACGGCATCTCGCCCAGCAATAACTTTAACCCCGCATCCGAGCGCAGCCGCTCGATATCTTCCAGACAATCCCCCCCTACCGCTATCAACGCCATCACACTCTGCACATACACCGACTCGCTGTAGCCGCGTTGGCGCTGCTTGATGTGAACATGCTGCTTGACCAACCGTGTTAAACCTAACGCCTCACAGGTCTCCAGCACTAACGGCAGCCCGCTATACGATGTCAGCGCCTCTCCTGTTTCATCCTCGATCAGCTTGAACGGCAATAGCCCTTCTCTTTCCGCCATCCTTTCACCTCCTCGGTGATTCCTGATGGCTTACCCTAACATGAAAAATACCTGCCCTGATTGGGAAAATCCGTTACGCTATTAAATTACTTACGGATCAAGGTCCGTTCAAACGTTTGACGTTTGCCTAGTACCTCTATGATATTTCGAGAAGCAACCCGGTCATCCGCGTTGAAAATGTGGGGTGGTTGTCAGGTGTTAGTGAGCGAGGACGCTTCGCTCATGACTTTGGCCGCGACCCGCATTGCGCGCCGGACTCGCGAAAGAAGCGATCGTGATTCCTCCGTTGGATGAGTATGGGTGCCTGCCTGAAGGCATTCACGACAGCACGATCGACGAAGCGGCGGGCCGGTTCGGTGTCTTTCAGACCAGCGATCGTCGTTTGCAGCTGTGGGCCAAA
>VBKY01000069.1:8218-8684 GCA_005879255.1 Deltaproteobacteria bacterium
GTGGCTTCAAGCCATGATTTCTCAACAGACTTGCCGCCCGGTATTTATAACCTGCTGGCCCACCGCAGGGTGCGGAGACAGTTCGGGTTTGATATAGTAGTGATAAAGAGTGATAGCGAAAATCTCGAACAAGCGGTTGCGTTCTTTCAGCAAGTTAAGCAACGGCCCGGCATAAAGAAGGGTATTTTGAGGATAAACTTATGATTGAGACAGCCGAACAACTTTACCAAGCCATTGAACAAATGGGACGCATGCAGCGTATTCTCGAATCCTATCGCAACGAGATTTTGACCCAGAACCCACGTAACTTTGCGGTGCTCGCCGAGGGTCCCTTGGAGCAACTTCGGCAATTGCAACAGCAGATTGACGAATATATTCGCCGCTTGGAAGCCAGTCGAACTTCTGCAAACACCTGACCGAGTCCGGCACAACCCAATCCCAAGGTCCGCGGCTCGCTGAATTCCAG
>VBKY01000722.1 GCA_005879255.1 Deltaproteobacteria bacterium
GCCATTCAATGACAAACAAAAAGAAATACAGTAGTTTTGAGCTTTACCGTCGCCTGTTGCTTGAAGTAAGGCCTTATTACATGCACATAGGGGCGATTCTGTTGATAACCTTGTTATCGCCCCCCCTCGCTCTGCTGATCCCATTGCCGATGAAAATTGCGGTCGATAGCGTCATTGGCTCCCGTCCAATACCAGCGTTTCTACACCAAGTGGTACCTGAGGCTGTCACCGGCTCTCCTAATGGCATGCTGACGTTCGTCGTGACTCTAACGATGCTCGTTGCCCTTCTCAGCGGACTCCAACGGGTCGCGAGTATGTTGTTGCGCACCTAGACGGGGGAAAAGTTAACATTAGCTTTCCGAAACAAACTGTTTCGCCATGTCCAGCGTCTTTCGGTTTCATATCACGATACGAGAGGAACAACTGATTCCACATACCGGATCCAGTATGATGCCCCTGCGATTCAGTGGATGGCCGTCGATGGTTTCATACCTTTTGTCGCTTCAGGATTGACTGTCGCCGGGATGATTTACATTATCGCCCTCCTCGACTCGCAGTTGGCGGTGGTCGCAATCGCAATTTCACCTGTTTTGTACCTTGGCGCGAGAACGTTTAATTCGCGGCTTCGCAACCAGTGGGGCGATATTATGCACTTGGAAAGTTCCGCTTTTTCAGTAGTGCAGGAAGCCCTAAGCGCCCTGCGCGTGGTCAAAGCCTTTGGGCAGGAAGAGCGGGAACAACAGCGTTTTGTGCGCCATTCTAGCGAGAGCTTTTCAGCACGAGTTCGGGCTGCATGGTCAGAAGGGGCTTTCGATCTTGTGATTGGAATTACCACGGCGGCCGGAACAGCTGCAGTCTTATTTTTGGGCATCCGACATGTCCAGTCAGGGACGTTAACATTGGGCGAGTTGATGATGGTGATGTCCTACTTGGCACAGCTATTCGGACCCCTGGCTTCTCTTAGCGAGATGACGGCGCGTGCGCAACGCTCGCTTGCCAGCGCGGAGCGCGCATTCGCGCTTTTGGATGAAACCCACGATGTCGTTGAAAATAAAAATGGAGTGCCGATATCTCGTGCTAGCGGAGCGGTAACCTTGCAGGACGTTTGCTTTGCATATAACGGCGACAATCCGGTATTGAGTGACATCTCGTTCGCAATTAAGCCTGGCACTCGAGTAGGTATTATGGGTATGACCGGCGGGGGGAAGTCAACGCTTGTTAGTTTGTTGACTAGATTCCACGACCCGACTAAAGGCCAAATCCTACTCGATGGTGTCAATCTCCGGGATTACAAGCTAGCAGATCTTCGCAATCAGTTCGGCATCGTCCTTCAGGAATCGATACTTTTTTCTACCAGCATCGGAGAGAACATTGCCTATGCACGTCCCGGTGCCTTGCAACATGAAATCATGAGTTCATCACTCGCCTGCCGGACGGCTATGGCACGCTGGTGGGTGAGCGTGGAATGCAATTATCCGGAGGACAGCGCCAGCGGATTGCGCTCGCGCGAGCTTTTCTGAAGAATGCTCCCATTCTCATCCTAGATGAGCCGACAAGCTCCATCGATATAAAAACAGAAAGAGAAATTATCGAGGTGATGGAGCGTCTCAGCATTGGGCGCACCGTCTTTATCATCGCCCATCGCTTGTCTACCTTGAAACACTGCGATCTACTCCTTGGCATTGAACACGGCCGAGTCGCCTTTATCAGGTCCGACGTTTCAAAGGCCATAGGAGATCCCTCCGTTTTCGTGGCACCTCACACGTACCCTTTATCTCGAGAAGAGAAATTTGGAGGGTAAGCTAGCCCGTAGACTCGACACCTCGGTAACTATCGCGCGACTCATCTTCGGGTTAAGCAGCTCACATGGGTATCACGGTCTGTATCGCTCCGGTAAGAACGCTGGAGTACCCTGAGGGCGGTGGTCATCTATGGGAATATTTGAATTGGGCACTCGGGCTACGTGCAATCGGCTGTAAAGTAATCTGGCTCGAAGCGGTTGCCCCAAGCTCTCCACCTGCCGGAATACGAGCCAACATTGCCGACTTGGAAGTTCGTTTGGAGCGCTACTGAATTCCTTGGCTCTCTATTCCGCAACTGACAGCCCTCTGCCTGCAGATTTAACGGCCATGGGATGTCTGGACCTGGATGCCGCCGCAGGGGCGGATCTCTTGTTAGAGTTTCCCTATGACACTCCGCTGCATATTGTAAAACGTTTCCGGAGGTCAGCCTTGCTGGATATCGACCCGGGTTTATCGCAGGCCTGGATCAGCAAAGGACGAAAAAGGCTGACTCCTCACGATGTGTATTTTACGACCGGGGAGACCGTTGGTCAGGCGGGAACACGGATCCCTGATCTGGGATTGAATTGGATTTATACGCCTCCATGCGTGGCTCTCGACTGGTGGCCGCGGCATGAGGCAAAGACTAAAGCGCCGTTTACCACCGTGGCTCACTGGTACGCTGGCGGATGGTTAGAGGACGACGCACATGCACACTTGGACGACAAACGGAGCGGCTTTCTACCCTTCGTTGAGATGGCAAGTCTCACAGATCATCCGCTGGAATTGGCTCTCGACTTGAAGCCGGGAGACGAGCAGTGGTGTATGCTCGAAGACCGAGGCTGGCGTGTAGTTGATGCTCATACGGTCGCGGCGACCCCATGGGACTATCAGCACTACATTCAAGACTCTTTCGGTGAGTTTAGTTGCGCCAAACCCGCTTGTTTGAAACTCGAAAATGCCTGGGTGAGCAACCGAACACTTTGCTACTTGGCCAGCGGCAAGCCAGCCGTTGTCCAACACACAGGACCGAGTCAATTTCTGCCGGATTCCGCCGGATTGTTTCGGTTCCGCGATCTAAAGCAAGCGGCGCAGTTCGTTGAGAAAGCAGTGATCGATTACAAGAACCAATGCAAGCTCGCTCGGGCTCTGGCGGAGGAGTACTTCGATGCAAGGAATGTCGTTGGAGTCCTCCTCGAACGGGCGTTGTCGTAAATTGAGTTATGGATTCGTGTCTGGCGTAATTGATAGCGCTCCACATCGGCTGACGGCCAGGTCCATAGGTCGACAATGAGTAGAAATATGCGACTCGTTATTGTTATGGGCATACTGGGACGAACGCCGTTAGCAGGAGTGTCGTGGCAGGTTTTGCATTTTCTTGAAGGCTTCCGACGCCTGGGGTACGACATTTACTATATCGAGGATACTGGAGGCTGGGCATATAATCCTCTGCAGAAGACATACGACGATGAGTCCGAATATACCCATGCTAGCAACTGCCAATACGCCGTCAATTATATGGCCAAACTCATGTCTTCGTTCGGCCTGCAGAATCGTTGGGCTTACTGGTCCCGGGTAGACAGCCGGGTTTTTGGGCTCTCGAAGACCCAGGTGTTGCAATTGTTTGAAAACGCCGATGCGTTAGTTAATTTAACCGGCTCGACGCAGCTCTTCGAAGAGCACACTCGTGTCCCGGTACGTATTTACCTTGAAACTGATCCCGTCACACGCCAGATTGAGGTGGTTCAAGGTGATCGCAAGGCAATCGACCTACTCGAAGCTCACACGCATTTTTTCACCTATGGCGAAAACTTCGGGGCGCCGGATTGCAGTGTGCCCTTGACCCGGTTCCATTACCATCCAACGCGCCAGCCCATTGTTCTAGATTGGT
>VBKY01000234.1 GCA_005879255.1 Deltaproteobacteria bacterium
AAAGTCGTGCGCTTCCAAGGGGCGGCGCGAACCGAGCCCCTCGTCGGCTCCTCACTCAAAGGCTGGGAAAAGGACACCGACACCGAGTTCTTTTTCATGGGCCGGAAGTTTGTCCTGGGCGAAAAGTTTCGCATGGCCACTTTCCCTTTCCAGGAGGATTTGGATCGGACCTACAAGCATGTGACGGAAGCTCGGCGCCATGCCGACGTTGTCGTTGTAGCGCTCCACGACCAGGCCCACGGTATCGGTGTTCATGATTACATAAACACGTTTGCTCACGGTTGTATCGATGCCGGAGCCGACGTTTACATCAATCACGGCGGTCTCCAGCGCGGCATCGAATTCTACAAGGACAAGGTGATCCTCTATGGCCAGCCGCCGCTCTACTTGCAGAACAACGAGGTAACGAAACTCCCTATGTCGATGAAGCTGCGCCTGGGCCTGAGCATCGACAGCACCGCTGGAGAACTACTGGAGGATCGAGAGCGCAACCGTGAACGCGCGGTCAACGCCGGCGGGCAAACCCATGCCTTCTCTCGCATCGGCAGTGCCGTCCACACCGTTGTTTTCGGGGAGAATGCCGCGTTGAAGGAAGTAAGAATCCATCCGACGGAGGAATATATCATTCATGGCCGCCGGCCACGGTTAAGCGTGCCCCGACTCGCGGAGCCAGACAACGAAAAGTTCAAGCAGGTCATCGAGCGGACGCGCGAGAGATCCAAACCCTTCGGCACCAGGATAGAAATCCGTGACGGCATGGGAGTCGCGCGGCCCGGTTGAGGCCAAGCCGGATTTATCGGCCATAAGCTCCACGAGAAAGTCTGCGACTTACGCAGCCGCGCTGAAAACCCTAGACAAGCTCGAGGAGAAACTGCATATCGGCGACGATTACCTCATCATGGCTACCGACTATCCTCATGCTGACGCTGCGAGAAGTTTGCTGAACGTACGGTCGGAGACCTCGCCAAAAATTCCAACTTGTCTGAGGCGACCAGGCGAAAGATCCTGTGGGAGATGCCAAAAAAGATCGGAGCCGCCCAGCACCAACACGCGAGTTGAACTCAACAGCTGAACGAGGACTCAAGGGAATAATGACGCGGCTCATAGTAACAGTCTATCTGTTTTCGCTTTTGGCAGGTCTCGCCACTGCTCAAGAACAAAAGCTTCAGAGGCTTAACGTCGTCTGGTCGACGATCGGCGGCACCACCTCGTCTTTATGGGTTACCAAGGACACGGGGATTTTTGCCAAGTACGGGCTCGACGTCCAGTTGATTTTGATCCTGGCTTCCACCAGAGCTGCCTCTTCGATCATCGCGGGTGACGTGGACATTGGGCTCATCGGCAGCACGGCGCCGGTGCTGGCCCGCCTTGCAGGCAGCGATCTCGTGGTCATTGGCAACAGCACGACGCACGCCATCTTTTCGCTGATGACCCATCCGAGCATCACGGAAATTTCTCAGCTTAGAGGAAAAACTCTAAAAACTCTGGGAGTTGTCAGGTTTGGCTCGGTCAGCGACATTGGTTTGCAGCATGCGTTGAGAAACATCAACATCGATCCGAATCGGGACGTCAAGCTACTGCAGATCGGTGGCATTGGCGAAATGTTGGCGGCCATGAAAGCCGGCGGTATCCAAGGCGGTCTCTTTCCACCTCCTCTCTCCGGCGACGCCAAACAGCTAGGATTCAGGGAGCTGATGGATCCGGAAAGGGTGAATCTCAAGTTCGCCCAATCTCATCTTTCCGTGCGCCAAGCGTACCTCAAAGAAAATTCCGATACGGTGCGCCGCTTCATGAAGGCTTGGATCGAAGGCATTCATTACATGAAAACTCATAAGGACTTCACTCTTAATGTTTTAAGAAAACACACCAAGTCCGAAGACCCGTCGGCGTTGGAAGAAACCTATAGAATCTTCGCCATGAAATACCTTCCCCCCGCGCCTTACCCGACGGAGGAAAGCGTGAAGACAATCCTCGAGCTCATCGCTAGCTCGCAACCAAAGGCAAAAACAGCCGAGCCGAAGGATTTCATTGACCCAAGCTGGGTAAGAGAATTGGAGGAGAACGGCTTTATCAAGACGCTTTACCGCTGAGAAACGGCTAACCTCCCTTTGCGTGTAAGAGGCGACCGGCCGGTCGCCCCTACAGGTTTCGTGCTTGGAATTTGCCCATTCAATCCTCGACACCCGGCATTTCTCTTCTTCGGAAGAACGCCAGCATGACAGGCGCTGCAAGCAAGAGAATAGAGACGACGATCAGGCTTGCGGAAATCGGACGGGTAACAAAGATTGTCGGATCTCCTTGTGACAGGACCATTGACTGGCGCAGCGCGCGCTCGATCAACGGTCCAAGGACAAGTCCCAAGACCATCGGCGCAGACGGATAATCGTAGATGCGAAACAGGTAGCCAAGCACTCCGAAAAATAACAGCAGCCAAAGGTCGGTCGTACTTTGCCGGACGCTATAAACTCCGACAAAACAGAAGCCGAGAATTAGCGGATAGAGAAAGCGATAAGGCAACCGCAGCATGCTGGCAAAAAGCGGCACCAAAGGGAGATTGAGAATGAGCAGCATCACATTGCCGACGTACATGCTGGCAATCAGTCCCCAAACAAGCTTTGGCTGCTGCTGAAAGAGCAAGGGCCCAGGTTGGATGCCATAGAGAATCAGTGCTCCCAAGAGAACTGCTGTGCCGCCGGATCCGGGTAGCCCTAAGCTAAGCATGGGCACCATAGCGCCTGCGGTGTCCGCGTTATTTGCCCCTTCAGGTCCGGCGACACCCTGTATCGCGCCTTTGCCGAAGCGCTCGGGGTGGGAAGAGAAGCGCTTCTCCACCCCGTAAGAGAGAAAAGAAGAAATCGATGATCCAGCGCCGGGCAGGACGCCGACGACAAATCCGATCAACGTCCCACGGATAAATGAGCCGACGCAGTCGCGCATATCCTGCCAGGTCGGCAGCAGATCCCGGAGTCGCGATGAAACGTGGAACATTTCCATTTGGGACGAAGACCTACCGACATTAGACAAGACTTCGCCCACGGCGAACAGGCCGGTGGCTACGACAACGAAGCTGATGCCGTCCGAGAGGTCGCTTTGATTGTAGGTGAAACGTAGTTTGCCAGTGAAAATATCGAAGCCCACCGTCGAGAGAAGCAGGCCTAATGCGGTCGTCAACAGGGCCTTCGTCATGGAACGACCCGCCAGATAGGCCACCGTCGTTAAGCCCATCACCATCAGAGCGAAGTACTCCGGCGGACCAAAGCTCAAGGCAACCTTAGTAAGCAACGGACCCAGCACGATCAACCCGATGAGCCCCAAAGTACCTGCAATGAATGAAGCAATGGCAGCAATTCCGAGAGCGGGTCCAGCTCGCCCCTGCAGCGCCATTTGATAACCATCGATACAGGTTACTACTGAAGACGATTCCCCGGGCGTATTGACCAGAATGGAAGTCGTCGAACCGCCGTACTTCGTCCCGTAGTAGATGCCTGCGAGCATGATCATGGCCGTTGTCGGGTCCATGCGAAAAGTGAGCGGCAAGAGAATTGACACCGCAGCCGTGGTGCCGATTCCCGGCAGGATACCGACCACAGTTCCCACGGTCACACCGATTAAGCAGAACAGCAGGTTGGCAGGCAACAAAGCAACTTGGAAGCCGTGCAAAAGGTTCGACAGAACGTCCATTTTCAAAAACCCAGTGGACCGACGGGAAGCGCCACAGAAAGTAGGCGGACGAAAAAAAGATGGAAACCCACTCCGGCTGCGAGCGCCACAGATACGGCGTTGCGCCAACTCTCTCCTTCCAGCTTGAGCAGGAAAGCGACAAGAAAGGCGAAGCCGGTAACAAAACCGAGAAGATCGAGAGTAAAGACGAAACCCAGGAGCGCAGCCAGTGCCAGGAGCTTTTTTATCGACCAGATTATCGGAGTCGGAGAATCATCGTCGGACGGAGTGCGCCAGGCGTATAAAATTACAATCATCGCGCTAAAGATAGTCGCAACGCCGAGCCAGAATGGAAAGAAACCGCTCCCGGCGCCATAGCTGCTGGTAAACTCCAACTTCGACGCTTCCAAAACAACTAAAAATCCGAAGAGAAAAAAAAGAATGCCGATCCAGCGGTCCGAGCGGGTCATGGCGGACTCTTTAAGAAGATATTTAGCCGCAAAGAACGCAAAGAGCACAAAGAGTACCGAGATCCCCAATACTCCACCACTCCATCACTCCAGTACTCCATTTTCTCTATGCACACAGCCGCGCCAGATCGCCGGCATCATCGAGAGTTTCCAGGCCGTAAACCAAATTCACGGCTCTTTGCGCTCTGGTTGGTCCCAGGATAGGTTCGGCTAGAGCCAAAAATTTTTCTTTCACGTCATCGTCGGTCAGAGGATTTGTCGCGTAACCTTTTTGGATCGGAACCTCTGATACAAGGGGTCCGCGGCTCTTGGTTTGAACTGTAATCTTTGCCTCGCCGGCTCTGCACCGCGGATCGGGAATGACTTCGACGCGGCGGCGCAGATCTCTTAGGTTGAGATCACGAACCGACTCGTCGCTGAACTGAGCGGGGCCCGCCTGCCCGTTGAGCAACGCGGCCGCAACCCCGTGCGCGATACTGAACATTGACTGGGTGCCGTTTTCAGGTTCACTTTTCCCCATGAGGTATTGGGCCCGTGGCTCAACGTGCATTTGAATAGAAACAATCTCTTCGACGGTCAGCTTGTGCGCGGAGCGCGCCTTTAGAGCGGCTTCGATCGCTCCATGCCCCAGACGGCCGCAAGGAAATGGTTTGAGGCGATTCTCCAAGACGGCGTAGGACTCCCCAAGCTTTTGCGCCAAGTCGGGAGTTGGTGTGCCGCCCATCGCATGCGACACGCTCAGAGAGCCTTCCAGCGCTGGACCGGTGGTGCAACCACGCAACGCAAGCTGAGCGGCAAAGACGCCGTTGGCCGCGGCTTTGCCGGAGTGGAAGGGCTTCGCCAAAAAACCATGCATGGCCATCAGACCCGATGACTGAGTGGCCGCAACTCCAAGCGCTGCGATAATTTGCGGCGGGTTCAGTTTGAGCAACAGAGAGGCGGCTGTGGCCGCGCCAAAAACCCCGGCGACGCCCATCATGTGCCAGCCGCGAGCGTTCTCCCATCCGCCGATCGCGCGGGTCATTCGGCTGGCGACTTCAAAACCGAGCACATAACTTCTCAACAACTCGCGCCCCGGCAGGCTGCGCTGTTCAGCAACCGCCAGTGCCACCATGGCGGCCGGCGCACTCAGCGTGTCGTCGTAGTCGAGCGCGTGCGCCGCCGTGGCGTTGAACAGAACAGCGTCCCGCAGTGATGTGCGTTTACCGCGGGCCAACAGTGTTGCCTGCAGTGCCCCGCCTGCCTCGTCAATCAGATTCAAGGCCATCTCTGCGGCCTGGCTATTGGCTCCGCCGATGGCGGTTCCCAAACAGTCCAGCAGACCTCTTTTCCCCGCCTGGAGCGCCGAATGAGGAAGATCGTTAAAATCAGTTTGCGCTAGAAACTGCGCAAGCACGAGTGCTTGTTCCAAAGCCGACTCCTTTATTCGGAAGTTGCACCGCAGAGGCGCGGAGGACGCGGAGGGGAGATTTTGAAATTAAAATCTCTGCGAACTCTGTGCCTCTGCGGTGAGTCCTTCTTATTCCCATTTGGTTGCGGCTTTGCCGCGCTCGGTCTCTGTGGTGAAAGCTCTGCCTACTTTTTTAACTCGCCCATCCGGGCGAGAGACTTCGTCAGGCTTTCGGTTTCCTCATCCAAGAACTGTTTGAATTCCTTGCTGGTGAGAAACTTCGGGAACAATTCGATCTCTGCGCTGAAGTGCTGATAGCCCTGGGTTTGTGTGAGTCGACGCAGAACCTGTTCCCAATATTGAACTGCGGTAGCTGGCATATCCGGTGGCGCGACGATGCCGCGCACGGTGCCACGCGAGACCCGTGCAGTGATGCCGAGTTCGCGCAACGTCGGCACATTGGGGTAGCCACCGAGTCGAGACTCTGAAAAACTTGCGAGAGCGCGAAGGGCGCCGGCGCTTAAGTGACCTCCCATGTCAGCGGGCTGGCCGATCACTAGATTGACATGCCCTCCCAATACGGCGGTAATCGCCTCACCACCGCTGGGAAAGGCCACATAATCCCAGTTCGCGCCGGTGGCCTCAGCGATGGCGATGCGGTCAAAGTTCGGCGTGCTGGTGACTGAAGCCCCCGCTTGTTTGACCTTATTAGGATTAGCCTTGGCGAAGTCGAGCAGCTCCTTCATGGTCTTGAAGGGAGAGTCCGCGCGCACCACGACAAGGTTAGGATCCAATCCGAGCAGCACGATGGGCGTCATGTCTTTGTAGCTCACTTTGACGTCCGAAGAGATAAGCGGCGCGGCCACCCAGACGCTGGTCATCCCAGCCAACACGTGATCGTCGCCTTTGCGCTTCACCAGAGTTGTCATCGCTTTGGCGCCGCTCCCGCCTTGAATGTTTTCGACTCTCATCTGCTGGGAAACCAGTTTTTCTTTGGCCATGATGTCGGTGATGCGGCGCAGCATCGTATCCATGCCACCACCCGGCCCGCTGTGCGTAATAAAAAGAACGGGCTTATTCGGATACGCGTCGGCGGCAATGATGGCGCGCGTCGGAATGAGAATAATTATGCTGACCGCAGAGACGAACAAGATCGCGCGCAGAAGTATTGCTGTCATTTTTTGACTCCTCACTTTAGTTTTTGGCCGGGATCGTTGGCAAGCAAGCGACCCCAACCCTTGCACTGGCGGAATTATTCCGGGACGGACCAGGTTGTTCCATACTTCCAAGCTTAAGTTAGTAAAGGTCGGCTTGCCGAACTCCGCTTCGACGGCCGGGATCACGTGCAAGCTCATGGCGGCCGCGCCGGGGACGAATATCGCGTCCGCCGCTGGCGCCAAGCGAGCGGCCTCGCTCCCAACATCGAGAGCTGTTTGCAAACCATCTTCGAAAGACATCGCGGCGGCGTCCACCGCCGATTGATTTCTCTTAGTTATGCCCGCGACTTCAACACCTGCATCTTTCAGGTAACGGATGATAGCGTCGTTGACGTCATCCGCCCAACGGCTCCCAATGGCGATCGTTTTTAAGCCGAGATGATTCGATGCAGCGATCAGGGCCTCCAGGGGCGCATCGACTTCAATATTGGTTTTTTGTTTGGTCTCAGCGAGAAGTTCTCGCAGCCGGGGGCGCCCCAACCGTACAGAAATAGGAACACCACCCAGAACGATAACGTTAACTTTCTCTTTCATCAGCGCATGAACACAATCCCAATAATTACTTATAGCTTTTTCAACCGCGTGCGGCGCGTAGTCATCGAGCCCGAGCCCGGTGGTTATCTCCATCACGTCGGATGGAACGATACGATAAAATTGGTAGCTTAACCCACGCTGTACTTTCCCGGGCGCGCGCGGATTGATCACACCGTAGCGAAAACGCGGCACCAACCGCTGCATATTGCTATCCATCGTTATATAAAAATGGGGATTTCGCGCCGGCTGTCACGCACTCATTCCGACAAGTTCCGTGAGCGGCTTGATGTTTTCCACTAGCTCAAGCCGAAGAAGCATGTCAAACGTCTGCTTCGCTCGATCCGCCGGAAGAACCCGCTCGGCGCAGGCAAGAAACTTTTTTTCAAGCTCGCTTTCGCTGATCCATTTCTGCGCCCTGCCCTTTTCCAGAGTGGCCAAGCGCTCGATTCTCTGACCGTCCTCCAGTTCGATGGTGAGCTTTGCGGTGACCTCGTTGCCTCCCGATTCTTGCAGTTTCGGATCCGCGCGAACCGTTATTTTGTTCATCAAGGCGCGAACCTTCGGATCGTTCACATTTTCATCCGTGAAGTCGTTTAGACCGACGTCGCGCTTTCGCAGCGCCAGCGCCAGCGGAAATGCCACGCTAAACTTTCCTTCCAAACCCGTCTTAGGCTCGGGGTGATTGAGCGTCGATGTGACCACCTCGCTCACACCAACGTCCAACCGTCTGATTTTCTCTGCAGCGAGGTCATGAGCTTGGGCCAGTTCAATCAGGGCTTTAATGGATGGATGGGTAAGAATGGCACAGGGATAGCGTTTGATGTGCAAGCCGGGGTCTTCGAGGAAAAATGGCCTGCCCAATTTGCCTGAGATCTGATTGGGATCGTGTTTTCCACCCATCGCGAGAAAAAAACCGCGGTGCGCCTCCAGAATATTGGGGGCAGAAGTGAAACCGCTTTCAGCCAGCCCGGTGGCGAGAACACCTGCTTCGGCAGCGCGACCGGAATGGAATGATTTGGTCATCGTGCCAAAGTTTTCCCTCAGGCCGCCTGCCATAGTCGCCGCCAAGCCCATGGCGCGCATAAGCTGCTCTTGACCCAACCCTAGGATTTTTCCCGCAGCCGCAGCCGCGCCCAGGCCGCCCATCGTGGCGGTAGACTGATAGGCGACCTGATAGCAATCCGGCGGAATCGCTTCGGTCACGCGGCACGCGACTTCAATCCCAACGACACATGCGAGAATAAGAAATTTACCGCTGATACCGCGCGGCTCTCCGACTGCCATCGCCGCCGCGAGTGCCGGAACCGTCGGATGGATGCGGATGCCATGAGCGGTTCCCGGCCAGGAAGAAAGCTGGATGCTGTCGAAATCGAGTGCATGTCCGGCGGCGGCGTTGGCAAGCGCCGCTGCGGAGGCGCAGCCTTTGAACCCCGCGCCAATGACGGTCGCCTCTTCGCGACCGCCCGATTGCTTGAGATATTTTTGCAAGATTCGGCTACCATCCTCGCACGAGCCGGCGAGCATGGTGCCAATGGCGTCTGCGATGAGCGTCTTTGTCCTGAACACAACCTCGTCAGGCAACGCGTCAAAGCGGCTCTCGTCGACAAAGCGGACGATATCTTCGGTCACACCCATTTTATGCTGCTCATCATAATGCAGACGGTCTCGAAATCTCCCCTGGCCCCTCTTTTCAAAGAGGGGAAATCCTTCTCGGATTTGAATTTTCCCCCCTTGACAAAAGCGAACTAAGGGGGATTTTCAAACAATTCTAACCCTGGAAATACTCGTCGGGAATAACCTCTCGCGGTTTTGCCTTTCGCTCGGTATAATCAATCCGCTTATCCGGAGTGTTCTGAGCTCTCGCACTGAAACGCATAATGACCAAAGGCTCTTTGCTGCTGCTTTCAAACCAATACGGTGTGCCTCTCGGTATCAGCAGCATTTCGTTCTTCTCCAGGCGAGCCACGACCTTATCCCCTTCCCCATAAAACGTTGCTTGACCCGCCACAACAAGCCAGGTGGCATCACTGCCGGCATGGGCGTGAAGATTGGTCTCGCCACCCTCGGTGACCACTTGGACCGTCGCTCCGAGGATGTCTGTTCGAAAGAGCGAAGCTCCCTTCTTCCCGCGGCTCACCATCTGCGGGTGAATCTTTGCGACTTTAAATGGCGTGGGCACATCTGTTTCGACCATAAATATTCTCCCTTCCAAAGTAAGTGTTGCAGATTACTGCGCCGAAAAGACATCAGTCAAGCGCCGGGTTCGCCTATAACGATTCTCGCGACATAACGGCAACCTTTTGCTTTTTCCTCTCGCCGTGGTATTTGGTCCTCGATACTTATGGAGGAGATCATGGCAGACACAGATTTGGCAATGGCGGGTGCGCAGAGAGAAATGGTCAAGCAAGCGGAAGCCTACAAGTCGCCGTATGAGAGGTGGAAGGAAGCGGAAGGCTTG
>VBKY01000235.1 GCA_005879255.1 Deltaproteobacteria bacterium
CGGCCCGTCGAACACATAGGGCTTTTTGACCTTGACCCAGGGCAACTCGCGCCGCTCGGCGCTCAATTGATCGCGCAACCGGGTGAATTCTTTCTCCAAGTGTTGCTTGCGCGCCAAAAGCCATTGGTCTCTGGAAACGACCTTATGATTTTGCATCTCGAACCTCCTTTTTTGCCCCTGATTGATTGTGACATTTCGCGATAGGGACGTCGGTTTTGTTGCGTTTCATTAATACGACGAACGAGGGAGTTCTCCCGGGACATGTTTATTGGATTTATTTATTGAGGCTCTCTATCAAATTGTGCAAAACTGAAGGGCGGATTTAATGGGCTGCAAACCGCTGCAAACCTTTTTTTGGACTGGATCAAACGTTTGGTGTGGGCGTCGTAATGACGTCAGAGTAGCGGAGGTTCCAGCACCTCGTGATGCGGATGCACTGCTTGCAAGACCCTGCCCTCTAACACTGGGCGCGGAGCGACGTCAACGGGATAACAGGTTTGAGTCGTAAGCCGCACGGCTTAATTCTTACTTGGTCGAACGTGACGGCTCAGGCAAGACTGTCAAGATTGGTGACCCTAAAGGCTTTGAATTTTAAAAGGCCGAGCACTGATCTTCTTTAGTACCGCCGACCTGATTGTCCCTTCCGGCGAGGGGCGGCTTGTTCTCCTTGCACTGTAAATTCCCGCCGATAACATTGTGGTAGATTTGGACGCTTGCTTGGTTCCCGATCACCTGGACGTTGCCTTTCACGTTGTTGAAATTCGTTCTCAAAGAGTTTCTAAAGATAAAGGGAACTCCAGGATCGTCAATGTTGATCACGAGGAGCTTCTGGTTGTTGGCCTCGTACTGAACATCGCCCTCAACGGTACTGTGGAGTAGCATCGCCGAGCCTCCTTGCTTTACCTGCACGCTGCCACCGATCCGAGGGGAGCGGATAATCAAAACCAGCCGCGCGTTCTCCGCCTGGACATTGCCCGCGACGCGCACCTCACAAGCGTGGAGAGTCGCTTTCGCTTCAACCTTGACGCTGCCCTTCACATGGCCGCCTTGTAAAGTGCAGGTCCCTCCCTCCGGAACGCGCAAGTTGTCCACGGTTACGTACCAAAGCCTGCCTCGACAGATGGTCTCTTCCGCAACGACAATCGACGGCAGGACTGCAACTGTAAGAATTCCAAGCACGATTCGAAGACTTGCACGTTTTTTTCTCCTTCGATCACACCTCCGTTCATCGAGCGAGAAAAACGCCGGGCTGCTTCGCATGTTCATCCAATTTGAATTCTTTCCATTTTTGATTTGACGTATCGCCGACAATGAAGCATCGCCGATGACAACTTGATTGCGCCCAGACTTCGGAGAAAAAGAGCATCCTGCGGGCGGTTCGACGCGGACTTCGGCGATGACAAAGATCCGTAGCAATGCCCATTCAGACAATCGACTTAGTCGACTTGGATGCTCCGGGAAACAGGCCGTGCTTGGCAAGAAATTCGATCATAAAACGATCAAATAGCCAGGGCTGCTCTATCTGGCAGGCGTGGCCGGCCCCCGGCAAAGTCCTCAACTCGCAATTCGGTATACGCGCTTGAAGCGCGAAGGCCCTCTGATGGCTGCCGTCTTCGCTGCCGGTCAGGATGATCGTTGGACAGGCGATGCGCTCATGATGGCCCTCCGGATAGGGCTGCGCGAGCGCTTTGAACTGGTGGATGATCGTCTGCACGTCGGCGTGTTCGTTGCGCTCGGTGAAAAGGTTGGCGAAGAAGTGTGCCATCGGCGTGGTGCGAAACGCCGGGCTCAGATCCTCGAACGTGTAAGCCCAGCGATAGTCGATGCCATTGGTCGTGTAGTTATCGATGCGCCCTTTGGTAAATTCCTTGTTGGGGTTGTAACCGGTGCCCGACAACACGAGTGCCGCGGTTTTGTCGGGACGCTGGTGGTACATTTGGGGAGCGAGCGACGAGCCCACCGAACAGCCGACCAGAATTGCTTTCTCTCTGGGCAACGCGTCGTCGATCGCTTCCCAACAGGCCTCGGCCATGTCGGTCATGGTGAGCCCGGCGTCCGCCTTGGGTGAGCGGCCGTATCCCGGGATGTCGATGGCAATGCAGCGATACCAGGTCGACAGATGCGCCATCTGAAAAATCCAGCATGACTGGTCCATCGGGTTGGGATGGATAAAGGCGATCACCGGCCCCGTACGTCCCATCCGTTCATAATAAAGCGGTCCGTGAATGTGCTGCGCCATGATCCTCCTCCTTATTATCTAAGATTGGCTTGCGCTATGATTTCGCAGACACGATTTCGTCATGGGTTACTCCCTAGCTTTACCCATTGAGCGGTCGGCGATGCTCCTTACGCGTGGAGCTGCGATAATCTTGGACAGTTCGCGGTCCGACGCGCCCACCGTGATGAGAGAGCGGATCAGCAAGTCCAAGAAGACCGATTGGTCGCCTGCGTCCATCTTGCCGCCGCGCGATTGGCTCGGCATCGTAGAGGCCGACGTCAGCGCCGCCGGACGCTAAAGATCAATCTGGTTATTTTCCGGTCAGGGATGCTTGCACCTTTTTAAACGTATCCAGATTCTTCTGTAGGCCGGTGATATGGTCCTGCATCTCGACGAGCGAAGAACCAAACTGTGCTGCCGACCCGACCGGGCCGCCCGCCTTCCCGGCTTTTTCCAGCAGCTCGCCTATCTGGGCCTCGGCTTGCCGCTGCGACATCGACCCGCAAACGTAACCCAGTCCGAAGACCCCCACGATCATGGCGGTCATCAACCCGCGAGAAAATTTTATCTTTGTCATACGTATCTCCCCCTTTGAATTAGAAAAAATAATCATCAAACGAATCTGACTTGTAAAAGTAAGCTGTCACGGTTTGATTAATGCTCAGGATTATTCCTATACCTTACAGCCTCCAGTTGTATAGGAAATTTTCTGATTAAAAACCTCCGTTTCCGCTACAGGAAGAGGAGCGGTAAGGGAGTAGCTCCGCCGGCGCGTTGCGCCAAGCCTGACACCCGTGTCATGAAGAATGCGTCATTTTGACAAATCCAACCAAGCCCTCCCCGCTTAATAGCTTAATTTTCAGGTGATTTGCGTCCATTTTGCCGTGGCCCAACCGTTGCGTTATGGAAAGCTAGAGCGGATACAACCATCATCTCTCAAGGGGGCGAAGATGCCTGCAGGAATTGTTGCTACTTTACTCATTCCGTTATGTAGTATCGGCGCGTTGTGGCTTGCGGTGGCCATGATGACGAAGCTTAAGCAGCGTCGAATCAAGGATCGCATTGAGCAAGGGCTTGCAGACTACTTGCGCCAAGTAAAACCGCAGCGATTAATTTAACTCCAATTGTACCGTTAATCCCCTTCATCGTACGGCACAGCCACGAGTTGGTCCTGCGCCGATCTCGCGTCTTCGTTCCACATCTCCAACAGCTTCGTGGTGACCAGTCCCGGCTTGCCGTCGCCGATCTTTTGTCCGTCCCATTCAACCACCGGCGCGATTTTGATCGAGCTACCGATAAGCATCATTTCTGCCGCGTCACGTCCTTCCTCGACCGGAATACCGGCGAGTCGGACAGCCTTTAGCACGCCTTGTTGTACGAGCCGCTGAGCGAAATCGAGAACTCGCTGGATGGTGATGCCCGATAGGATCGCGTCAAAGGGCGGATGGCGGAACACGCGATCCTTAGTCACGAACGCCACATTCATGTTGGAGCTTTCCGCCACCATGCCGCGTTGGTCGATGAAAACCCCGTTGTCGGCGCCGCGGTCTTTGGCTTCCACGACGACCAGCACATTGGGCAAATAATTGGTCGACTTGATTCGCGCGAAGAGCGGCGGTTTGATCGGCACCTGGCTGGTGATCAGCTTGATGCCCTGTTGATAGTAACTCTCCGGGTAAGCTTCCTGCTTGAAGACGATCACGTAGAAGCTGCTGCCGACACATTCCGCCGGACCGAGGCCGTAGCCACCGGGACCGGCGGAAAGCCAGTAGCGCACGGAACCTTCGTGCCGGCCGCTCGCCGCCGCGGTTTCCAAAATGATCTGACGCAGTCGCTCTCGCGGAAACGGCGACGGAATGCGTGCTCCATCGGCTGACTTAATCAACCGATCCAAGTGCGGGTCGAGTTGATAAAGCATTCCATGGGTAAGCGTCGCCGTGTCAAAGACGGCGTGTCCGCGGTGCACCATGTGATCGTCGAGCGGCAGCACCATGAGCGCGGGGTCGGTGACGATGCCGCCGAGGACGCTGGAGTACATTGCGTAAAAGTTATTCGCCTTGGAATGGACCGTCTGGTGCAGGCGGCGGATCGCGTCGTCGACGCTAAATAGGGGTATTCTCGTTGGCTCAGCCATACAAGCTCCTCTACGGCAGAAAACTCAGATCGATCAGCTGTTGTGGGCTGAGCGTCTTAGCCTTCGGGTCGTCTTCGGCTGCGGCGTCGAGCACCAGTTGCATGCCCTTAACCGTCGGTTTCCCGTCGGTCGGCAGTGTTTTTCGCCGCAAGTCGAAACCGATTTCCCCGACCTGCCGGTCGTCCACTTTCAACAGTTGCATCGATTTCCTGACGGCCTCGTCCTTGTGTGAAAAATAGTAACGGATGGATTCAAGAAAGGCGCGCATGAAGCGCCTGGCGGTGTCGCCCTGAGACTTGAGATAATCGGTGCGCGAGCCGATCCCGACATGCTGGTACTCAATGCCTTTATCGACAAAATCCAGTAGCGTATTGAAACCCAGCTTTCGGCCGATGAAGGCGACGTCCGGGGTTAACACCGTGGCGTCAACAGCCCCGCTCTTCAATGCCACCACTCGCGCGTCCTGGCCGCCCGTCTGCACAATTTGAATATCGCTCTTTGGATTGAGTCCCAACTGTGTCGCGGCAAGCTTGACGACGAAGTCGGTGTTGCTGCCGAAACGGCTAATGCCAACTTTTTTGCCCTTCAATTGTTCCGCGCGAGCGATGCCTTCCCGCGCCACGAGAACATAGGGCAAAAGGTTGTTGACGCCGCCGATCATACGCAAATCGGCGCCCTTCAATTGCGCATAAACCAGGGGCGTGCCGCCGGCCAATAGGAGATCGAGGCTCTTGCCGATGAGCGCCTGCATCGAAAGGGAGCCACCGGGAATATAAATCAGTTCAAGCTCAATACCGTGTTTCTTGAAAATCCCGACTTCTCGGCCAAGATAAAATACGCTCTCGTCTGAGAAGCCATTATGACCGACTTTGACCGAGGTCAGTTGGGCAAGTGCACTGCTCGCGATGATGAGTAATGTTAATAAAGGAGAGACGAATAGGATAAAACGCGATCGCATGATTCCTTCGTTAAAGTTTACATCTAATCCCTTATATCCTGCAAAAACCAGTCGGTAGGAATCTGCTGTCCGAGTCCCCGCCGTTTGGCTTCGCGCACGACGTAACCGGCGGTCGATGCGAATTGCAGGCCTTGAGTGCCGCTGTTGACGAAGAACGTCACCTGCTCCGCATCGGTTCGGCCTTTGAGTTTACCGGACATGATATCAGTAAGCAGTGGAAACTCCGCGGAAAAAATGTCGACTTTGGGATTCGCGATGCGCTTGATTTCTTCCGCATTGCCGGCGACCACGGCAGCCTCGCCGCCGATACGCATTTGGCCCACGTCCAGGTTCAACGTTGGTCGCCCCATCTTGATGACCAAATCCGCTGACTTGACGATATCGGGATTCCATTCATTCGCCTTGACGCAGGTGAGATGCATGCCCGGTTCGATCCAGTCCGGGTCATTGACGACAACTTGAATCGAATCCGTGCAGGTGGCGACGATGTCACAGCCGCGGGCGGCTTCTTCCGGGCGTTCCACGGGCAGGACCTTGATCCCCAGCCTTTCAGCCATTTCGTTGGCATAGCTTTCACGGTTTTGCTTGGTTGGACTGTAAACTTTTACTTCGCGAATCTTGCGCACTTGATTAAAGGCGAGCAGGTAGGTGCGCGCCATGCCGCCGGCGCCATAGATGCCGACCACGCTCGAGTCTTCGCGCGACAAATACTTTGCGCCGAGCCCGGCGCAGCCGCCGACGCGCATATGCTGTATGATGCCATCGTTAATAATTGCCAAGGGCTCGCCATTGCGCGTTGAAAAAACCATCACGACGCCGCAAAACGTTCCGGGCTCGATGCAATATTTTTCTACGGTCTTGCCTTCAGGCCATTCGAGCATGTCGGATTTCATTCGAATCGCAAAGGTCTCGAACGAACGGGAAGCGCCCTCCATCGTGCCCCAGCGGTACATTAACTTCGGATCGTCGTTGGGCACGAACAGATCGTAGCGGCCGCGATAGACCGCGCGCTCTTTGATGAGGTCGCGGTAGCCGATTTCGAGCGCCTCCATGCAACCCTTTATGTCCAGAATTTTCGCGACGGTTTGGTTGTCGATCAAAAGCATGTTGCTTCTCCACTTCGAGACTGCTGGCGCAATCACGAAAATACCGGGATATCATTGCGACACAGTCGCTTCGCTAAGATGTTGATGCTATTTCGTACAAGCGTGCTAAATGCAAGCTTGCTGCAACAAAACGCCGGCTACGGGCGGTGCTTGGAATTTTGCGGGAGAAACTTGCTGCGCGAGACGAAAAATCGAATCCCGCGATTTAGCCATCGAGTTCGGGTTTCGGCAGGGCGGCAAACGGAACACCTTCTTCGACGAGCTCTTTGGTTTCTTGCGTCGTCGCGGTGCCGTGGATGGGACGCTCGTCGGCTTTGCCCTTATGAATCTGGCGCGCTTCTTCGGCGAAACGCGGCCCGACGTCTTCGAAATTCTCCTTGACGTAATGATGCACGCGAATGAGCATCTCCTTGAATTCGGTGGGCGAAAGCGACGCTGCTGGTGTCGGCTCTGGTTTCTTCGCGGGCGGCGCAGGCTGTTCCTTCTTTACATGGACGGCGCAAGCGTGGGGCACTTTCTCGACCTTGGTCGTGCCGCAGGTCGGACAGGAGATGAGCTTCTTTTCCGCTTGCTTCTGGAAGTCCTCAAAGCTTGGAAACCAGCCCTCAAAGCCGTGTTTCTTTTTGCAGACAAGGTTGTAGATCACCATGGTTGAGTAATGAATAAGATCACCGAGCTGGGTTGTCAAGAGCAAGCGAAATGCGGTCGTGGTTCAGTTTCGCAAACATTTGTAGGGGCGACCCCGCGTGGTCCGTCCCAGAGGGCAGACACAGGGGTCTGCCCCTACGTGGAGAATCCTTCCTGATCGGAAGACCCCCGCCGATTCCCCGCAAAAGTTTGATGGAATAGACACTCGTGCTAAGATCGCTTTTATGACTGACGCCGTGAGTCTACGAATTGTTCAGAAGATCGCCGAGGTGCCACGCGAGCGTTGGGACGCTCTGGTGGACGGGGCGACGCCGTTCATGAAATGGGATTGGCTGGATAGCTTGGAGCAGTCCGGTTGCGTCGATGAGCAGGCCGGCTGGTTGCCGCACCATGTCGTTGTCGAAAAGGCTGGGAATCTCATCGCTGCCTGTCCGATGTATCTAAAGCTCCACAGCATGGGCGAGTTCGTCTTTGATTATGAATGGGCCGAAGCGGCGCATCGGGCGGGAATTCAATATTATCCGAAAATGCTGATCGGCGTTCCTTTTACTCCAGTGACGGGGAACCGGTTTCTCACCGCTGGAGGTGAGGAGCGCGGACAGCTGATTTCTTTCATGGGACAGGCGTTGGCGAAAATCGCCGCCGACAACAAGATTTCTTCGGCCCATGTGAACTTTTGCCTGCCCGACGAGCGCGCGGCGCTGGAACGGGTCGGTTTCTTGCCGCGCACGGGCATTCAATTTCACTGGCAAAATCGCGGTTTTAATTCATTCGAGGATTATCTGGCCAGCTTTCGTAGCGACCGGCGCAACAAGGTCAAACGCGAACGGCGTGAGATGGCGCAACGCGGTATCACCATTCGCGCGTATGAAGGAACGGAGCTGACGCAGCAGCACCTGCGCACGATGTTCCGTCTCTACAAAGGCCATGTCGACAGACTTTATTATGGTCGCCAGTACCTGACGCAGAAACTCTTCGACGAATTGCATCGACGTTTCGCCGCCAACGTTTGCCTCATGCTCGCCGAGCGCGACGGCAAGATCATTGCCGGCACCTTTAACGTGCGTGATAACACCGCCCTGTACGGGCGCTATTGGGGCGCCTTCGAAGAGCATCCTTTCCTCCATTTTAATGTCTGTTACTACTCTGCTATCGAACACTCGATTCGCTTGGGCTTGGAGCGCTTCGAAGTCAAACAGCTGCGCGGTCTGGACCCCGAGCACACGACCAGCATGCATTATTTCGTCGATGGCAAATTCCGCCGAGCGGTGCAACGCTTTTTGACTCAAGAACAAGAAATGATTCGGCGCAAGCGCGAAATGCTGCTCGATCAGAGCCAGCTTAAACGGGTCCCGGACGAACCTTAGGAGCCCGATGAAAAAGGCCCATCTGCTTCGTTGCGCTTGATCCGCTCACTCAAGTTGGCTTATAGCATATGGCCTATGGCATATGGGTTTCATCCGTACGCTATAAGCTATTAGCCATATGCCAATTAGCGCCTCGCTTTCTTGACACATCCGGAGCTTTCCATTAACGTCGGCGCGGAGTAAAGCCGTGAAATTTTCGTGGAAAAACGTCGCCGAGCCGGTGTTATTCTTCCTGGCGTTACTGGTGCTTTGGGAAATCCTCGTCGAAGTGATCAAAGTTCCCGCTTTTATCCTGCCGCCACCGCACGATCTGTGGACGGCGTTCATAAAAAAATTACCGATTCTCGGCAATCACGCGTTTATCACTTTTATTGAAGCCTTTGGCGGTTTTGTTTTGTCTTTGGTTTTTGGCGTTGGCTTCGCCATCTCGGTCGTCTACTCGCGCCATTTGCAAAACACGATCTATCCCTTGATCGTCATTCTCTACGCCATGCCCAAGAGCGCCTTCGCGCCGCTAATGGTGATCTGGGTCGGCTATGGTTTGTTCTCGAAGATCGCCATCGCGTTTTTGGTCGCGTTCTTTCCCGTCGTTGTCAACACGGTTGTCGGACTGAAAGAGGTCGAACCTGAGCTTTTAGAATTGGCGCGCATCAACCGTGGCTCGGATTGGGACGTGTTTAAGAAAATTCGCTTGCCCAACTCGTTACCCTATATGTTCGCCGGCATCAAAGTCGCCATCGTGCTATCAGTGACCGGCGCCATCGTCGCGGAATTCGTCGCTGCCAACGAGGGGTTGGGCTATTTAGTTCTGCAGGCCAACTATAGTTTGGACACCGCATTCGCGCTGGTGATTCTGCTCATTCTCGCGGTTCTGTCGTTGGGGCTGTTTTGGCTGGCGGAAATTTTACAGAGAAAGC
>VBKY01000721.1 GCA_005879255.1 Deltaproteobacteria bacterium
CGATCAATGCTACGGTGAAACTTACCTTTCATTCTTTTATGTCACGCGTGAAGAAAAAATTATCCGCCCTGTCGGTTTTGTTTAGCCTCGAATTTCTGTCCCTGGGCTTTTTAACTAACGGGACTTTTTCGTGGAGCACCCAGCATGTTCCGCCGCTGCTAAAGGCAGCCTCGCACGCTCATGCCAGAGCCGTTAAACTAGATTCTCCGGCTGAAACAGATGGCGGTTTTGTTCTTGAGAGCGACGGCGAATCGAAGGCGCGCTCGGCAACGTTTTTAACCACAAATGATCCCGCGCAAGTCTTTCTCCGAAGCTTCGTCGTCGTTCGGCTTTTTTCCAGGATCATTTTAGCTCCCAAAGTTTCGCGCTACATTTTCAAATCTGTTCTCAATATCTGATTTTTTCCCGCTCTCGTCCGAAGCGTCGTCTCACTACAGCGATGAAAAAACATCACCTGTAGTAGTGTTGGATCATTTTTCCTTAAGGAGGTTATTTTCATGAATACAGTTCGAAAGATTCTTGTTCCCGTCGATTTTTCAGAGGATTCTGCTAACGGGCTCAAATATTCCGTTTCATTGGCGCAGGAAACGCAAGCCGAACTCGTAGTGCTGCATGTGACACAAAAAAAGGAGGCCGATTCCTTCTTGGACTTACTAGCCGTGATGGAAGGAGCGCCTATGCTGAATCTGCCGGCTGCTATTCCTGTCGATCGATTGCTGCGTGAGAAAGCATTGGATCTTTACCATTTTATCGAGAAGGTCGTTAGAAACCCCGGTCGGCTGAAAATCAGAAGAAAGATCGCCCTCGGGAACAAAGAGGAAAAAATCTTAGGAGTCGCCAGAGAGGAGAATATCGATCTAGTGGTGTTTGGCATTCGAAAAAACTCCTTTTTCCCTTATCTGACGGCTCGAACAAGGTTGCTGAAAATGATCTGGAGATTTCCCTGTCCCGTGCTTCTTAAGCCCCCCTTTGGCGAGCCTTGGCCGCATCGAGCGTAATCGGGCCCTCGGGTTTGGCTCGGTAAGTGGGCTCGTCAATTCGCTAACGGACACTATAAGGTATAGCCCGAAGAATCGCGATTGTAGAACTCGTCTTGAGCGAACGTGCGCAGAGGAACCACCAGTAAGAACACAGAAGTCAAAGCAAAAATCTAAGACCGAATCGCATAGTTTAGCATTTCTCCATTTCGTTTTTTGGTCGACGACTCCGAGCCGCATGCTACTTAAATCCCGGTGTCACCGGACTACGTAAATGAACCAAAAATGGCGGCACAACCGGCACAATATCGCGGTTCTGTCCGGAGCGTTGTGGCATCCGAACTGGTTAATCAACGTTGCCAAGAACTGCCAAGGTCATCTGAGCAGACACGAATTGAGGAAAGGGTATTGTAGATTCCTGGAGCGCAATGGCGGGACGTTAAACGTTTGTTGCAACAGTTCCAAAACAGGCGAAGCGCCCGATGAAAGTACCGTAACGTAACCGTGGCTATCAAGCTGACGAAAGGTTGCGGATCACCTTCGGGATGCTACGATAGAGTAACTTGGAGGAACGTTTACATCGAGCAGATAACGATCAGACTTCGTTGCAATCCTGTCCAGGCGTATATGCGCAATAGATGTCCGGAAGACTTCTGTGTTTTCACCTGGGAATTCGGGGGTGCATCATGACTAATTTATCTACGGAAACATCAGTGGAAGTGATGCTCGAAAAGATGAAAGTTAGATTACACGGCATCGTGCCCGACATGGAGTTCCGGTACAAGGCCGAACTGGCCTGCGATATAAACCGGCTCAAGAAAGAAAAGAACGCTGTGATCCTCGGCCACAATTATATGGAACCCGCGCTTTTTCACACCATTCCTGACTTCGTCGGCGACTCTTTAGAACTCAGCCGCAAGGCCGCCACAACGGATAAAGACATCATCGTCTTTTGCGGCGTGAAGTTCATGGCGGAGACCGCTAAAATTCTCAACCCCGACAAAACCGTTCTCCTGCCTTCGGAGAAAGCGGGATGCTCGCTCGCCGCCAGCATCACCGCCGAAGACGTGCGCGAACTCAAACGCCGCTTTCCCGGTGTGCCCGTTGTGACATACGTCAACACTTACGCCGACGTGAAAGCCGNNNNCGACGTGAAAGCCGAATCGGACGTATGCTGCACGTCCGCAAACGGTGCGGCGATCGTCGAGTCGCTTGGAGCCGAGACCGTGATCTTTCTCCCGGATGAATACTTGGCCCGTAACGTTGCGCGCGAAACGGGCAAATCTATCATCTTCCCCACGCTCGCGCAGAATAGGGAACACGAGGTGAACTACCAACTCATTGGCTGGCACGGCCGCTGCGAGGTCCACGAAAAATTCACCGTCCAGGACATCCAGGACGTGCGCGCGCAGTTCCCTGACGTGGTGATCCTCGCCCACCCCGAGTGTAGCCCCGAGGTCGTGGCCGCGTCGGATTTTTCGGCCAGCACGTCGGCAATGATCAAGTACGTTGCCGAGACCAACGCGCCCCGCTATTTACTGCTGACCGAATGCGCGATGGGGGACAACGTTGCCGCCGCAAATCCGGACAAAGAGATGGTGCGGCTTTGCAGCGTTCGCTGCCCCCACATGA
>VBKY01000236.1 GCA_005879255.1 Deltaproteobacteria bacterium
GAAATGGCATGCCAGTTGCGTGATTAAGCCAAGAGGAGAGTTTGCGGAAGCAAATGATACGCAACATTTACAATATGATTTGGTAAGTGGGCACAAATCCGAAAGGAGATACTTATGGAACTGAGAGACATTATGACGCGCAACGTCGAGGTGATAAGTGGTGACGCTTCAGTGAAGGAAGCGGCAAACAAGATGAGAACTATTGATGTCGGTTTTATCCCTGTTTGTGACGGCAATCGACTGAAGGGAATTCTCACCGATCGCGACATTACGATAAGAGCTACAGCAGACGGTCACGACCCAACCAAAACCAAAGTGGCAGACGTCATGTCGACGGATGTCGCCTATTGTTTGGAGGATCAGAAAGTCGACGAGGCAGTATGCTTGATGGAAGCTCGACAAATCCGCCGTTTGCCGGTTTTGAATCTGGATAAACAGCTGGTCGGAATCGTCAGCTTGGGTGACATCGCGGTCCACGCCGGCGACAGGGACATGACTGGCGAGACACTCGAGGAAATCTCGCAACCGGCCGCGCCTAAACGATGAGGTCCGATGCGGTTTTTCCACCGAAAGAAACATCCGAACAAGCGGTAGAAAAGATCTCCGAATTCGGTTTCCGAAGAGTCGATCGACAAAACTATAGCTGATTCGTTTTCCCGCGAGCGATCCGCCATCGTGGATAACCGGCCGCGAGCACAGTGATCACGAAGGTGCCGATACCGCGCGGAACTCTGCCAAAAGCCGTCGAAAAAACCAATAGAAAGACAAGGAAACAGCTTCACTCTTTCACCCGGCAACTGCACAAGCACTGTACGCCCATAGCGGAAGCGGTGGTGCACGAAAAGCGCATTGCAAAAGAGGACGCACTAAAAAATGTCTCGCAGCGCTCTCTGCGCGGCAAAGTGACCGCACATCCCATGAACCCCACCGCCTGGCGGCGTTGAAGAAGAGCAAAGATAGAGTCCTCGCTTCGGGGTTGAATATAATTTATGCGTCGGTCGAAAAAACAGCTGGTCGAGACTCGGCGCTCCGCCGTTGATATCGCCACCGACGAGATTGGCATTGCGCCGCTCGAGCTCTGCGGGAGGTGAAACGCAGCGCGCCAGAATCGTATCACGAAATCCCGGGGCGAAACGCTCGATCTGCGCTTCGATCCTTTCGGTCATGTCGACGTCCGAACCGTTCGGAACATGGCAATAAGCCCACAGGGTATGTTTGCCTAGAGGTGCTCGTGAGGCATCGAACAGCGAAGGCTGTACTACTAGCACAAACGGTTTTCTGGCGAGATAGCCGCGCCAAGCCGCGCGCTCCGAAGAGGCGATCTCGTGCGCCGTGGCGCCGAGATGCACGGTGGCGGCCTGCTTACATTCTTGAGCCTTCCAGGGCACCGGCGCGGACAAGGCCCAATCGATTTTGAACGCAGCCATCCCATAACGAAATTTTTTTAACTGATCGCGATACCGCGAGGAAAGATTTGGGCGGGCGAGCTTTAATAGCTGACGGGGTGTCACGTCACACAAAACGACCCGTGAAGACGGAAGTTCTTCGAGGGTACCCACGGGCCGATTCAGAAAAATCTCACCTCGGAGCGAGCGCAAATGGGCAATTAAGGCATCGCTTAAATGCTGTGCGCCGCCGCGAACGATCGGCCAGCCGACTGCATGCGCGGTAATCCCCAATACGAGGCCAAAGGCGGCGGATCCCAGATACTCGAGCGGCAGCATTGAATGAGCAGCCAGGCCGGCAAAGAGCGCTCTTGCAGAGTCGCCCTGGAAAATGCGTTCGGCCAAGCGCCTTGCCGGTTGGATCGCGGACAATCCAAAGCGCAGCAAGTGCAGCGGATGATGGGGCAAGCGAGGCGGACATAATATGTCTACGTCCAGGGCGTCCCAACGCGTAACCAGTGGTTGAAATAATTTTCGGTAATTAGCCGCGTCATTGCCGAGCCGTAACGCAGTTGCCTCAACGGACCGGTCAACGATCACCGCGGTGCCATCGTCGAGCGGATGAGCGAGTGCAGCGGGCGGATGTATCCACTCAAGACCATGTTGGGCGAGCGGCAGCGAGCGAAAAAACGGCGAGCCGATGGCGAGCGGATATACGGCGGAGCATATGTCGTGGACAAAACCCCGCAAGGTCAATTCGGCCGACCGGACTCCCCCACCGGCTTGATCATTGGCCTCGAAAACCGCCACCGATTTGCCGGCCTGAGCCATGGTAATGGCAGCCGCAAGTCCATTCGGTCCGGAGCCGACAACGACAGCGTCGTATAATTCAGACCTAGACACGCCACAGGCGGTCGTTGTCTTCATTCTACTCTCTCCAACGATAATTTGTATGAGTTTCCCGTGCAGCTGAGATTATCATTGTGGGGATTTCACAAGTCATTAAAGAGAAATTCTTCAGCACTGTTTCTGGCACATACTTTGATACACCATTTTCTCAAGAGCAAAGGAGGCCATAATCATGAAACTTTCAAATCGATTTTGGCTCACAGGTATTCTCCCATCCGCGGTATTAGCGATCGTCCTAATCTCCTTGGCTAGCTGCTTTCCGGTGGCCGAGCCAGTTCCACGACCCACATTGAACGAGGTGCGTTCGGGCACGGCTCGAGGCGCAATAGCGGCAGATACGACCTTGCGACCCGGTGAAATTGCCGCCGACGTCGCCGAAATTGACAGGGCCAGACGGGAAATCCGGGTAATCACGGACGGCGGTCGCAGGCATGCTATTCCTTATGATCTCAATGCCACCAGAGTAATCTACCATGGTTGGGAATATCCCGTAGAAAGTTTGGAAGCCGGCGATCGTATAGCGTACCCATCCGTACCTCGAGATCGCAGGTACGTGGATAATATCCGCATTCAGGAACCGGTGCAGGCTCGAACTAGCCCCACTATTGCGCGCCCTGCTGCCCCACCGTTACCTAGGAACGACGTTGTCGAGGGAACGGTCGAAAGAGTTAATTATGATCTCGGTGTATTCGATATCAGGCCGCGCACGGGCAGAATGGTTACCGTATCAATTCCTTACAATGCCAGAACAGCAGACGTTGAAAACTTTCGCGGTTTGCGTCGAGGCGACTACGTGAGAGTCGAAGGTGAGTTTGTCAATTCCGATAGTTTCCAACTTTTGGCGTTTTTATCTCCGCGAGATCGATAAGGAGAATAATCGAGTCACAGAGTCTGCGGATCTCCCCGCGACAAACCTTTTACTATTTATTAAGTTTTCAAGCTGCCATCTTCGGCAGAAGAGGATGCCTAGCTACAAGAACTTTCAATAGCTGTTCTGTTGCCTGATTAGATCACATTTTGGAGCTTGGCCCGTCAGCTTCCAGCCTTGGAAAACATCCAGATGACAAGCCCGATGATTCCAATGACCAGAATCGCTCCCACCCAGACTCCAGCTTTGAAAATGTCTCCGACCAGTTCACAGCCGGTGAGATTTACAACCGAAATAAGCAGAATGATCGATAAAATAGCAGAGTGTCTCATAGCTGTCCTCCAATTATCTGGCCAGAATAAAATACCACCGATCATCTCAGCGAAGGGGCAATTTCATCCGAAGTTTCGCATTTTCCATCTCGCCGTAAGTTTATACATTCCTCGCAGAAATCACCGCTTGGCCGATACTCTGAACTACTCCGCTCGTAGAAATCTTTTGTCGGCCAATCATTGCAGTCCATGCGGAAATGCCAGAATGTGGTATTTCTCTGTTTCCGGTAATTGGATCGGCTCGACATATGAATATGCTAACATTGTTGAACAGTCGTTCTAAGTAAGACCGATGGCCTTGAGCCGAGCCTGATCGCTCAGATCGAGTTTACCAAGTGGACGCCTGAGGGCGCCTAGGGCATTCGAGCTTCAATATTTTTACGGATCTCTTCCACGTTGTCTGGAAGATCCTTTACGAAAGAATTTTAGTTTTAACGGCGATCATGCCACAACCAATATCTACACCGCTGCAGCCCGGCTATTGTGGCCCCTTTCGTGAAGACAGCTGGCACCTGCTTGGGTTGAACGGTTTCGGGAAAGGTCCCCTCGGCTCCATGTCCCAACAATAGGATCTGACCCCCGGAAGCGTCCCATTGCAGAGACTTAACGGCTCCGACGTTTGACGAATACCTTCTGCCGATGCGAGCGATCAGCTGTCTCGCGACTTCCCTCAAGCGCTCGTTCTTCCTAACCACGAACTTCACAGCGATAGAAATTGGTCGCTTTTCTGTTTCGGCACGGCTTCTGCTCTCTAATGAATTATTGTGGACGACGACCGGCTCGACGTTCCTGCGCGTCCGAGATCGAAACGGCCGAGGACTACGAGATGTCGAGCGCGGGAATCGCGGTTACCCATGCGTTTCCGGATGCAGCTCAAGAAGAAAAAGACAGCGTGAAAACGAAAGAGTCCAAATTGGGGAAACCCAGTTGTTGGCAGCTCATTTTTCTACAGAGCAAAGTCAACGGTGCGCCGTACAACGGCGAAACGCTTCCAGGCGAGAGTTGGGATTGGCCAAAGGACACTTATTTCCAGCGTCGCTTGCATCTAATCAAAATTCTTCAGTCCGCTGAAGGCTTCAAAGTCAATTAGCTTTATCGCTTTCCCGTGTCGTTCGGCACAGCTTTCACGGTTACAGCCGCTCGACTGGTGCAGCTGTACAAATGGTTGTGGCTTCACTTTTTCTTCACCCTTCGATGATTCCCGCATAAGCTAACTTCAAATATATATCGACGACAGTGATATTTAAAAAATATTGGGGATCGTTTGGATAACGAAGACATTCGGCTGATCTGGACGCGGCACTACCTCAAACGGTCCGAAAGCGAATCATCAAGGTCCCTCTGCGTGACGCTCGCGATGATCATTAAACATCGTGCGGAATCGATCATCCTTCCATACGGTGACGGGGGCGATAAACTACGGCGCGCCCTGTTAGCCGCTCGGGTCCCAAGAGAACAGTTTGACGCGGTTGAAGCCGAGTCAAAATCGGTTTGAATAAATCCGATTGCGAGATGATTTCGCACGATTTGGTAAAACTAGGCGCATTTCCTCACATGAGGGAGCAGTTTGCGCTTTAAATTTTTAGCCAGTTTTAGAAAAAAACTTGTCTCACAGCTGCCGCCGCGTATATACTTCGCCGCTGTGATTCTCCTCGTTGAAGACGAAGCCCCAGCCCGGTATGCCTTTGCTCAGATTCTCCGAAACCACGGCCACGTGGTCATGGAAGCAGCGGACGGACTCGAAGCGCTAGATCTGCTTGAGAAATATCACTTCCATCTTGTCGTCACCGACCTTGTTATGCCTAATTTAAGTGGTTTCCATTTGGTGGCCCGAATTCGCAGCACCTGGCCTGACACTCCAATAATAATTATGTCCGCTTACTTCTCAGAGGCTGCAGGACAGGTTCTTCTGGCAGGGAAGTCTGAATTCATTCAAAAGCCTATCGATCCACCGGCTTTAGTCGCGACCGTTCACCGCCTGGTCCCAGGTTCTAACTAGCTGGGCGAATCGCTGTTGATCGATCTCTCAATCGCGCGCAGCAGCGATCGCTTTTTCGATGCACGGAACGGCGGCGGGACATATCCGGCTTGCCATAGCGAGAAACCTTGTTGCTTCGTTAACTCCGCAGAAGATTCGCATTAGCTTTAATTGGTGGTCCTCTTTCCAGCGAAAAACTATATTAGCCTTGGTCAGGGTGTAGTACTCCGCGCATGACTGGTCGCAATTATCCAATAGATTGTCATAGACCTCGACAGACATTTCAATAAGTACGTTCATATCAAAAGAATTCACGTAACCGGAAAATTTAATCGCGACGACGACAAAACTCTCAGGAACAGCTCATTGCTCTCTGGTTCGCAACCGAATACATCGACGGCAGCACGAAGTAGCTCAGCCGTCGAGCTTCTAAATTGAAGATTCGACAAATTGCACTAAGTAGCGCAGCCATTTATTCCGTCGTAAAGCTTACTTGCAGGTCACCAATCTCTTTGACCGAGCGTCCACAATACCGCTGCAAAAGATCGACGATTTGGCGACAGAATGGTCCATCGTCAAAAACCAGACTGCCGCTATAGTTCTGGTTTTCATGCTCAATCACTAAATAGCATGTATTCGAGGCACCCCCCCGCGTGAACGTAGATCAAGACGCCGACTTCACCCTTCACTATCTTAACATCACCGAATCGCATTTGCGTCCAAACCGGCGGCCAGTTTGGAATGCCATGGTAACTCATTAACGGATGATCCCTGAGCTTCACAAAATTGTGCACAACTTGAGCCTTGGCAATCCCCTTTTCGGCAAGATTTTTGGGCAGGACTCGCCAGCTCAGTTAGGTTCTGCGCTGAAGGTCTCGAGCAAGTATTGTACCCTCGCCCCTCGATGTTAGACGTGGAAGCTTTGAAGAAATTACGTCTATTTATGTGAGTTTACAGTCCACTTGACTGAACGGCCATTTTGCCTGCTAAAAGCGATCAGCAATGTAATCAGGTCGCTGCGCTTGCAGAGCGAGAGCGATCAGGCGACTCGCATACCTCGGAAGAAGCTCACACGTGGGAAGAATCAGGATGCGATGCTTAATAAAGTATGTGCTACAAACGCTCTTGGAGGCGGAAGGGCTCGCTTTGGCTCCGGCCCAATAATGGGGTGCATCATAGTTGCTCTTTGATCGGAAATGCGAAAAATTCAACGAATCGTTCGAAAATACTCCGTGACCGCCACTGTTCGTAAGTTATTTGCTGAGAATACTTCAAATCTTCCTGAAAGATTTCTTCGAGCCGATGAGCGATGCCACTATCATAGACCGTCAGATTGATTTCTTGGTTCAAGGCAAAAGATCGATTATCGAAGTTGGTGCTGCCGATCGTCGACCAGATTCCGTCGATCACTATGGTCTTGGCGTGCATGAGCGAGGCTTTGTACTCGAAAACTTGAACGCCTCCGAGAAGAAGTGGGCCATAGTGGCTGCGGCTCGTGGAGTAAGTGAGTTGACTGTCTATCTCGCCCGGTAATAGTACGACGACCCTCGGGTGGCCGCTTTCACCAGAGCCTCGGTCATAACGTCATCGGGGATGAAGTATGAGTTAGTAATGAGAATTGATTTCTTTGCCGAGTTGATCGAAAGCAGGAACAGCATGTAATTTTGAAAGCTGCCACCTGTGGGGGAACTCTTCACGACTTGTGCCGGCAGATTGCCAATTGACTCAACACGCGGAAAATAGCCGTCGCCGCCAATGGCAATGCCAGTGGTTTCGAGCCAACTCTCCGCGAAGGCCGCTTGCAGGAATCTCACTGCTGGACCTTCGATTCGCGCGTTCGTATCGCGCCAATGTTCCGGCATCCGCCCGTTGCCCGTCCATGCTATTCCGTAGCCGCCGGTAAATCCGATTTGACCATCAATACGACCGCTTCTTGGAGAAGTGTGACGCGTCGTCTCGGGAGTACGAGATTCTCAAAAACGGCCCCCTAGTGAGCCATCGCAAAGACGGTCATTACGAGCGCATAATAGAAATCGCCTGCGAAGTGCCAGAAGCGCAAATGCTTCTTGCTATTGCGAGGCGGCTCTATCCCG
>VBKY01000237.1 GCA_005879255.1 Deltaproteobacteria bacterium
CCAAAAGCATGAGCAAATCGTTCGCGAACTCCTCGGTAAGTTCAAGCTCGATCCCAAAACAGACACTCCAGGACGCAAGGTCGTGCGGCATATCGGTCAGTCTCTAGTGAAGGCGATGGAAATGGCCATGGAATCCGGCAAGCCGGAAGCCGCTCAGATCGTGGCGGCGGAGTGCGTGGTCGAAGCGGAGACCAAAGACCACTTGAACTGGGAGCTTATCGCCCAGGTCGCGGAAAAAACCAAAGGAGAAGATGGCAAAACTCTAAAGGAAGCACACGAACAGGTAGAAGAGCAGGAAGACGAGCATCTGTATCATACGACCGGATGGGCCCGGGAGTTATGGATAGAGTCGCTTGGATTGCCCGCTGTGATCCCTCCTCCCGAAGAGGAAAAGGACGTTAAGACGGCAATCGGCGCTGCCCGCGCTAAGCAGAGCCGTAAAGAGATGCTGTAGAATCACGCGTTATTGCTCGACAGATTTCATTTAGATGGCGGTTGAACAAGACCTATTGACCGAAAGCCTGTGACTGGAGGAAAAATGCCCGGAAACATATTTTACATTATCGGTGTCATTGTAGTCGTTTTATTTATTCTCGGATATTTGGGGTTGCGATAGTTTCGACTCCTTCGAGAAAAGCGTCGACGATCGAACTCACCGTGACCAATCAGGAAGCGCGCGAAGTTGATTCTCCTTCAAAGGGAGCTGCAACTGCCGAAAACAAGGGTAGCGATCATGTCACAAAAACTATCGATGATATTCTCAAGTTGGAGTCTCACGAGAGGACACTGAGTGAGCGCATCGCCGAACGAATCGCAACTTTCACCGGCAGCATGTTGTTCATATGGCTGCATGTAGTTTGGTTCGCGCTATGGATTGCCTTTAATATTCCCTGGCTGGGCTTTCAGCCGGTCGATCCGTTTCCATTTACACTTCTGACGATGATCGTCTCACTCGAGGCGATCTTTCTTTCAGCTTTCATTCTCATGTCGGAAAACAGGCAGGGACGGCTGGCTGACCGCAGGGCAAGAGTGAATTTGCAAGTTGATATGATCGCTGAGCGCGAGATTACAAAACTAATGGAGCTGGTTGCAGACATACACGCCCATCTGAAAATTCGGCGGCCCGCGGATCTCGAATTGGACAATATGCAGAAAGCGACCAATATCGAACACCTAACCGAGGCTGCTCAAACAGTAGAAGATGGAAACGGCGGCAATTCAGCTTCAAAAAACCTCTAAAAGAGAACACAGCTTTAAATTAACCCGGATCTAGCCGGGATTTGAACCGATTATTTGATCGAAGAACGGAGGGGTTGAGTGTCCAGTTTAGCTTGGCTGATGCCGGCGGGTAGTCGCGACCGCGCCGTAGGGAATTACTACCAAGAGCAAACCATTATTGCGATTGTGGATGATGATGAGTCGGTTTGTCACGCTATAAAAGGACTTGTGCGCTCATTGGGAATGGAGGCGGACACTTTCGCTTCGGGCCAAGAGTTCATTGGCTTCATCGAAGCGATGCCGTCGCGACGGTTCAACTGCGTCATCCTCGACGTCCAGATGCCGGGCCTGAACGGTCTTGATGTGCAAGAACGACTTAAAAGACTCGGCAACCGGTTCCCGATCATCTTCCTCACCGCGCACGACGAAGTGAGCGTTCGCGAACGAGCGCTGGCGGCCGGGGCGGTGGCCTTCCTGCGTAAGCCATTTGCTGCCGAACTGTTAATCAAGACTCTGCGAGCAGCCGTTAAACTTGACGCCAATGCCTGAAGGGCTCGATTGGCTTTTGATGATGGAAGATTCTGCTACGAAATTTATACTCTTCCAAAATCGAAGGTGGTGGTCTCTCGATCAAAGAGACAGGCAATATAGACCTGTAAAACCCCGTTCAAACAGCCCTTTTACACCGGTTGGTTCGCTCAAACGCCATAGTCCCTTTTATAAACATGTCGCCGTGCGGATCGCCTATCGCAAGCTCGCGATAGTCCGTCGCGAATTTCTTCGTGCATCGGTTCTATCGGGTTGTATCACGACCCTAGCTCGAAAAAATGGTTAATAACGGACATCTGATGTGCGGATAGGCATCTTTGCCGCGACATGACCTAGTTATAAGTGATCTTCCTAACTGGTAGATTGATGTTCTAAGGTTATGCTCCGCGCCAACCATGAGTCTACTAAGTAAAAAATTATCAAAAGTCATTGGCCTTTCGGAGCTCGAAGAACCCATTCGAGCGGAACTCTTCAGCGTCGAGCGTTTTGAACAGCATGGGGAAAGCCTTGCCGCTGCTCACCGCGTCACGACCACACCGCGCACGGGGCATCGGCTATTACCGCGCGTTCTCGACAACGGAAGCGTGCTGCTTGAATCGTATCGCACAATTGCTCGGGAAGTGCGCGAGGAGCGCGCGATCGAACCTGCGGCAGAATGGCTGGTCGATAATTATCACATTGTCGATGAGCAACTGCGCGAGATCCGTGACGACCTGCCGCCCGGCTTCTATCGAGAGCTGCCTAAGCTGGCCGAGGGTCACCTCGAGGGCTATCCACGCGTCTATGGGCTGGCCTGGGCATTCGTCGCCCATACTGACAGCCGGTTTGACCCTGAAACACTCCGCCGGTTCGTGCGCGCTTACCAGCGCGTGCAGCTATTGACGATTGGCGAGCTCTGGGCCGTCGCTATAACCTTACGCGTGGTGCTCGTGGAGAATCTGCGACGCCTTGCGGAGCGTATCGTAGGTGGCCGGGCAGCGCGTCAAGAGGCCGACGCAGTCGCCGATCGCCTGCTCGGAGTCGGCGGGCGGCCGATCGAACCGGTGCAGCTAGCTCTGCGGCAGTTCGAGGACTCGCCCTTGCCGATGGCCTTCGCGGTACAGCTGGTTCAGCGGCTGCGCGATCAGGACCCGGTGGTCATGCCTGCTCTGCGTTGGCTCGAGGAACGGCTCGCCGCGCAGGGCACAACGGCCGATGAGATCGTCCTTATCGAACACCAGCGCCAGGCAGCGATGAACGTAACCGTGCGCAACGTGATCACCAGCATGCGTCTGGTGTCCGCGTTCGACTGGGCGGAATTCTTCGAAAGTGTCAGCCTTGTCGATGCAACGCTCTGGACTGACACCGATTTTGCCGCTCCGAATTTCGCGACACGCGATCGTTACCGCCACGCTATTGAAGAGCTGTCGCGATTCTCAGCCCATAATGAGCTTGAAGTCGCCCGACGAGCGGTTTCGCGAGCGAAGCGTTTCTTCAGCGAAGCCCAAGAAGCCGGTAACCCAATTGAGGACCGTCGGGCGGACCCTGGTTATTACCTCATCTCGAGAGGCCGTCTGGCTTTCGAGCAGGAACTCGGCTTCCGCGTGCCAGTCAGGAACCGGATTATTCGCGCCTACATTACTGATGCAGTGTCGCGTTACCTTGGAACCATCGCGCTTGCAACCGGCCTCATCCTCGCCGCGTTCGTTGTCTATTCCGGTGCGGTGGAAGTCGGTGTAGCCGGGCTGCTGTTCGTCTCGCTTCTCGGTCTCTTCCCGGCTGCGGATCTTGCGATCGCGTTGGTAAATCGTGAAGTCACTGTGTTGCTCAAGCCGCGGCCGCCGCCCAAGCTCGCGCTACGTGAGGGCGTGCCGGCAGAGCTGCGGACGTTGGTCGTCGTACCGACTCTCCTGGTGAGCCATAGCGAGATCGCCGAGCAGATCGAGCGGTTGGAAGTTCATTATTTGGCGAATCCAGATAGCAATCTCTATTTCGCGCTTCTTTCCGACTGGATAGACGCGCCTCAGGAAACCATGCCGGATGACGACGAACTGCTGGCTGCGGCTACGGAGGGTATTGCGCGGCTGAACCTACGCCATGGGCCCGCTACGGATGGGGCTAAGCGGTTTCTCCTTTTCCATCGTCGGCGCCGCTGGAACGAGAGCGAAGGTAAGTGGATCGGATGGGAACGCAAACGTGGCAAACTCCATGAACTGAATCGTCTGCTGCGCGGGGCCACAGACACCACGTTTTTGCCAATCGCTGGTTACGCACCACACTTTGGTTCCGGCGTCCGCTACGTCATCACACTGGATGCTGACACGCAGATGCCGCGGGGGTCCGCCGCTCGATTGGTGGGCACAATAGCGCATCCTCTCAATCGACCGAAATTCGATTCTGCTGTCGGAAGAGTTATTGAAGGTTATGGCCTGCTACAGCCGCGCGTCACGCCGACTCTACCGAGCAATCGCGAGGGTTCTTTTTTTCAGCGCATCTTCTCGGGCCCCGCTGGCATTGATCCGTACGCATCCGCTGCGTCCGATATTTATCAGGACCTTGTCGGCGAGGGTTCTTACACTGGAAAAGGGATCTACGACATCGATGCGTTTGAGGCAGCCCTCACCGGACGGGTGCCGGAAAATGCTCTGTTGAGTCACGACCTCTTTGAGGGCATTTTTGCGCGCGCGGGACTCGTTACCGATATCGAGTTCTTCGATGAATTCCCTTCGCATTACGTGGTCGACGCAGCTCGCCAGCACCGCTGGGCGCGCGGTGATTGGCAATTGCTTCCATGGATCATCGGACAAGCACGAGACCGGACCGGCCGTCGAATCCACGCCGCGATTCCGCCGATTAGCCGATGGAAGATGGTGGATAATCTCCGGCGCACGTTGACTGCCCCTGCCGCAGTCTTGACCTTGATTGCCGGCTGGACACTACCGTTTGCTTCACCTGTGATTTGGACGATGTTCGTCGTCGCCGTCTTTGCCATTCCTGCCTTTTTGCCAGTGCTGAGTGGGCTGATCCCGCCTCGCCGCGGCATTTCAAAACGCAGTCATGCGAGGGCCGTCGGCATGGACGTCGCGCTAGCGTTATCGCAGGTGGGACTCACGGTGACATTTCTTGCCCACCAGGCAACCCTGATGACCGATGCGATCCTCCGGACACTCTTCCGTCTCTATGTGACACGCCGAAAGTTGCTCGAATGGGTAACCGCAGCGGAGGCGAAAGCTAGCGTCGGCATGACGCTTGGCAGCGTCTATCGTGTGATGGGCGGCGCCATCGTGCTCGCCGCGGCAACCGGGGAGCCGGGTTGATTGCGGCACCATTTGCATTTCTTTGGGCGCTATCACCCGCAGTCGGACACTGGATCAGCCTACCGCCGCGCGCGGTTGGCGCCCGGCCGCTTTCGGCAAATGACGCGCGGACGCTGCGGTTGACCGCGCGCCGCACCTGGCGATTCTTCGAAACCTTTGTCGGCTCGGAAGATCATGCGCTACCTCCGGATAATTTCCAGGAAGAGCCGGCTCCGGTTGTTGCGCACCGGACGTCCCCGACCAACATCGGTCTGTATCTGCTCTCGACTATCGCAGCGCACGATTTTGGCTGGCTCGGCATGGTAGCGACGATCGAACGGCTCGAAGCGACGCTCGGCACGATGAACGGTCTCGAACGTTTCCATGGTCATTTCTACAACTGGTATGACACGCGTGACCTGCGCCCGCTCGCTCCTAAATATCTTTCCTCGGTTGACAGCGGCAACCTCGCCGGCCATCTCGTCGCGCTCCACCAGTCATGTCAGGAGCTCATCAACCGCCCATTGCTTGGACCATGGGTGTTCTCCGGAATTACCGATGCAATCCTTCTCGTACGCGCATCGTCACGCGCGATCTCAGACGACCGGCGCACGCAAACGGTCACCCGGAAACACCTCGATGACGCTCTCGATGCACTAGCCGGGGCCCTCAATCCAGTCCCTGTAACTACAGGCGAGTGGGTCCTACGCCTCGCTGAGCTCGAGACCCTCGCGCGCACCCTGGTGGACATTGCGCGCACCTTGACCGCCGAACGTGGCGATAGCGCCGATGCAGAAGTACTTGTCTGGGCGGAGGCCGTCTTCGAGGACATCGAGAGTCACCTGCGCGATCTTGACATGGTACTTCCATGGGCGCGGCTTGTTTTTGGGAATGCTGTGCCTCATCCGACTATTGACGCGGAGCAAGCGTCAGGTTCGACCGAGATTGCACATTTATTTCTCACGCTACCGACGTTGGCCGACACGCCCGACCGCTGCGAGACAGCCATCGACGAACTCACCGCTTTTCGCGCGCGCTTGGCTAACGACAGCACCGTACAGCGTGATGCTAGTTCCCGAATCGATTCGCTTATCGACAGTCTGGCTGGCTCTGCCGCAGCCTCACGAGCGTTGGTCCGGCGGCTTTCGACTCTCAGCCAGCTGTCGCGAACGCTGTTCGACGCCATGGAATTCGATCCGATAATAGCCTCGACCCAAGTTGTTACGACCTGCTAGCCTCTGAGGCGCGCCTCACAAGTTTCATCGCCATCGCCAAAGGTGATGTGCCCTCGACCCATTGGTTTCACCTCGGCCGTGCTTTAACACCTGTAGACCGTGGATCTGCGCTGGTCTCCTGGTCGGGGTCGATGTTCGAGTATCTCATGCCCGCGCTCGTGATGCGCTCGCCATCGGAGAGTCTGTTAGGCCAGACATGCGATCTTATCGTCCGCCGCCAGAGAAGATATGGAGCCGAACGTGGCGTTCCATGGGGGGTCTCAGAATCCGCCTACAACGCGCGCGACCTGAATCTTACTTATCAATACTCCAATTTCGGCGTCCCGGGTTTGGGCCTTAAACGGGGCTTGAGTGAAGACGTGGTCGTCGCCCCTTACGCGACGGCGCTGGCGGCAATGATCGATCCGGAGGCGGCAGCCGAGAACTTCGCGCGGCTGAGCGACGCCGGCGCGAGCGGACGTTATGGTTTTTACGAAGCGCTCGATTTTACGGCTACGCGAGTTCCCGAAGATCGCAGGGTGGCCGTCGTGCGCGCCTACATGGCTCATCATCAGGGCATGTCGCTCGTCGCGCTCGCGAATGTTCTCCATGACGGCGTCATGCGCGAGAGCTTTCACGCTGAGCCACGCGTGCAAGCGACCGAGCTGCTGCTACAGGAACGTACTCCGCGAGACGTCCTAGTCGCCCGGCCGAGGGCCGAAGAAGTCCGTGCGGTCGCAAACGTCCGCGATATTGTTCCACCTATCCTCCGTCGCTTCACCTCCGCTCACGACCCGACTCCCGGCGTCCACCTTCTCTCCAACGGGCGCTACGTCGTGATGATCACGGCGGCGGGCTCCGGATACAGCCACTGGCGAAATATTGCGGTTACACGATGGCTAGAAGACCGCACGCGCGACGCCTGGGGAACGTACGTTTTTCTTCGCGATGCACACACTGGCCAGGTCTGGTCGGCCGCTTACCAACCGAGCGGCGTCGAACCGGACAGTTATGAAGCGGCTTTTGCAGAGGATCACATAGAGATTCGGCGACGCGATGGCGCGATCGCGACTACGCTTGAAGTCGTCGTTTCGCCCGAGAACGACGCCGAGGTTCGCCGGGTGTCGATCACGAATCTAGGGGCGCGAGACCGAGAGATCGAGCTGACTTCATATGCTGAAATCGTCCTAGCAACTGCCGCAGCCGACCACGCCCATCCGGCGTTTTCCAAACTTTTCGTGCAGACGGAGTTTGTTCCCGAACTCGGTGGACTGCTCGCGACTCGCCGCCCCCGCTCGCCCGACGAGCCCCGGGTCTGGGCGGCGCACATACTCGTCACCGAAGGAGAAAGCGTCGGCGACCTGCAATGTGAAACCGATCGCGCTCGGTTTCTCGGCCGCGGCCGCGGAATCCGCACGCCGATGTCGGTCATAGATGGCCATCCACTCACGAACACGGTCGGCGCAGTGCTCGATCCGATCTTCAGCCTCAGACGCCGGGTAAGGCTTGCGCCGGGGGCCACGGCGCGGCTAACCTTCTCGACGCTGATCGCGTCATCTCGCGACGATGCGCTTGCCCTGGCCGACGAGTACCGCGATCCGGCGACGTTTGAGCGGGCGGCCACGCTCGCGTGGACTCAGGCTCAAGTCCAATTACGTCATCTCGATATAGATCCCGACGAGGCCTACCTTTTCCAGCAGCTCGCCAGCCACATCCTGTACTCGGACCCTGCAGTGCGGCCTTCGGCTGCGGTGCTTACCCGCAATACCCAAGGGCTCACGGCACTCTGGCAGTACGGAATTTCCGGCGACATCCCGATCGTGCTGGTGCGAATCGACGAGCCCGAAGATCAAGGAATCGTCCGACAACTGCTGCGGGCTCACGAATACTGGCGCATGAAGCAGCTAGCTGTCGATCTTGTAATTCTGAATGAACAGGGCCCTTCCTACGTTCAAGATCTCCAGGCCTCGTTGGAAGCTCACGTCCGCGCCGGCCAATCACGAGTGCAATCCGAGAGCGATAAACCTTCCGGCGGCGTGTTTGTTCTACGGGGAGATCTCATTTCGGCTGAGGATCGCACACTCCTCCAGACCGCCGCGCGTGCTGTCCTCTTGAGTCGCCGCGGCAGCTTGGCCGAGCAGGTTGTCCGTCAGCGATCGGAAGCAGCGGCGCTGCGATTACCTCGACATCGGCCTGAGCCGAAACCATCGGAGGTCTTGCCGCCGCGAACCGACCTCGAGTTTTTCAATGGCCTCGGTGGTTTTGATGCGAATGGCGGGGAATACGTGACGATACTAGGCGAGGGGCAATGGACACCGGCGCCGTGGATCAACGTCATAGCGAATCCCTCGTTTGGCTTCCAGGTTTCCGAGTCAGGCTCGGGTTACACATGGTCGGTCAACAGCCGCGAGAACCAGCTCACACCATGGTCGAATGACCCCGTCAGCGATCCGCCAAGCGAGACGATATACGTCCGCGATGAAGACAGCGGCGATTTGTGGGGCCCAACGGTGGTGCCGATCCGCGAAGAGGCTTCGCTGTATACCGCCCGACATGGTCAGGGCTACAGCCGCTTCGAACATACGTCACACGGGATCGCGCTTGACCTCCTGCAGTTCGTGCCACTCGATGATCCGATCAAAATTTCCCGCCTCACTATCGAGAACCATTCAGCGCGCTCTCGACGCCTCTCGGTGACGGCGTATATCGAGTGGGTGCTCGGGGTTTCGCGAAGCGTTTCCGCGCCCTTCATTGTTACCGAGATCGAACCGGAAACGAAAGCGATGCTCGTAAGGAATTCCTGGAACAGCGAGTTCAATGGCCGTGTCGCCTTCGCTGACCTTGGGGGTCGCCAGACCGCGTGGACGGGAGATCGAACGGAATTTCTTGGTCGCAACGGCACACTCGACCATCCGCTATCGCTCGAACGAGGCGATCCGCTCACTGGAAAGATTGGAGCCGGCCTCGACCCCTGCGCTGCTCTGCAAACGACGGTTGAGCTCCATGCTGGCGGCCGTACTGAGATTGTCTTTTTCCTTGGCGAGGCCGCGAGCATGGAAGAGGCGCGGGCATTGATCGCGCGCTACCGCGCGGCTGACGTTGATGAAATCCTCGCCACGGTCACGGAACATTGGGATGGCATTCTTGGCTCAGTTCAGGTGACAACACCGGATCGAGCTATGAATATCATGCTCAACCGCTGGCTGCTCTATCAGACACTGGCTTGTCGCGTCTGGGCGCGCGCGGCGTTTTATCAAGCCGGCGGTGCCTACGGTTTTCGCGATCAGCTCCAAGATGTGATGGCGCTCGTGGTGACGAAACGAGACGTCGCGCGTGGGCAGTTATTGCGGGCGGCCGAACGGCAGTTCGTCGAAGGTGACGTCCAGCATTGGTGGCATCCGCCCTCCGGCCGGGGTGTTCGGACCCGTATCTCCGACGACCTTCTATGGTTGCCTTACGCGGTTCTCCACTACCTTGAAGTCACCGGCGATGTCGGTCTCCTCGATGAAGTCATTCCGTTCCTCGATGGACCGACTCTCGCGGATGGAGAAAACGAGTCGTATTTCGCGCCACGCGTGTCAGCGCAAAGCGGCACACTATTCGAGCATTGCGCACGCGCGCTCGATCGCAGTCTGACAGTTGGGAGCCATGGCCTTCCGTTGATCGGCACGGGAGACTGGAACGATGGAATGAACCGGGTCGGATCTGCCGGTAAAGGCGAGAGCGTCTGGCTCGGCTGGTTTCTTCACACGCTACTCTGGGAGTTTGCGCGGCTGGCTGACGCACGCGGCGAGCACCGCCGCGCTGAGATGTGGCGCGTGCATGTCAGCGCAATCAAAGCAGCGCTTGAATTACAGGGGTGGGATGGCGACTGGTACCGGCGCGCCTACTTTGACGATGGGACACCGCTTGGTTCCGCCGCGAATGCCGAATGTCGTATTGATTCCATTGCCCAATCCTGGGGAGTTATCTCCGGCGCTGCGGAACCGGCGCGGGGAGCGCGCGCGATGGCGGCTGTTGACAAACATCTTATTCGTCGCAGCGACGGCCTCGTCCTTCTTTTCACCCCGCCCTTTGATAACGCCAGCCCGGACCCCGGCTATATCAAAGGATACCTGCCCGGCGTGCGCGAAAACGGTGGCCAATATACTCATGCGGCAATCTGGTCCGTCCTCGCCTTCGCCGCGCTCGGCGATGGAGACAAAGCCGGGGAACTCTTCTCACTATTGAACCCCATTAATCATACAAATAGCCGTGCCGGTGTTTCCCGGTACAAAGTCGAGCCCTATGTCGTCGCCGCAGATATTTATGCTGAACGGCCGCACATCGGTCGAGGCGGATGGACGTGGTACACCGGGTCAGCAGGATGGATGTATCGGGCCGGCATCGAGTGGATTCTGGGCTTTCGTTTGCGGAGATCGGAGCTTCATTTCGATCCATGCATCCCACGCGCATGGCGAAGCTTCAAGATCAAATTCCGCTATCACTCCTCACGCTATGAAATCGTCGTCGAGAACCCACAGGGCGTTGCGCGAGGCGTGTGGTCGATTGAACTCGATGGCAAATCGGTCGCAGGCGGGAGCAAGCATATCCAACTCGCCGATGACGGCGCAACGCACCATGTGCGGATTGTTCTTGGGGCACGAAGCCCTTCATTTGCGTTGCCAGTTACGGTTCCCACGTAAAGACGAGAGCTAATTTTCGTCACGTGCCTTGCATAGAGTGTAGATTCTGCTCTCGCATGGTGCGTATCTTAAACGAATGAGTCCTGATCTCAAATCTGCGTCTCAGCATTGGCTTGAATGCCGCTGCACGTAGAGCAACTTGGTTGCCGCTATGCCGCGCTGTGTCTCTGTGATGAAGATTTATTCGGAGATTTAGCTGCCGAAACGCAGAGGGCACCAGAGTGTATCAATCCGAACGAAGCACCTGCTTAATCGATTCGTAGTGGATTCAGCTTTGGTTTCTAGCTCTCGCTCACCTCGTCACGAACAAATCGTGTCAACTTGTTTCCAACGGGTGGGCGATACGGTGACAAAGGAGTCGCCTGCACGAAAAAAGACGCCGCAAGATTCTCTCCGCTCCAAGAGCGGATACAATCCCATGCACCTGGTTGCACGCGTTCTCTATGGAATTAAACCGCCATCCAACCGCCGTATAAGAACTTCCTTGTCGCGAAATCTAGACAAAAAAAAGAGGTTCGTCCGATAAAAGCTACAAGCTGTTCGGCGGCGCCGAGCGAGAGCAGGGTCGATCAGCGGCGATTTAGCTGGAAATGCTTCTGGATCGCGCGCGTCGTCGACGTTCGACAAGATGCGAACTCTTGGCACAAGTCTTGCCCCATCTATTTAGCAAATCTATTTCGCTGGAGAGGCCCATAGACGCATTGGAACCTCTGCAACAAGATCATCAGAGAACCAAAGCGATAAGCGAACCGATCGTCTGCGTGAGGAACTTAAGGGGGGCACAAACAAGGACCCCGTAACGCGAGCTAAGGTCTGGGGCGATCCTCAGATCTTCTGCAGCTAAACTAGCCATGGAACGAAAACCGCGTTGGCAATTCGTGAAAGATACCGCGGTGCAATGGATTGAGGATCAACCTTTCCAGTTAGCCGCTGCGCTCTCCTATTACACGCTTTTCTCTCTGGCGCCGCTGCTGATCATTGTTATCGCCATTGCGGGGTTTGCTTTTGGTCAAGAAGCCGCACAGCACCGGATAGTTGAAACCATCCAAGGACTGATCGGCCAAGACAGCGCGCAGGCTGTTCAGGGGATGATTGAAAACGCCAGCAATCAACCCGAAACGGGGATTGTTTCTACCGTGCTGGGCATTATCGCTTTGATCTTCGGTGCCGGTGGCGTGGTCGGCCAACTACAGACGTCGCTTAACACGATTTGGGGCGTCACGCCGAAAGCCGGCCAAGGCGTCTGGGGATTTGTCCGCCAGCGCTTCATCTCCTACGCGATGATTCTGGGGATCGGGTTCCTCCTTTTGGTGTCTCTTGCTGTCAGCGCCTTACTGGCCGGTCTGACGCAAGTGATGGGTACTTTATTGGGCACAACCGCGTTTCTCGCTCACGCGCTCGATCTCTTAATATCATTTATTTTTGTTACTGCGCTTTTTGCGATGATCTACAAATTCCTTCCGGACGCTCGCATTGAATGGCGAGACGTATGGATCGGCGCTGCGTCGACCTCGTTTCTCTTCGCGATAGGAAAATTCCTGATAGGGTTATATTTGGGTCGCAGCGGAGTGACTTCGGCCTACGGAGCTGCCGGATCATTGATCACCGTTTTGCTGTGGGTCTACTACTCATCGCTGATTTTTTTCTTAGGAGCGGAGTTCACTCAAGTCTATGCAACCCAGTATGGATCTGGAGTTGTTCCGGCGAAAAACGCCGAGCCCATCGCGGTCGCTCAAGAGACGCAAAAAAGAGAATCGCCGCCGCCGGAGAAACGAACCGGCGGAAGGTCGGTCAGGCCTGGTAACGATAGGGAACCAAGCCGAGACAAGATCGGCAGAGTGGGTCGATAACTATTAGGAGTTTCATATGCGACTTGATGAGGAGCAGCAAAGCACGAATATCAAGGATCGCCGCGGCTATAGAGTCTCGCCGGGGCTCGCTGGTGGCGGGATCGGCACACTTGCGATTGTTCTCATCGCGTTGTTTTTCGGCGTCGATCCGAGCGTGCTTTTCCAGGGCACCACTAGCGTCGATACCACTCCGCCGCCGGAAAGTCGGCAGGCTGACAGCAACGATGAGATGCGAAACTTCGTTTCCCGAGTGCTGGGAAGTACGGAACGCACGTGGGGCGATATATTCCGTCGCAGCGGCCGCGACTACCAAGCGCCGAAACTGGTGTTGTTTTCCGGGGCAGTCGACTCAGCTTGCGGTTTCGCGCGAGCGGCAAGCGGCCCCTTTTACTGTCCGCGCGACGCGAAAGTGTACATCGATCTGAGTTTTTATCGCGAGCTGCGCGAACGTTTTAAAGCACCCGGCGATTTCGCGCAGGCTTATGTTATTGCGCACGAGGTCGGTCACCACGTGCAGAACCAGCTTGGCATCATGCAACAAATGATGGAGCGACGGAGCTCGTCAAACCAGCGACAGGCCAATGCGCTCTCGGTTCGGCTTGAGCTTCAGGCGGACTGCCTGGCCGGCATCTGGGCCAATACGGCAAATCGAGAACGCAGGATTCTGGAAGAGGGAGACATTGAGGAGGGATTGAACGCCGCCGCGCAAATCGGCGACGACCGGATGCAGAAGCGCGCGCAGGGTTACGTGGTGCCTGACGGCTTTACACACGGTACGGCGGAACAACGTGTCCGGTGGTTTCGACGCGGGCTCGAGGCCGGCGAGCTCAGCCAGTGTAATACCTTCAATGCTGGTCAGGTTTAACCGGTTTTTAGAAAAAAGTGCCTCAACGAAAGGAGAAGGTCATGGCAAAATATGGCAAAAAAGCTCAGCAGAAAGTTAAGCGAGCAATGCACGAACGCAAGAGAGGAACTTTGAAAAGCGGTCGTTCAGGAAAGAAAGTGACGAGCCGCAAGCAAGCCATTGCAATCGGATTGTCCGAGGCTCGCCGCGCGGGCGGAAAAGTTCCGCGGAAGAAGTCCAAGAAAAAATAGCGTTGATAGCTTCAAAACGGGAAAAACGGTTATTCAGTCAAACCTCGATGACGTGTTCTTGGTGCCTGCAGAGATGATCGAAAAAGCATTCAACTCAGTTTAACGCGCTGCTGTCGTGGCATTTAAAAGGCGGCTGGCAACAGCGCCAGTCGCTGTCGTATGATTCTAATGGAGATGGCTTTTTCGATGGCGGAAACGGCGTCGGGATAGAGCCGCCTCGCAATAGCAAGAAGCATTTGCGCTTCCGGCACTTCGCAGGCGATTTCTATTATGCGCTCGTAATGACCGTCTTTGCGATGGCTCACTGAGGCCGTTTTTGAGAATCTCGTACTCCCGAGACGACGCGTCACACTTCTCCAAGAAGCGGTCGTAGTGGTTGAGAGACATCTCAATGATCATCTTCACTGCCGACGCTATTCCTTCCGGCGGGAAAACTCAGCGCAGAC